>NZ_CP032570.1:2415567-2786135 GCF_003626915.1 Tsuneonella amylolytica
TTGGACGCGAGGATCGCGCCCTCCTTCACCACCTCGTCGAGCTTGGCGAAGACCTCCTTCTTCACGTCCATGCTCTCGTAGACCGCCTCGATCACGAGGTCGCAGTCGGCTAGGTCGGCGTAGTCCAGCGTGGGGGTGAGCAGCCCCATCGCGCCTTCCACCTGTTCGGCGGTCATGCGCCCGCGCTTGGCCGTGTTCTCGTAGTTCCTGCGCATCGTGCCGGTGCCGCGATCGAGCGCGTCCTGCTGCATCTCGAGGATGGTGACCGGGATGCCGGCCGACAGGAAGTTCATCGAGATGCCGCCGCCCATCGTGCCCGCGCCGATCACGCCCACCTTTCTGATCGGGATCAACGGGGTATCGGCGGGCACATCGTCGATCTTGTTCGCGGCACGCTCGGCGAAGAAGTAGTGGCGCATCGCGGCGCTCTGGGTGCCGGTCATGAGCTTCATGAACAGCTCGCGTTCCTTCTTCACGCCTTCGGCATAGGGCATCTCGCCCGCCGCCTTCACCGCCTCGATCGCGGCGTTGGGCGCGTCGAAGCCGCGGATCTTTCGCGCCTGCTTGTGGCGGAAGTCGTCGAACAGGGCGGGGTTCTTCACGCCGTCCTGGTTCGCGGTGCCTTCGCTGGCGCGCGGGACGGGCTGGCCGACCTTGCTGCGCGCGAAGGCGACCGCGTCGGCTTCCAGGCTGTCCTCGCCGACGATGGCATCGACCAGACCGATCGCTTCGGCTTTCTTCGCCGAGATCGGATCGCCGCCGACGACGAGGGGGAGGGCAGCTTCGGCCCCGACGAGGCGCGGCATGCGCTGGGTGCCCGCGGCGCCGGGTATGAGGCCGAGCTTCACCTCGGGCAGGCCCAGCTTCGCGCTCGGCACCGCGACACGGTAGTGGCACGCAAGCGCGACTTCGCACCCGCCGCCCAGCGCCGTACCGTGGATCGCGGCGACGACCGGCTTGTCCGATGCCTCCATCGCGTCGAGCGTTTCGGGCAGGCTGGGGCCCATCGGCGGCTTGCCGAATTCGGTGATGTCCGCGCCGGCGAAGAACGTGCGCCCATCGCAGCGGATGACGATGGCCTTCACACCGTCGTCGGCAAGGCCCGCTTCGATCTCGCGCTTGAGGCCGGCGCGGACCGCCTGGCCGAGCGCGTTCACCGGCGGGTTGTTCGATACGACGACGAGGACGTCGCCCTCGCGGTGGGAGGTGATGGGGTCGGACATGTGTGCTCTCCTCAGGCGCGGCTGTCGGTGATAGCGGAATTGATCAGCGTGCGAAGCTGGCGTCGGATGGGGTAGGCGCTGGAGGGATAGACCTGCGTCATGAAGACCATCGTCACCTTCTCGACCGGATCGACGTAGAACGCGGTCGAATATGCGCCGCCCCAGTAGTATTCGCCCATGCTGCTGGGCACGAGGGTCCTGGCCGGATCGATCACGGTGGCGAAGCCGAGGCCAAAGCCCACGCCCGCGTTGTTGCTTTCCGAAAACAGGCTTTGCGACAGCTGGGTCAGGTCCTGGCCGCCGGGCAGGTGGTTGGCGGTCATCAGGTCCAGCGTCTTGGGCCCGACGATCCACTTGCCGCCGGCCTCGCCGCGATTGACCAGCATCGTCACGAACTTCTGGTAGTCGGCGATCGTCGATACGAGCCCGCCGCCGCCGCTGTCGAACTTGCCCGGGCGGCCGAGGTTGCTGGTGGGCCCGGCGTCGATCATCTTCGCCGCCTTGCCGGGGACGTACTGGTAGGCGTCGACCAGCCGGTCGAGCTTGTCCTCCGCCACGCCGAACGCGGTGTCGTCCATGCCCAGCGGGTCGAAGATGTGCGCCTTGAAGTATTCGCCCAGCCGCATGCCGGACAGGCGCTCCACCGCGACGCCGAGCACGTCGGTCGAGACCGAGTAGTTCCAGCGTTCGCCGGGCGAGAATTCGAGCGGGATCTGGCTGAGCCGCGAGACCCATTCGTCCGATTCGAGATGCGCGCGGGCGAAGTCGAAGTTGTTCTTGCGATACGCCGCGTCGACGTTGGTGCGGTTCTGCAGGCCGTAGCTGAAGCCCGACATGTGGCTGAGCAGGTGCGCGAAGGTCATCGTCCCGGCCGCCTTGCCCGGCGCGAACGGCATATCGCTGCCGCCGCCGCCCGCGAAGACCTGCAGGTTGGCAAATTCGGGAAAGACCTTGGTCACGGGGTCTTCCAGCGCGACCTTGCATGCTTCGACCAGCTGCATGAACGCGATCGAGGTGACCGGCTTGGTCATGCTGGCGATGCGGAACAGGGCATCGTCGCGCAAGGCCTCGCGCCCTTCGCCCATCGTGCCGAGCTTCGACTGGAACACCGGCTCCCCGTCACGCGCCACGACCAGCTGCGTCATCGGCAGCTTGCCCTTCGATACGTATGCCTCGTCGAGGAACCGTTCGATCCGCGCGAGGCGGTCCTCGTCGAATCCCGCGCCCTTGGCGCTACCCAGTCCGAACACCGGCATTCTCCCGATTCTTGTCGTTGCCCGCTGACATACCCGCCTTTCCGGCAGCCGCAACCGCCCTGTTGTGCGGGGCGGCATACCTTTCTTCGGAATTTGCGGTTGCGCGCGGAGGGCTAAGGCGTAATCTCCCGTTCGAAAAGACATAGCCGGAGAGGGCGCTTATGACTGAACAGACCTTGGCGGACGCGATCGGCTTCGTCCCGCCCCCGGGATTTCCCGCGGCGAGCCGCGCCGAAATCCGCGACCGACTGACGGCCCCGGGCGAGCGGTTCGAGATGGAGACCGTCGAGATCCGCGGCGTACCGACGCGCGTCTGGAAGAACGCGCCCGACAACCTGCGCGCGCTGATGGCGCTCGCTCGCATGCACGGCGACACGCGCGAGGCGTTCGTCTACGAGGCCGAGCGCGTGACCTACGCCATGTTCCACCGGGCAGTGGCGAAACTGGCGCACGAAATGCGCGAACGCGGGGTGGCCAAGGGCGACCGCGTCGCCATCGCGATGCGCAACCTGCCCGAATGGCCGGTCGCGTTCTTCGCCGCGGTGACGCTGGGCGCGGTCGCGGTACCGCTCAATGCGTGGTGGACGGGGCACGAGCTTGCCTACGGCCTCGCCGATTCGGGCACGAAAGTGCTCATTTGCGACGACGAGCGGTGGGAGCGGATCGCGCCGCACACGGCCGAAATTCCCGACCTCGCGCATGTTTTCGTCACCCGCGCGGATGACCACCTCGCCGCCCCGGCAGAACGGCTCGAAACGCTGATCGGTGCGCCTCCGACGTGGTCCGGCCTGCCCGACGACGAAATCCCTCACGAGGATATCGCGCCCGAGGACGACGCGACGATCTTCTACACCAGCGGCACCACCGGCCAGCCCAAGGGCGCGCTCGGCACGCACCGCAACCTCGTCAGCAACATCTTTTCCAGCGGGTATGGCGCGGCGGTTGCGGTCCTGCGGCGTGGTGACGAAATACCCGAGCCTCAGCCGCGCACGACGCTGACGGTCATCCCGCTGTTCCACGTCACCGCCTGTTCGGCCGGCCTGATGGGGCTGGTCGCGGGCGGCAGCAAGATGATCTTCATGCACCGCTGGGAGCCGGAGGAGGCGATGCGCATCATCGAGCGCGAGAAGGTTAACGCCACCGGCGGCGTGCCGACGATCGCCTGGCAACTGCTCGAGCATCCCAACCGCCACAAGTACGACCTCTCCAGCCTCGAGGCGATCGCCTACGGCGGCGCGCCCTCGGCGCCCGAGCTCGTCCGCAAGATCCGCGAGGAATTCGGCGCGCTGCCCGGCAACGGCTGGGGCATGACCGAAACGATGGCCACCGTCACCGGCATCTCCAGCGAAGACTACCTGATGCACCCCACCAGCTGCGGTCCGGCTGTCGCGGTGGCGGACCTCAAGATCATGTCGGAGGACGGCAGCCGCGAACTGCCGGTGGGCGAGGTCGGCGAGCTCTACGCCCGCGGGCCGATGGTGGTGAAGGGCTACTGGAACAAGCCCGAGGCGACGGCCGAGACATTCATCGACGGATGGGTCCGCACCGGCGACCTCGCGCGGCTGGACGAGGAGGGGTACTGCTACATCGTCGACCGGGCCAAGGACATGATCCTGCGCGGGGGCGAAAACATCTACTCGTCCGAGGTCGAGAACGTGCTCTACGACCACCCGGCCGTCACCGACGCCGCGCTCGTCGGCATTCCGCACCCCACGCTGGGCGAGGAACCGGCCGCCGTCGTCCACCTCGCGCCCGGGACGTCTGCCACCGAGGCCGAGCTGCAGGCATGGGTGGCCGAGCGGCTCGCCCGCTTCAAGGTGCCGGTGCGTGTGGTCTTCGTCCACGACACCCTGCCGCGCAACGCCAACGGCAAGATCCTGAAGAAAGACCTGAAAGCATTGTTCGAACCGGAACCGGCGGTTACCTAGGGTCTTATGGCGGGGAGGGGACAGGCGAAGGGGGAAACCCGGCGGTACGAACGCCGGCGCGAGGACGTGATCCACGCGGCCTCCGCGCTTATCAACGAGTTCGGGGTCAAGGGCACGACCTTCGCCGGCCTCGCTCGCGCGGTGGGGCTCAACGCCACCAGCATCACCTACTACTTCGATCGCAAGGACAAGCTGGTCGTCGCGGTCTACGAGGCGACGCTCGACTGGCTGGAGGACGCCGCCCGGACGGCCGCGGCCGAAGCCGATCCCGCCGCCCGCCTGCGCGCGTTCATCGCCGCGCATGTCGCACTGCGCAAGCGCATCCGCGACGGCGAGAAGGGGCTCATCACCTCGCTCAGCGAAATCCGCACGCTGGACGAGGAGGCGCAGGCCCCGCTGCTCGACCGCTACGGCCGCATCGTTCAGACAGTACGCGGATTTTTCGGCGGGGATGGCGACGACGGGCGGCGCACCGGGCCGCAGCGCGCGCTCGACACCGCGCGGGCACACGTGCTGCTGGAAGCGATGTTCTGGTGGCCGGTCTGGGCGCTGAGCTACTCGGTCAACGATTTTGCCCGGCTGGAGGCGCGGATGTTCGACATCCTGTCTCGCGGCCTCGCGGCGAATGCGGGCGAATGGGCCCCCCGCGCGCTCGACCGCGCGGAATGGCGGACGCAGGAGGGTGACGGCGACACGGTCGAGGCGTTCCTGCGGTCGGCGACCGTGATGATCAACCAGCGCGGCTATCGCGGGGCATCGGTCAACCGCATCGCCTCCGCGCTCGGCGTCACCAAGGGCAGCTTCTACCACCATCACGAAGCGAAGGACGATCTCGTCTTCGAATGCTTCGAGAAGAGTTACGACCGGCTGTCGGCGGTGCAGATCGCCGCGCGCGACGGCGATGCTTCGGCCGGCGGTTCGGACGGGTGGACCCGCATTGCCAGCGCGCTGGCCGAACTGATCGACCTGCAGTTCCGCGACCCAACCCCGCTGCTGCGCACCGCCGCGTTGCAGGCGCTGCCGATGGGCGAGCGGGGCAGCGTGGTCGTCCGGTCGAACCGGCTGGCCAACCGCTTTGCCGGAATGATCGCCGACGGGATCGCCGACGGCAGCGTGCGCGCGGTGGACCCGATGGTGGCGAGCCAGATCATCATGCCGGCCTTGAACGGCGCCTACGAGGCCCGGGCCTGGGCCGCGCGCCAGCCCGACCCGGCGACCGCCGTGCGGCTCTACGCCTGGACGCTGTGCGCGGGCCTGTTCGCCGACCCGCCCGAGCGGGGCTGACCCCGAACCGGGCTGACCTAGGCTCGGGCTGACCCCCTTCGATCGGCGAAACGAGAAGGGCCGGACGGTTTCCCGCCCGGCCCCTTCCGTCATGCTCGTCCGATCAGAACGCCTGCGAGATCGCCACCTTGGCCGTGAAGCCGAGCGGGGTCGCGGTGAACGGATCGTAGTTCTGGTCGAGACGCGCGAACGGCGGATCCTCGTCGAGGATGTTCTGCAGCGATACCGCCAGCGTGGTATCGGTCGGCAGGGTCAGACGGTAGGTCAGGTCGACGGTGGTGAAGGGCTTGATCTCCTTGCCCGTCGTCACCGAAGCGCCTGCCAGCGCGCCCGGGTTCGGCCCGAAGATCGCCGCACCGCGCTGGTCGGTGTAACCGTCGATGTAGTTGACCTGCGCCCGCAACGACTGCCGTCCGAAGTCGGCCTGGAGGAACGCGTTGCCCTTCCATTCCGGCAGCGGATAGGCCGTGGTCTGGTAGTTGAGCAGGCCGACCGCATCGAACGCGGGCTGCACCAGGATGCCTTCCACGGTCACGTCGCTGGTCTTGTATTCGATCACGTAAGTGCCTGCGACACCGGCGGTGATCGAACCATCGCCCGCAAACGGGAGGCTGTAGCTGGTCTGGAAGTCGATGCCCGACGTGCGAATCTTCGACGAGTTGACGATCTGGGTCCGCAGGCGCTGCACGTTGCCGATGCCGCAACCCGCCGCCGTGAAGGTGAAGCGCGATTGCAGGGCGGCATATTCCGGATTGTTGCAGTTCGCGCTGCCGGTCGCGCCGAACAGGGCGTTGACGATGCCCTGCACCGGTTCGCCTTCGATCGGCCCGTCGAGGTCGTAGCGGAAGTAATCGACCGTCGCCTTGAACGCGCCGGTGTCGACGATGACGCCGGCGTTGTAGGTCGTCGCGCTTTCGGGTGCGAGGTTGGGATTGCCGCCCACGTCGATCGCGCGGAACGACGAGCCGATGATCTGCAGCGAGGTGAGGTTACCGGCCAGCTGCTGCGACGGCGGACCGCGGAACGTGGTACCGGCACCGGCGCGCAGGGCGAGCCAGTCGGTGACCTGAAACTTCACGCGGCCCTGCGGGTCGAAGGTGGACCCGACGTTGCCGCCGTAATCCTCGAACCGCGCGGCGAGCTGGACCTGGATGCGATCGGTGACGGGGAGCTGCAGCTCGCCGAACGCCGCCCAGATGTCGCCGGAGGACGATCCGTTGCGGTTGGTGCCGAGGAAGCCCAGTGCACCCGTCTGCTGGGAACAGATCGCGCCGGTCGTCAGGGCCGAGCCGGGGCAGGGGAAGAAGTCGAGGTTGCTGACGTAGTTGTAGCGCCGCTGATAATCGTTCTTGCGGTACTGCCCGCCGATCGCGAATCCAATTCCGCCGCCCGGCAGGGTGATGCCCGTCTGGCCGGAGAGGACGACGTCGGCGACGATCTGTTCGGTAATCGCCCGCGTGCCGGTATCCTGGAAGAAGTTGTCGATGGTGCCGAGGTCGTTGATGAGACCTGCGCCCGGGGTCAGGTTGAACCCGGCGGGGTTGCGCGTGCCGGCGTAATTCGGATTGGTCTCTCCGGTCGCGGCGTTCACTTGAATAGCGGTCGAGAACGGGTTGTAGAACGTGCACCCGTTCGTTCCCGCCAGTGCGGCGAGCTGGGCGGCGGTCAGCCCCGCGCGCGACTGAGGCGATGCGTAGGCGCACGCTCCGCCGAACCCGGCCAGCGCGTTCTGGAACAGGTCGCCGAAGGTGTCGGTGCCGCCAAAGAAGCGGTCGTACTGGCTGTAGGTGCCGCTGACGGTGAGATCGAGCGAGGGGGTGAGTTCGGTGCGGAACTCGGCGCTCAGAAGGACTTCGTCCGAAATACGCGGCGATGTTGCCGAGCCGCGTTCGTTATCGCCGAAGAACAGCGGGTTGCCGCCGAGCAGCGCGGGACGGAACAGGACCGGGAATGCGGTGGCCGGCTGGCCGGGCGCGCAGCCCGCGGTAGCTCCGTAGAGGGCGCAGTAGTCGCGCAGCGCCGGAGAGTAAGCCGGGATGACGAACAAACCGAGGCCCGCTGCCTGCGCCGGGGTGGTGATGCCGCCCGCCGGAATGCTGGTCAGGCCGTTCGCGGCGTAGCCCGAGGGCGGCAGCGTCGGCAGGTAGCTCGGCGAAGTGGTGATCTGCGTTTCCGAATGACCCCACAGCGCGTTGAAGCGCAGCTTGGAGCTCGATCCGATGTCGAATTCCACGTCGCCGAAGAACTGGAAGCGCTCTTCCGGTTCGACCAGGTTACCGAACAGGCCGTACTGGTTGAAGCAGCGGTCGGTGGTCGAACCAGGCAGGCTGCGGAAGCCGCCTAGCGCGACGCAGCCTTGGTCGGCGGAGAACACGTTGCCGCCGACGAACGGACCGTTGAAGTCGAAGTTGCCCGGGTTGCCGCCCCCGGTCCATCCGCCCTGCGGGTTGTTCGGATAGGGCTGGATCACGAAGTCGCGGTCGAGCGTCTGCAGTTCCGACCGGCGCTGGTAGCCGGCCGACACGAAGAAGCGCAGCCCATCGACATCCTTGCCGAAGCTGACCGCGCCGCCGTAGTCGCCCTTCGACCCTTCGATGTAGCGATAGTCGCCCGAAACGAGGAAGCCGTCCTGGTTGGTCTTGGTGATGAAGTTCACCACGCCGCCGATCGCATCGGAACCGTAGGTCGCCGCCGCGCCGTCCTTCAGCACTTCGATCCGGCCGATCGCCGCGCTCGGGATCAGGTTGACGTCGACGATGGGGATGCCGCTGCCGCCCGAAGGCACGATGCGGCGGCCGTTGAGGAGGACGAGCGTGCGCTGCGGGCCTAGACCGCGCAGGTTGACCGAAGCGACGCCTTCGTTGCCCTGTGCGCGCGCGTCGAACTGGTTCGCGTCGCCGATGATGCCGTTCGAGGTGGGGAGGTTCTTGATGAGGTCGATGACGCTGGGCGACCCTTGCTTCGCCAGTTCCTCGGAACTGATGACGTCGATCGGGGCGGGCTGGTCTTCGGTGTTGCCGCGGATGAGCGTGCCGGTGACGATGATTTCCGGTTCCGCCTGGGGCGGCGAATCGTCGTTGGCCGCGGTACCGACCTGTGCGTATGCCGGCGCCGCCGCGAGCCCCATCGCGAGTGCGAAACCGGCACACGTGTGGCGCAAAGATGTCTTGATCATCAGGTCCTCTCCCATACGAACGGTTGTTTGTGGCGCCTTGTGGCGGCCAATACCCGTTTCTCGAAATTGAATGGCAGTTGAGTGCTGCTGTCAAGCAACAATCGAAGGTTTTACGTAGGGGAACATACGATTTGCACCGGTCTGTTGGCATGCAGACACGCCAGACCCCGATCAACTAACTTCCGATATGCCGTCCGCGCGGTTCGCGCACCGCGAAGATCATCAGGCCGAGCGCTCCGGCGAGCGATGCCAGCACGAAAGCGAACAGCGGGCCGAACCCCGCCGCGGCCACCAGCAAACCCGCCAGCACTGGTCCGATCGCCGCCACCGCGCCTTCGGCCGTGGTCACGAAGGCGAGGCGCATCGGGATGTCCTCGTGGGCGCCGAATTCGAGGACGATGGTCGTCGCAGCCAGCATCCAGCCCGATCCGCCGAGCCCGAGCAGGGCGAAGGCGGCGTAGAACATCCACGGCGCGCCCGCGACGATCAGCAGCACGACGCCCGCCGTCACCGCCACCAGAGACAGGATATAGACGATCCGGAAGCCCAGCCGGTCGCCCATCGGCCCCCAGAGGAGATTCGAAAGTGTATCCGCGCCGAGGAACGCGAAGCTGAGCGCGCCGACCAGCGCGCCGCTGAGCCCCAGCTTGGCGCCGGCGTAGATCGTCCAGAACGGCCCGCCGATACGGATCGAGGTGGCCAGCGCCTGCGCCGCGATGAAGCGGGCGAAGTCCCGGTCCTCGAGCAATTGCGGAAACTGGCGGATGCGTTCCTTCAGCGGGATGACCGGCCGGCTGGCGGGGGCAGGGGGCTCGCGGATCATGAACTGGAGCACCAGCAGCCCGGCGCTCGTAAGGAGGAATGCGAAGAGGAACGTGGTCGAATACCCGTTGCCGAGCCATTCCTGTTCGATGAACCAGTGCCCGGCGACCCAGGCGAGGACCGCGGCGATCGTGCCGCCGGCCATGTTGCGATAGCCCTGCAGCCGCCCGCGCCGCTCGATCGGGATAACCTTGGCCATGATCATCTGGAAGGCGACCCGCTGCGCCCCGTTGAAGAAGCCGAGGACCAGGAACAGCCCCAGCGTCACCCACACCAGCGCGCTGCCGGTGAGCGTCCACCCGGCGATCGCCATGCCGAGGATCGCGAGCCGCATCATCGAACCGACGCGGATGGAGTAGGGCAGGATATAGCTGCGATGCTCGATCCGTGCGCCGCTGAGGATCGGGCTGACCGTGGCGCCGGCCTGGAGCAGCGCGGTGCCGAGCCCGACCGCGGCCGGGTTGCCGGTGATCGCCATCAGGTAGGCGGGGATGATCGTGGGCGCGTAGATGAGCCGGAACCCGGTCATCCCCAGCACGCCGTGGACGAAGTTGGCCGTGTAGTTCTTCTTGAGGTTCGCCTGCACGAACGCCGCGTGCTGCGCGAACGCGTCCCCGCCGCCGACGACCCGTGTGCCGCCGGGGGCGAGGACGCCGTCCTCGATCGGTTCGACCGGGGTCAGTAGCCCGCCAGCGACGCGAACCGGTCGCGCAGGTAGCTGGTCGAACCCCAGCTAGCCTCGAGCACGCGGGCGCGCTTGAGGTAGAAGCCGATGTCGTATTCGTCGGTCATGCCGATGCCGCCGTGAAGCTGCACGCCCTCGCGGCTCATGGTGTGGAGCACGCGATTGGCCTCCGCCTTGGCGACGCAGGCGGCACGCGGGATGCCGTGGCCGCTGTCGAGCGCCTCGAGACCACCTTCGACCGCGCTGCGCATCATCGCAAGGTCGCCGAACAGGTCCGCCATGCGGTGCTGCAACGCCTGGAAGCTGGCGAGCACCTGGTTGAACTGCACGCGCTGCTTCAGGTAATCGAGCGTTACGTCGAAGACCTGCTGCGCCATGCCGAGCATCTCGGCCGCGGTGAGGATGCGCGCCCGGTCGAGCACCTTGTCGGCGAGGTCGTCGCCGCCGTCCGCCAGTTTGTCAGCCGCTGCACCGTCGAAGGTGATGGTGGCATGGCTGCGCATGTCGGTGAGCTTGCGGTCGGACAGAGTCACGCCGTCGCCCTTCTCGACCAAATAGAGTCCGTCGGCCGCCGAAACGACGAACAGCGAGGCACCGTGCGCTTCGTGCACGAAGGCCTTGGTGCCGCTGAGCTTGCCGTCCGAAACCGAAGCCTCGGTCTTGCCGCCGTGGTGCGCGCCCTCGTCGAAGGCGAGTGTGCCCACGACTTCGCCGCTGGCGAGCTTCGGCAGCCATCTGGCCTTCTGTTCGTCCGATCCGCCCAGCACGATGGCGCTGGCGGCCAGCGTCGTGGCGACGATGGGGCTCGCCGTCATGGTCTTGCCGAGTTCCTCGACCACCAGGCCTGCGCTCATCCAGCCGAAGTCGCTGCCGCCGTGTTCTTCGGGGATGACGACGCCGGCCCAGCCCATCTGGGCCATCGTGTTCCACGCGTCGGGAGAATACCCCTCGGCGGGCTTTTCGGTGCGGACCTTGCGCCAGGCGGTGACGGGGCTTTCGTTGGTCGCCCAGTCGCGCGCCATGTCGCGCAGCATTTCCTGTTCTTCGTTGAGAATGGCCATTTCGCGCGGCTCCTTACTGGTGGTCCAACATGCCGAGCACGCGCTTGGCGATGATGTTGTTCTGGATTTCGGTGCTGCCGCCGTAGATCGTGGTCGCCTTGCCGAAGAGCCACGCACGCACGCCGGCGAGTTCGGCTTCCTCGAAGCCGTCGCCTTCCCAGCCCAAACCTTGCAGGCCCATGATCTCGATCATCAGTTCGCTGCGTTCCTGACCGAGCTTGGTGCCGAGCTTCTTCAGGACCGAGCTGATCTCGCTGACGCCGCCGGCCGCCTTGCTTTCCTCGACCGCGCGCTTGGCGGTGAGGAGGAAGCTCTGCCAGCGGATCTCGAAGTCGGCGATCCGGTCGCGCAACACGGGATCGGCGATCTGGCCGTCGTCGCCGGTTTCGGCATACTTGCGGGCCGCGTCGGCAAGGCTCGAACCCATCAGGCGGGCCATGCTGCCGCCGCCCGACAGGTTGGTGCGCTCGTGCTGGAGCAGGCGCTTGCCGATGGTCCAGCCCTGGCCTTCCTTGCCGACCAGGTTTTCCTTGGGCACCTTCACGTCGGTGAAGAACGTCTCGCAGAACGGGCTCATGCCGCTGATCATCTGGATTGGGCGAACCTCGACACCCGGCGCGTCCATGTCGATCAGCATGAACGAGATGCCGTTGTGCTTGTCGGATTTGTCGGTGCGGACGATCGCGAAGCACTTGTCGGCCCACTGGCCCCCGCTGGTCCAGGTCTTCTGGCCGTTGACGAGGTAGTGGTCGCCCTTGTCCTCGGCGAAGGTCTGCAGGTTCGCGAGGTCCGAACCGGCGTTGGGCTCGCTATAGCCCTGGCACCAGCGGATCTCGCCCTTCGCGATCGGCGGGATATGCTCGCGCTTCTGCTCCTCGCTGCCGAATTCCAGCAGGGTGGGGCCGAACATCATCACGCCCATGCCGCCGATGGGGTTCCAGGCGCCGGCGCGGGCCATTTCCTCCTGCAGGATGCGGGCCTGCTTGCGGTCGAGGCCGCCGCCGCCGTATTCCTTGGGCCAGGTGGGCACGCCCCAGCCTTTCGCGCCCATCGCCTCGCGCCAGGCCTTTTCGGCCGGGCCTTCCTGCGCCGGTCCTTCGACGGTGGCGAGGGCGTTGCCCTTGCCCTTCAGTTCGGGGGGGAAGTTCTTCGCGATGAACTCGCGCACTTCCTCGCGGAAGGCGTCGTCGGTATTCGCTTCGCGGGGTTCGGCCAGGGTCGCCATGATGTGTCTCTCCTCAGGTCGTCGGACGGGCGGTCAGCGGGCGGGCGCGCCAAGCGGCGCGTCCTGCATATCGCGGGCTTTTGCCTCGGCTTCTCGTGCGCGCAAGCGTTCCACGTTGGCAAGATGTTTCGCCTCGTTGATCGGATAGAACCAGATGATCAAGCAGCCGATCGCCCACAGGCCAATGACCATCGGTACGTAGTGCGCGATCAGGCTGTCGGTCATAGCGCGGGTGACGAGCGACGGATCGACCCCGGCAGGAAACTGCGAGGTTTCGAGCACGAAGCCGGCGGCCAGGATGCCCAGCCCGCCCGCGCACTGCGTGGCGAAGCTCGACGCCGCGAAATAGATGCCCGCGTTGTGCCTGCCGGACGTGACCGCGTCGTCCTCCACTACGTCGGCCAGCATGGCGGCGGTCATCATCAGACTGAGCGCAACCATCGTGCCGTAGACCGCACCGATCAGCAGCAGCGTGGGCAGCAGCAGCGGGTGGCCGGGCGGGAAGAACAGGTCGAAATAGGTCAGCCAAAGCGGACTGGTGCCGAGCGTGATGCCGATGAGCGCCATCCACAGCGAGGTGTTGCGCTTGCCGAACCACTTCGTGACCTTCGGCGCGAGCGGCAGCGCGATGCACACCGCCAGGAAGCTGTCGAGAGTGAGCAGGGCGAGCTGGCCCGAGCTGAGCTGGTAGACGTAGGTCCCGAAATAAAGCGAGGTAGCGCCGTAGAGGCCGATAGCGGTCCATTTGAGGACGGCGAACCCGAACACGGTCAGGAACGCGCGGTTCTTGAATGCGGTGCCCATTTCCTTGAGATGCGACAGCAGGCTGCCGCCCGCCTCGCGCGCATCCGCCGTGCGGATGTAGGGGATGCGCGAGCGCGTGCCCCATGCGCAGACAAGGATGCTCACCAGCATCAGCAGCGCGCCGGTGATTGCGAACGGGACGTAACCGGCCGGATTGAGCTGGCCCTTGGGATATTCGGGCGTCGCCACGAAATAGAACTTCAGCGCGAAGGCGGTGAACGCGAAGGTGCCGGCATAGGCAAACCAGTAACGCAGGCCATAGAGCTTGCTGCGTTCGTTGTAGTCCTGCGTCAGTTCGCTGCCGAGTGCGTTAGCGGGAACCTGGTACATGCTCATCGCGGCACGGGCGAGCGCGGCGAAGCAGAAGATCCAGACACCCATCGCGAAGTCGGACAGGCCTGCCGGCGGGAACCAGGTCATGCCGAAGAAGAACGCCGCCGGCACGGCGGCGGCGTAGATGTACGGGTGCCGCCGGCCGTGCTTGGATCTGGTAAGGTCGGATATCCGCCCGATCAGCGGATCGACTACCGCATCGACCAGCAGCGTGAGCGCGATCGCGGTCGACACGACCGACGCCGACACGCCCAGGACCTGGTTGAAATAAAGCAGCAGGTAGGTCGAGAACGCCGCGCTCTTGATGCCGTCGGCGATCGAGCCGAACCCGAACGCGACCCGGGTGCCGCGCTTGAGCGGCGGAGCTTCGGCGGGGAATTCGGCGGCGGCGGCGGCGGCGGTTGCGGGGGCGGTGGTCGCGGTCATGCCGCCATCTCCGCGGCATCGGCAATGTCGCCGACGGGGTCGGGATAAAGCTCCATCGCCAGCGCGCGGCGTTGCAGCAGCGAATAGTCGGGGAACATGGGATCCTTCACGTCGCGGTAGGCTTTGAGATGCTGTTTCGCGACGGTGACCTTGTGCACTTCTGTCGGACCGTCGGCGATGCCCATGACCATTGCGGCGATCAGCCCGCCGACGAAGGGCATCTCGTTCGACACGCCGAGGCTGCCGTGGATGTGGATGCACCGCTTGGCGATATCGGCGTAGACCTTGGGCATCAGCGCCTTTATTGCGGCGATGTCCTTGCGCACCCGGCGATAGTCGTTGTGCCTGTCGATCGCCCACGCGGTCTTGAGCACGAAAAGCTTGAACTGTTCCAGTTCGATGTAGCTGTCGGCGATGTCGAATTGCACGCCCTGGTAATCGGCGAGGGTGCCCGTGCGGGTGGTCCGGCTGACCGCGCGGCGGCTCATCTTGTCGAGCAGCTTCCGGCAATTGCCGACGGTGCGCATCGCATGGTGCACCCGCCCGCCGCCGAGGCGGGTCTGCGAGATCGCGAACGCGCCGCCGCGTTCCCCGAGCAGGTGGTCGGCTGGCACGCGCACGTCGGTGTAGCGGACGTAGCTCTCGCTGCCGTTTTCCTGTCCGTAGACGCCGACGTTGCGGACGATCTCGACGCCGGGCGTGTTGATCGGCACGATGAACATGCTCATCCGCTCGTGCCGGGGCGCGTCGGGATCGGTGACGGCCATCACGATCAGGAATTCGGCCCACTTGCCGTTGGTCGAGAACCACTTCTCGCCGTTGATCTTCCAGTGGTTTCCATCCTGTTCGGCGCGCGTGACGAAATTGGTGGGATCGCTGCCGCCTTGCGGTTCGGTCATGGAAAAGGCGCTGACGATGCGATTGTCGAGCAGCGGCTGGAGATACTGCTCCTTCTGTTCCGGGGTGCCGTAGTGCGCGATGATCTCGGCATTGCCGGTGTCGGGCGCCTGGCACCCGAACACGATCGGCGCGAACGTAGCCCCGCCGATCAGCTCGTTCATCAGCCCGAGCTTGACCTGGCCGTAACCCTGTCCGCCGAGTTCGGGGCCGAGGTGGCAGGCCCACAGGCCCGCGTCCTTCACCTCCTGCTGCAACGGGCGGACGAGCGCGTTCCTCCGCTCGTTCTTCACGTCGTAGGGGTGGATGCCGAGATGGCCGAGCGGCTCGACCTTCTCGGCGATGAATTCTTCCATCCAGTCGAGCTTGGACTGGAATTCGGGATCGGTTTCGAAATCCCAAGCCATCAGGTTCTCTCCTGCGTCGGCACTTTCGTGCGCCGATCGCGAATCGAGCATACCCGTTTTTGGAAAAGCCTCAAGCGTCTCCGCTCAGACCGTCGATCCGCCGTCGACCACCATCGTCTGCCCGGTCGTCCAGCTCGCTGCCGGGCTGCACAGGTATACTGCAAGGCCGGCGATATCGTCGGGCTCGCCCAGCCGGCCCATGGGCGTGCGCGCGACGGCAGCCTTGGCGGCTTCCGGATTTTCATAGAGAGCGCGGGCGAAATCGGTCTTCACCAGACCCGGCGCGATGCCGTTGACGCGGATACCGTGCTTGCCGTTTTCGACCGCGTAGTTGCGCACGAGCTGGATGTCGGCCGCCTTCGTGATGGCGTAGGCGCCGAGTACGGGAGTACCGCGCAGTGCGCCGATCGAGCTGATCACCAGGATCGCGCCGTCCTGCTTTGCGCGCATGTCGGGCAGGGCGAGCTGGATCAGCCAGTGGTTCGAGACCACGTTGTTCATCAGCGTCTTCTGGAACACCCCGTCCTCGATCGTATCGAGCGAGCCGTAGTGCGGGTTCGATGCCGCGTTGCAGACGAGGATGTCGATCGAGCCGAGCATCTCGCGCGTTTTCTCGACGAGGTTTTGGAGCGCCTCCTTCGACGAAATGCTCGCCGCTATCGCCACCGCGCTGCCTTCGCCGCATTCGGCATTGATTGCCGCGGCCACTTGCTCGCACGCATCCTGGTTGCGGCTGGAGATGACGACCTTCGCGCCGCGCTGCGCCAGCCGTTCGGCGATGGCCTGACCGATCCCGCGCGAGGAACCGGTGATGATGGCGACCTTGCCGGTGAGGTCGAACGGATCGTTCATGGCGTCTCTCCCTTTTTATCGAGAGATACCATGTGTTCGAATTGCCGCCCGCGCAAGGCCGCCGTCATTGTCAGGCGGCGACGACTTCCTGTTCGATCTTGCCGAAGATCGAATGGCCGTCGGCGTCGCGCATCTCGACCGAGACGGTGTCGCCGGGTTTCATGAACGGTGTCGTCGCCTCGCCGCCGGCGATCGTTTCGATCATGCGGATTTCCGCGATGCAGGAATATCCGGCGCCGCCCTCGCTCACCGGCTTGCCCGGACCGCCGTCTTCGCCCTTGTTGCTCACGGTGCCCGACCCGATGATCGAGCCGGCGCACAAGCTGCGCGTTTTCGCGGCATGGGCGACGAGGTCGGCGAGACTGAAGGTCGCCTCCTGCGCGGCGTTGGCTCGGCCGAAGGGCTGGCCGTTGTAATCGACCATCAGCGGCAGGTGGATGACGCTGCCGGACCACGCCTCGCCCAGTTCGTCGGGCGTCACCGCGACGGGGCTGAAGGCGCTCGCGGGCTTCGACTGGAAGAAGCCGAACCCCTTGGCGAGTTCGCCCGGGATCAGACCGCGCAAGGATACGTCGTTCACAAGCATCAGCAGCTTGATGTGACCCGCGGCATCCTCGGCGGACACGCCCATCGGCACGTCGTCGACGATGACGGCGATCTCGCCTTCCATGTCGCAGCCCCATGCCGTGTCCCCGAGCGGGATCGGATCGCGCGGGGCGAGAAACCCGTCGCTGCCGCCCTGGTACATCAGCGGGTCGTGGTAGAAGCTCTCGGGCACCTCGGCGCCCCGCGCCTTGCGCACCAGTTCGACGTGGTTGATGTAGGCGCTGCCGTCGGCCCACTGATAGGCGCGGGGCAGCGGGCTCATCGCGTCGTGTTCGTGAAACCGCCCGCACGGCACGCTCCAGTGCTCGACATCGCGGTAGAGCGCCTCGAGGTAGGGCGCCACGCGCTCCCAGTCGTCGAGCGCGGCCTGCATCGTGGGCACGATGTGTTCGGCCGAGGAATAGCGGGTGAGATCCTTCGAGACGACGACGAGCCTGCCATCGCGGCCGTGCTTCAATGATGCGAGTTTCATGCGGGCCTCGTTCCTTCGGGATTGTCCGGCTGGTTGTCGGGGTGCGCGCGCCGGAACGCGGGCAGGGTGAGGCATGCGGCCTCGATGCGGGAGATGTGGGGGTA
Organism: Tsuneonella amylolytica; assembly: GCF_003626915.1. NCBI lineage: Bacteria > Pseudomonadati > Pseudomonadota > Alphaproteobacteria > Sphingomonadales > Erythrobacteraceae > Tsuneonella > Tsuneonella amylolytica. The sequence goes on from NZ_CP032570.1 coordinate 2,433,128, forward strand.
GGGTGCCATGTCGTAATCGAACCGGCGCGCGTTGTAGACTTGCGGCAGCAGCACGACTTCGAACAGGCCGGGTGCTTCGGTCACGAAGTCGCCGGTGTCGATCTGGGCCAGCCGCGCCTCGACCGGGGCGAACGTCCGCTCGAGCCAATGGTGGTACCACGCGCCGACCTGATCCTGCGAAGCGCCGAACTCGGCGGCGAGGTACTTGAGCACCGGCAGGTTGTTCACCGCGTGTGTTTCGGTCGCGATCGCGTAGGCGAGTTCGCGCACCGTAAAACGGTCCTCGATACGGGCGGGCAGCAGCGGCGGCTGCGGATAGGCTTCGTCCAGCCATTCCAGCTGTGCCATCGATTGCGCCCGCTCGCGCCCGTCCGCTTCCAGCAGCGGGACCGAACCGAACGGATTGTGCGCGAGGTAGCCTTCGTCCTTCTGCTCGGCCTTCACCAGGTTGACCGGCAGGTATTCGTAATCGAGGCCCTTGAGGTTCAGCGCGATGCGCAGCCGGTAACTGGTCGAACTGCGGAAATAGCCATGCAGCTTCATCAAAACGCCGCGATCCCCGTGATTGCGCGGCCGAGGATCAGCGCGTGAACGTCGTGCGTGCCTTCGTAGGTGTTGACTGTTTCCAGGTTCACCATGTGGCGGATCACCTGATACTCGCCGGAAATGCCGTTGCCGCCGTGCATGTCGCGGCTCTTACGGGCGATATCGAGCGCCTTGCCGACATTGTTGCGCTTGACGATCGAAATCATCTCGGGCGCGAAGGCGTGCTCGTCCATCAGGCGGCCGACCCGCAAGGATGCCTGCAAGCCCAGCGCGATTTCGGTCATCATGTCGGCCAGCTTGAGCTGGTAGATCTGCTTGCCGGCCAGCGGGCCGAACTGCTGCCGGTCGAGCCCGTACTGGCGCGCCGCGTGGTAACAGAACTCCGCCGCGCCCATCGCGCCCCACGAAATGCCGTAGCGCGCGCGGTTGAGGCAGCCGAACGGTCCTTTCAGGCCCTGCACGTCGGGCAGCAGCGCATCGGCGCCGACCTTCACCTCGTCCATCACGATCATGCCGGTCGTGCTGGCGCGCAGCGAGAGCTTGTTGTCGATCTTCGGCGCGGAGAGGCCCGCTATGCCCTTCTCGAGCACGAACCCGCGGATACCGCCGCCGTGTGCCTCGCTCTTGGCCCATACCACGAAGACATCGGCGAACGGGGCGTTCGATATCCAGGTCTTGCTGCCCGAGATCGAGTATCCGTCGCCGTCCTTCTTCGCGAAGGTGCGCATCGAGCCGGGGTCCGAACCGGCATCGGGCTCGGTCAGGCCGAAGCAGCCGATGAGGTCGCCGCTGGCAAGGCCGGGAAGATACTTCCTGCGCTGCTCTTCCGAGCCGTAGGCGTGGATCGGATACATTACGAGGCTGGACTGCACGCTCGCCATCGAGCGGTAGCCGCTGTCCACCCGCTCGATCTCGCGCGCGATCAGGCCGTAACTGACGTAGTTGGCGCCCGCGCCGCCGTACTCCTCCGGCACCGTCGCACCGAGCAGCCCGGCGCGGCCCATCAGGGGGAACAGTTCGGGCGCATCGACCTCGTTCGCAAAAGCCTCGATCACGCGGGGCTGGAGTTCGCTCTGCGCGAAGGCGTGCGCGGCATCACGGATCATCCGCTCGTCCTCGCTCAGCTGCGAGTCGAGGTCGAACGGGTCTTGCCAGTCGAATGGTTTCATCGCGCCAGCCTTTGCAGGCCTGACGGCGCGATGCAAGCGGCCCAAGTCGGGTGGCGGCGTCAGGCGGCGGCCAGGGCCTCGCGCATGGTTGCGATGATCTCGTTCGGCGGGCACGGCTTGGACAGCGCTCGCGCCTGCGGATAGCGGCCGCTGACCTCGCGCGGGGTCACCTCGCCCGAATGGAAGATCACCGGAACGTTCGCAGCGAAGAGCCTGTCGGCTAGCGGATAGACCACGCCGTCGTCCAGCCGGACGTCGAGAATCGCGAGGTCCGGACGGCGCCGCTCGAGCGATTCAAGGGCCGAACTTGCGGTGTCGTAGGGCCCTTCGACCTCGTAGCCGGCTTCCTCCACGGTGTCGCACAGGTCGACCCCGATGATGAGTTCGTCTTCGGCGACAAGGACGCATTGAAGGGACATGGGCGGCTCCGGTTCGATGGGCGGGGATATGCGATTAACCGAGACTAACCTCCGTCAGGCCATTCAGTTCCCGCTTGCCGGAATGTCCGTCATTGCGCGCCGAACTGCGCTTCGTAAGACGAGCGGTCACCTTCCTCGAGGAGGCGCGCCTGCTCCACCCAGCGATCCCGCCGGATGCGGCCCTGAAACCGGCCGAGCTGTCCGTCGATCCGGTCGATGTCGCTGTCGGTCCACGCCGCGATCTGGGCGAGAGAGGTCACGCCGAGTTCGTTGAGGGTCGTTGCAAGTTTCGGGCCCAAGCCCTTGATCTGAGTCAATTCCTGCGCTGTGTCCTGCCGTTCGCGCGCGCTTCCCGCCGCGGCCGCGACGGCAGCGCCGGCACCGCCGATGGCGCCGGGCACCGCAGGCACCACGACCGCCTCGCCGGCGACCGGTGCGGCATCGATCAGCGCCTGGTTGCGGGCGGCGGGGGCAGCCCCTTCATCCAGCGTGTCGCGGCGATCCACCGTCACCCGGGTCTTGCGGTTGGCGAGCAGGAACCACCAAAGCAGCGCCAGCGTGAGGACCGCGCCGATGACGACGTAGAGCCCATTGGTGGACAGGAAATCGTTCATGTCTTCAACTCCGTAGAGGAAATGTCTTCGACCGGGTCGAGGTTGCGGCGGAATAGCTTGCGGTCTTCGGGCCCGAAACCGTAGCGCCAGATCACGAAGCCGTAGGCGGCGAGGATGGCAGGGATGCCGAATGCCAGTTCCGCCCATTCCGGCAGACGCACCACCAGCCATCCGACCACGATCGCCGGGGCAGCCGCCCAGACCAGCGCCCAGCGCCAGTTGTTGATCGGCTGTCCGAGAATGCGCGCAAGCAACCGCGACTTCACCAGCGATGCCGCGCCCAATGCCAGCATCAGCGCGGCGGCGGCGCCTGCGGCCTTGTACGTCTCGGGAAGGCCCAGACGCTCGATACCGAGCATCGCCGCGATCGTCAGCGCCGCCTGCAGTGCGATCGTGGCGACCGAGATCGCGAGGTTGCGGACCCGCGCGACGTAGATCAGCGCCGCTTCCGATACCACCGCCGTGGCCGCCACGACCTCGGCCGCGAGGAGGAAGGCGAGCGCCCCCGTACCGCCCACGAAGTTCGGCCCGACGAGGCCCATGACCCCTTCGCCCGGAATGCCGAGCGCGAGCGCGATACCGGCCTGCGCGGCGGTGATCCAGAAGCCGACCTGGCATACCTGCTGCGCGATCGCGGCATAGTTCTTCGTGCGCAGGTTGCGGGTGATGACGGGGCCGAGGATCGGCTCGAAACTGGTCTTCAGTTTCTGCGGCAGCGAGGCGACCTGCTGCGCCACGTAGTAGACGCCGACCGCACTCGGCGCGGCGAACAGGCCGAGGATGAAGATATCGAGCCGCCGCGTGCCCCACTCGATTGCATCGGCAGTGGCGAGCGGCAGGGCGCGGGCGGTCAGCCGCGCCATCTCGCGCAGGCGGGGCCGCCACTGCCGCGGCAGGCCGTACGTCTTCAGGAATGACCACAGGCCCGTCGCCAGCCCCGCGTAGATCGACACGAGATAGGCCAGCGACAGCCCCGATCCCGGAATGACGAACCAGAACGCCAGCGCCGACAGCGACAGTGTCCACGGCAGCACGATCGAGCGGGCGCGCACGGTCGTCGCGATGTCGAAGCGATAGGCCTGCGCCGCCAGCACGATCTCGGTCAGCGCATAGGCCGGGATGGCCAGCACGATGAGCTTGTCGATGCGGGTGTACTCACCGCTCGGGAACATCGGCGCCGGGACCAGCCAGAAGAACGCCGCCACCACCAGCCCGCTGAGAGCGGCGACCAGCATCCCGTCGAACACGAGGTTGGCGGGCCGTGCGTCGGGATCCTCTGTCAGGCGCTGCGCGAGGCCGCGCTTCTCGCCCATCGAGCAGACCAGCCCGGCGATCTCCACCACCACCAGCGCCGAGGCGTAGCGGCCGAGTTCCGCCGCGCCGTAGAGCCGGCCGGCGATGAACAGGAACGGCAGCATGCCCGCCAGCCGGACCACGAAGCCGAGGAAGTTCTGCCGCCCGCCCTTGGCAAGGGCCGCGATGTCGTCGCGGTCTCCGCTGCCGGGTTCGGGTTCCGGCGCCGGCGGGGCGGCGCGTGCCGGGCCGCTCAAGCGTCGGTCTCGGCGGTCAGCGGGCGGGCGAGGAGGCCGGCCACGATCTCGCCGGCGGGCGCGCCGCCGAGCAGGCGATAGACCGCCGCGACGATGGGCATGGCGACCCCATGACGGGCGGCGAGTTCGGTCAGCACGGGCGCGGTATGCGCGCCTTCGGCCACGGTGCGCCGGTCGGCCATCAGCGTGGCCGCGTCTCCCCCTTCCCCGAGTGCCTTGCCGAGGCTGAAGTTGCGGCTGGCGGTGGAGGAACACGTCAGCACGAGGTCGCCGAGCCCGCACAGGCCCGCCAGCGTCTCGCGTTCCGCCCCCAGCGCCTCGCCGAAGCGCAGCATCTCGGCATAGCCGCGCGCGATCAGCGCGGCGCGGGCATTCTGGCCGAGGCCGAGCCCGTCGACCACGCCGCAGGCTATGGCGAGGACGTTCTTCACCGCGCCGCCGATCTCCGCCCCGGTGACGTCGTCGGAATAGTAGGGGCGGAACGCCGGGCGGGCGATCACGGGGTGCAAGCGTTCCCACTGTGCCTCGCCCCCGCCGCAGGCCAGCGTGACGGCGGTGGGAAGGCCGGCGGCGACCTCGTGCGCGAAAGTCGGGCCGGAGAGGACCGCGATCGCGCTGTCCTTCGCGGCATCGCGCGCGACGTGGTTCATCAGCCGCCCGGTGCCGGCCTCGATCCCCTTCGAACACAGCACGATATCGGCCGGATGCGCGGGCATCGCGCCGAGCACGGCGGCCAGATGCTGCGCCGGTGTGACGGCGAGGAGCACGTCCAGCCCCGCCATCTCGGCCAAGTCGCCGGTCGCGCGAATCGTGGGCGAGAGGGCGGCCGAGGGCAGGAACAGGCTGTTGGAGTGCCCGGTGTTGATCTCGGAAACGAGTTCGTCCTCGCGCGCCCAGATCAGCACGTTGCGTCCGTCGCTGGCGAGCATCTGCGCCAGCGCCGTACCCCACGCACCTGCACCCAGAACGCCGACGGTCCCGTTCCCGTTCATGCCTTGTAGCCCGCGCCGCGCACCGGTTCCGCGTGCGGGTCGAGCGGCCAGCGCGGCCGGGCGGCCATATCGAGCGGGGCGAATTCGGCGCCCGTGGCCAGCCGTTCCTGCCCGGCCCACGCGATCATCGCGGCGTTGTCGGTGCATAGCGCCGGGGGCGGCGCGGAGAACGCCATGCCGTGGCGCGCGGCAAACGCTTCGAGCGCCGCGCGCACCGCCGCGTTCGCCGCGACCCCGCCGGCCACTACCAGCGCGGGACAGGAGGGTCCGCTCTCGAGCGCGCGGTCGAGCCGGTCGATCACGCAGTCGATCGCCGCCTGCTGGAAGCTCGCGGCGATATCGGCGGCGGCGTACCGTCCGCTTTTGTGCGCGCGCAAGACCGCGCTCTTCAATCCGGCGAAGCTGAAATGCGGTTCCGCGCTGCTCTTCAGCGGGCGGGGCAGGGGCACGGCGACCGGATCGCCCGCGCGCGCCAGCCGCTCGACCGCCGGGCCGCCGGGGAACCCGAGGCCGAGGATCTTGGCGGTCTTGTCGTATGCCTCGCCGAGCGCGTCGTCGATCGTGGTCGCGAGACGGCGGAATTCCCCGACCCCCTCCACGCGCAGGATCTGGCAATGCCCGCCCGACACCAGCAGCAGCAGGTAGGGAAACCCGAGCGCGGGATCGGCCAGCCGGGGCGACAGCGCGTGCCCTTCCAGATGGTTGATCGCCAGCAGCGGCACGTTGGCCGCCATCGCCAGCGCCTTGGCGCTGACCAGCCCGACCATGACCCCGCCGATGAGGCCCGGCCCGGCGGTGGCGGCAATCGCGTCGAGGTCGGCAAGCGCCACGCCGGCATCGGTCAGCACCCCTTCGATCATCGGTGCGAGCCGTTCGGCATGGGCGCGCGCGGCGATTTCCGGCACCACCCCGCCATAGGGGGCGTGCGCCTCGTCCTGGCTCGCGATCCGCTGGGCAACGATCGTGCGGTCGTGCGCGACCAGCGCCGCCGCGGTTTCGTCGCAGCTCGATTCTATCCCGAGGACCAGTCCCATCGCGGGTTTTCCTTAGCCCTTTGCCCCGCTACGGCAAGCGTGCCGCATGTCCAGTACCGTCCAGCTCCGCCTCGGCACCCGCCGCTCCCCGCTCGCCATGGCGCAGGCCGAGGAGGCGCGCGCCCGCCTGTGCGCGGCGCATGGGTGGAGCCAGGAGCAGGTCGAACTGAAGCCGGTGACCGCCAGCGGCGACCGGGTGCAGGACCGCCCGCTGGCCGAGATCGGCGGCAAGGCGCTGTGGACCAAGGAACTCGACCAGTGGCTGGCCGAAGGGTGGATCGATGCCGCGGTCCATTCGCTGAAGGACGTGGAAACGGTCCGACCCGATTTCCTGTGCATTTCCGCCGTGCTGCCCCGCGCCGACGTGCGCGACGTGCTGCTCGGCGCGGCAAGCGTGAACGCCATTCCCGAAGGCGCGCGGGTAGGCACCAGCGCGCCGCGCCGCGCCGCGCAGATGCTGCATCGGCGGCCCGATCTCGAAATCGTCGGCTTTCGCGGCAACGTCGCCACCCGCATGGCCAAGCTGGCCGCGGGGGAAGCCGACGTGACTTTGCTGGCGGCGGCCGGGCTCGATCGGCTGGGCAAGACCGGCGTCGGCCATCCGCTGGAAGTCGACGACTGGCTGCCCGCCCCGGCACAGGGGGCGATCGGCATCGAATGCCGCAAGGGCGATGCCCGCGTGCGCGAGGCGCTGACCGCGATCGACCATGGCCCCAGCCGCGCAGAGGTGATGGCCGAACGGGCACTGCTGCGGGCGCTGGGCGGCAATTGCCACTCGCCGATCGCGGCGCACAGCCGCACGTCCGACGATACGATCGCGCTGCGCTGCGCGCTCTACAGCGGCGACGGGGCGGAGCGGGTGGAGGGCGCGATGACGCTGGCGGTTGGCGACACCGATGCGCCTGCACGGCTCGCCGCGGACCTGCTGGCACGGGCCACGCCGGGCATCGCTGCGCTATTCTCGCCGCCGAATTCACCCGATACCGTAATGGGCGGATGACCCGCCCGCTGGTGATCGTCCGGCCCGAACCGGGCTGTTCGGCCACCGTCGCCGCCGCCCGGGCTGCCGGTCTGGAGGCGATCGCCTCGCCGCTGTTCGAGATCGAGCCCGCCGGCTGGACGCCGCCCGATCCTGACCAGTTCGATGCGCTACTCGCCGGAAGCGCCAACGCGTTCCGGCACGTGAGCACGGGACTGTCGCGGCTTGCGGCACTGCCGGTTTACGCCGTCGGCGAGCGGACATCGGAGGCGGCGCGCGAGGCGGGCTTCACGGTGGCCCGGACCGGGAACGGCGACATGCAGGCGCTGGTCGACGCGCTTTCGCCGCCGCTCAGGCTGCTGCGGCTCGCGGGCGAGGTGCGGACCGAGATCGCAAGTCCTCCCGGCATCGAGGTCGCCGAGTGCGTCCTGTACCGCGCCGCACCGCGGGTATTGGCCGAAGAGGCGGCGCGTGCCCTTAGGGAGGGGGGCTGCGCCGCGCTCCATTCGGGGGAGGCCGCGCGCCGCTTCGCGCACGAATGCGACCGGCTGGACATACCTCGCACTGACGTCGCGCTCGTCGCCCTGTCGCCGCGTATCGCCGGGGCGGCGGGGGCGGGTTGGGGGGCCGTCCGCACGGCGCCCGAGGTGTCGGACGCGGCCCTGCTGGTCTTGGCCGCGCAGTTGTGCCAATGACGGCGACGGGATTGTGCCCGGTGGGCACGGGGTCGTAGAACGGAACCGAATGCAGGATTACTCGCCCGAAATTTCGGCGAAGGACCGGCGCGGCGCGTCGCCTTCGCTCAAGCCAGTGCTGATTGCCGTCCTGGCATCGTTCGCGCTGGGTGCCGCGGTGGTCGGATACTTCGCCTGGAACGGCTATTTCGCACCCGCTGCCGAGGCGCCCGCACAGCTGGCTTCCGAACCGACGTCGGCATCGTCGGCAATGCCCGCGCCGAGCCCCACCCCGAGCGCGAGCGAAGTCGCCCGTGCCGACGCCGCGGTGCAGCGGGTGGAGGAGACCCAGGGCGGGCTCGACCAGCGCATCGCCGCCGCCGAGCAGCGGATCGCCCGGCTAGATTTGCAGGCGCAGGCCGCCTCCGGTAATGCCGCGCGCGCCGAAGGGCTGCTGATCGCCTTCGCCACCCGCCGCGCCATCGAGCGCGGGGCGGAGCTGGGCTATCTCCGCGATCAGCTGCGCCTGCGGTTCGGCGATGCGCAGCCCAACTCGGTCCGCACCGTGCTGGATTTCGCGCGCAATCCGATCACCCTCGACGTGCTCGTCGCCCGGCTCGACGGGCTGGGGCCGCAATTGCGTGCCTCGGACAGCCGGCCCTCGCTCGCCACGCTGCGCCGCGAGATCGCGAGCCTGTTCGTGATCCGGCGCGAGACGACCCCGTCGCCGATGCCGACGCGCCGGTTGGAACGGGCACGATATTTCCTCGAAAGCGGCCGGGTGGACCGGGCGATCGGCGAAGTCGAGCAGCTGCCGGGTGCCGATGCCGCGCGCAGCTGGATCGCCGATGCCACCCGCTATGCCCGCGCGCAGGAAGCGCTCGACCTGATCGAGACCGCCGCCGTCAACGAACCGCGCCGCCTGCGCAACGGAGCGGGCGAGGCGATCGAACAGCTGTCGCCGGTGCAGGCCGCGGCCGACGGCGAGAGTTGAAGCCCGAAGGTCGGATCAGCCCGCGAGTAGTTCGGGGAGCTGCCCCGACACGCCGCGCGCCTCGTCCATGAACCACGTCTTGAGCGGAGCGGCACGCTGGACACCCGCCATGCCGAGGCGTCGCACCGCGCTCGCCGTCCTGCCGGGCACACCGAACAGGCGGGTGAGCCCATCGGTCGCCATCGCCACCATCATGCTGTCGAGCCCGCGCCAGCGTTCGTAGCGGGCCAGCACCTGCGCATCGCCCGGTTCGAGCCCGAGCCGCATCCCCTCCGCCATGCATTCGACCAGCGCGCCCACGTCGCGCAGGCCGAGATTGAGGCCCTGTCCCGCGATCGGGTGGATGCCGTGCGCCGCGTCGCCGACGAGGGTGAGGCGGTCCTCCACGATCCGCGCGGTGTGGTGGAAGCCCAGCGGAAACGAACTGCGCGGCCCGATGTCGCCGACCGCGCCGAACACGTCGCCCATGCGCTTCACCACTTCGGCATGAAATGCCCGGTCGCCGAGCTTGAGGACGCCGGCGGCATCCTTCTCGTCGACCGTCCACACGAGCGCGCTGCGGTGGCGGCCCTCGGCATCGTCGCGCATCGGCAGCAGCGCGAACGGGCCGGCGGGCCAGAAGATTTCCCACGCCACGCCGCCGTGCGGGCGTTCGTGCGACAGCCCGGCAACGATGGCCCGGTGGCCGTAGTCCCACTTGGCGATGCCGATGCCGGCCTCCTCGCGGGTTGGCGAGCGGCGCCCCTCGGCCGCGATCATCAGGTTGCCCGCCAGAATGCGTCCGTCCGCGAGCGTGACGGTCACGCCGTGCGGTCCGCGATGCCGGTTGGCGATTTCGGAATGGGGATGGAAGGCGATCAGGGGCTCGCCCTCCGCCGCCTCGTACAGCGCGAGGCGCAGGCGGCGGTTCTCGAACATCCGGCCGAGCGATCCCTCGTGCGGGTCGGGCTCGAAATCGATGCGCCCCGGCTTCAACTGGTCGCTGACCGCGATCTTCGCGATGGGACTGGCGAAGGGTTCGAGCGAGGGGTGGAGGCCGATGTTGCCGAACAGGTTCCAGCTGGCGGTCGAGATCGCGCTCGCCCGCCCGTCGAAGCCTTCGGCCACCAGATCGGCCGGATCGGCGCGGTCGACGACGTGGCTCGAGATGCCCTTCTTCGCCGCGGCGAGCGCGAGCGTCATGCCCACGAGCCCGCCGCCGAGGATCACGAGATCCCTGCGGTCCGTGTCGCCCGCCGCGCTCATGCCGGGCATGTGCTGGCCGCGCCGCCGTCGAGGTCGATGCAGCGGCCGTCCATCTCGTCCGCCGGGATCGGCAGGCCCAGCACCGCCATCAGCGTCGGCGCGATGTCCACCGTGCGCGCGGGCAGCGGCTGTTCGAAGTGGGTCAGCCCCTTGCGCCAGAACAGGATCGGCACGCGGCGGTCGTAATCCCACGGGCTGCCGTGGGTGGCGACATAGCCCGGGCCGGGACGCGGGATCGGCGTGATCATCGGCTGCAGCACTACGACGAGGTCGCCCGAACGGCCGGGCATGTAGGAGGCGCGCACCCGCTCGATCACCGACCATGCGCGCGGATCGCGGGCGGTGGGCAGCGGCGTGGCGGCCAGCTCCTCGCCGGTGAAGACGGCAGCGATATCGCCGCGCCCCGCGCGTTCGTGCAAGGCCGCCACGACCCGCGCGCGGTCCGCGGCGGGAAGGGCGGGGTCGAACCAGACGTCGCCCGATGCCGAACCTTCGGCGAAGATCGGCCCCGCGATGCCGAGCTCGGCCGTGAGAGCGGCGGCGAGCTTCGACGGCGTCCATTCCTCGCCCACGCGGTGCGCGTCGGGCTGTCCCTGCTCGCTCGCGCGCTCGGGCAGGTCGAGCCCGCCATGATCGGCGGTAAGCACGACTACGTAGTCGGTCCCCCGCGCATCGAGGAACTGGAAGAATTCACCCAGCATCGTGTCGAGCGCGGCGACCTGGATGCAGGTTTCCACGCCGTTGGTGCCGAAGGAGTGGCCGATGTAGTCGGTCGCCGACAGGCTGACCGACAGCACGTCGGGCACCGCATCCGCGCCGAGCTGGTGATTGTCGACCATCTTCTCCGCGAGTGCGATCGTCGCTTGGTCGAGCCGGGGGGAGCGCACCCAGCCATTGCCGTCGCCCGGCTGGAAGGCGAACTTGCCGTCGCCCACCGTCATGGAGCCGACCGGGATTGCGCGATCATGGCTGGTGCACCACGCAGGCACCTCGAACGGGCCGGCCCCTTGCGCCACCAACGCGGCGACCGCATCGCTCGCGGCCTGTGCGTCGGGCTCCATCGTTCGGCCGGCGAGGGTGGCGAAGCCGTTGCCCTGCCGCCAGTAGACCGCGTCGGTCGCGGTGCCGCCCATCATCAGCGCGCCGCGATCCTTGCCTGATACCGCGACGTTGCGGCTCGTGGGCCAAACTTTCTTTAGCCTTTCGCCCAAGGTCGGCACGAGCAGGTGGACGGGCGAGGCGGTGTAGCCTTTCTCGGGCCGGTTGCCCACGTCCTCGGCACAGTAGACATCGCCCAGCTTGCCGTCGGCACCCCTGGCCAGCCAGCTGTTGGCGATGATCCCGGTGCGCGCGGGGTTGGCGCCGGTCAGCAGGGTCGAGTGGCCCGGGCAGGTTTCGGTCGCGGCGTGCGCCTGGTAGCCGGACGGGAAGACCACGCCGCCCGTCAGCCGCGCGAGCCCGCCGGTGTAGTGATCGCGGTATTGTTCGAAGATGTCGGACGAGAACTGGTCGACCGAGATCGCGACGACGAGCCGCGGCGCGGTCGGCGAAACGGGCGCGGCGGCGGCCGCCTTCGCGCGCGGGGCGGCCGCCTTTTGCTTCGCCGCCACCGGCGATGCGCTCGCCATCAGGGCGGCGAGGGCGGCAGCGATCGGGGCGAGGTGGCTGAGGCGCATGGGCTTCCTTCGAACGAGGCGAGTCGCGCCGCTGGACGACGCGGGGGTGCCCCATTAGAGCGGCATTGACCGCGCGCGCAACGCCCGCGGTCGAGCCAGGGAGCCGCTTTGCCGATGATCGCCTGCCGACGCCTGCCGGTGCTGGTGTGCGTGCTGGCGTGCCTGATGCTGCTCGCCGCGATCGCGGCGGGCTCGCCCGCGGCGGCGCAGGGGCGCCCACCGCACATCGCCGCGCGGCTGGTGGCCGAAGGACCGGCGGTGCCCGGCCAGTCGCTGACGCTGGCCATCGCCTTCGACCCGGAGCCCGGCTGGCACGGATATTGGAGCAACCCGGGCGACGCCGGCTACGGCATGACGCTGGACTGGGACCTGCCCGCCGGATGGACCGCCGGCGCGCCGCAATATCCGGTTCCGCAAAAGCTCCTGATCGGCGGGCTGATGAACCACGTCTACGAAGGGCCGTACGCGGTGCTGGTCGACGTGGCGGTGCCCGCTGGCACCACCGTCGGCGGCGCGGAGCGAATCGCGGTCGATGCCAACTGGCTCGAATGCACAGACACGATCTGCGTGCCTGCGCAGGCGCGGCTGACGCTGGACATCCGGACGGCGCAGCGGCCCGAGGCGGCCTTCGACGGCTGGCGCCGGGCGATTCCCGCGCTGCTCGACCGCGAGGTCGATTATGCGATCGAGGGCAAGCGGTTGCGGATAGCGATTCCGCTGCCGGCTTCGTTCGACCTGCCCGATCCGCACGTGTTCGTAAGCTCTCGCGACGTCGTCGATTACGCCGCCCCCCAGGTCTTTCGCCGCGACGGCAACATGCTGGTGGCCGAAATCCCGCTCGGCGAAACCATCGCGCCGCCGGCCGAGTTCGGCGGCATCCTGTCGTTCGGCAACGGCAACGGGGTCCGCTTCACCGGAACGCCCGGAGCGGTGCCGGGCGGCGGGACGCTGATCCAGGCGGGCGGCGCGGCGGACACCGGCCCGCTGTGGCTGCTGCTTCTGGGCGCGCTGGCGGGCGGGCTGCTGCTCAACGTCATGCCCTGCGTGTTCCCGATCCTCAGCCTCAAGGCGCTGAGCCTCGCGAAGAGCGGCGAGAGCAATGCGCGGGCGCGCAGCGAGGGGCTGGCTTATACCGCGGGTGTCATGGCCGCGACGCTGGCGCTGGGTGCGCTGCTCTTGGCCCTGCGCGCAGCGGGCGAGCAGGTCGGCTGGGCGTTCCAGTTGCAGGAACCGGCGGTCGTCGTCGCGCTGCTCGTGCTGGCGACCACGATCACCGCCAATCTTGCCGGGCTGTTCGAACTGCCGAGCCTGTCGGTCAGCCGCGGGGGCAAGCCGATGGGATCCTTCGCGACCGGGTTGTTGGCCGCCTTCGTGGCGACGCCGTGCACGGGGCCGTTCATGGCCGCCGCGATGGGCGCGGCGCTGCTGCTGCCGTGGGCGCAGGCGTTGCTGCTTTTCGCGATGCTTGGGCTGGGGCTGGCGCTGCCGTTCCTGGCTCTCGGCTTCGTCCCGCCGCTGCGCCGGATGCTACCGAAGCCGGGCCCGTGGATGGAGCGGTTCCGCCGCGTGCTGGCGGTGCCGATGGGCCTGACCGCGCTGGCGCTGGTATGGCTGTCTTGGCGGTTGGGGGGACCGGTGTTTGCGTTCAGTGCGGCGGTGCTGGCGCTTGCCGTCGTCGGGATCGCAGCCGCGCGACGCGGCAATTTCAAACTGCCGGGCGGCAATGCCGCGATCGCCTCGCTGGGCATCGCGCTGCTGATGGCGGGGCTCGCCTACAAGAGCTTCGAGCCACCCCGTCAGGCGGCGGAGAGCGGGCTTATCGCCGCCCAGCCGTTCACCGAAGCGCGGCTTGCCGAAGCCCGTGCCTCGGGCAAGCCGGTGTTCGTCTGGTTCACCGCAGACTGGTGCCTGACCTGCAAGGTCAACGAAGCCGCCGCGATCGAGCGCGAGGCGACCAGGGATGCGTTCGAGAAGGCCGGCGTCGTCGCGCTGGTCGGCGACTGGACGCGGCGCGATCCGGCCATCACGCGCTTCCTCTCGGCGCGCGGGGCGGCCGGGGTGCCGCTTTACCTCTGGTACGCGCCGGGAGGTGAAGCGGAGGTCCTGCCGCAAGTGCTCACGCCCGACATGCTCGTCAGCCGGGCGGCGGCACCGGCGAAGGGGTCTGCGGCGCAGGAAGCTGCGGCGACGGTTCCACCAGCGGCTCCAGCGCGGACGGCTGCCCGCTAGCTTCGGGCGAATCGAGGCGGCGGCACCGCTCGATCAGTTCGCCGGGCTTGCCGCTGCCTTGCAGCACCAGCGTGCCCGCGCCGGGGATCGTCAGCTCCAGTTTGCGCGTACCGGTCAGCGCGTCGAGCCGGGGGTCGGCGGGGGTGTAGTGGCCCTGCCACAGCCAGCCCCGACCCGCGTCGTGCGCGTCGATCATCAGGCGTTCGACATGGCCGTTGCCGACCAGCGCCATCATCCCCTTGGCGTGCGGGTCGGTCCGGGCGAAACGGGTGACCGACAGCATTCGCTGCGGCCCGTCGCCCGTGCATTCGAGCGCCAGCAGCGGCGCCTGTCCCGGCTGGCCGAAGACGATCCGTTCCGGGCCGCCGCTGCCCGCCCAGATCGCGCCTTCGACCTGCGGCGACTGCATCATCACCGCGGGCCCTTCGGCCGCGCCGCCGAGCTCGATGCGCTCGACATAGCGGTCGCTCGCCGGGGGGCGGCAGGAGGCGAGTGCCGCCAGCGCGGCCGCCGTCAGGATCGCGGACCGTCTCACCGGGCGCGGATGAAGGCGCGCACGTCCTGCGACAGCTTGCGCCGGTCCTCGTCGCGGACGTACATCATGTGGCCCGCGTCGTAGTACTTGTACTCGATCCGGTCCTGCGGGAAGCCGGTGCGGCTGAGCGCGTATTCGGCGGCGAAGAACGGCGTCGCGAAATCGTACCACCCCTGGCCCACGAATATGCGCAGGTCCGAATTCTCGCGCATCGCCTTGCCGAGATAGGGCGCCACCGTGAGGTAGGCGTTGCTGTCCCGCCCGCCGGCGAGCTTCCAGTCCCACGGCCCGACGTTGCCGATGGTGACGTATCGCTGGTCGGTGACGTAGCCGATGTCGTCGCGCATCCACGCGTTGATCGCCGCGGCATAGCCGCCGTCGATGCCGTAGAAGCTGGGATCGTTGTCGGGCGTCTCGCCCGCGCTGTCGTAGTCCGTGCCGGTGTAGCGGCTGTCGAGCCTGCCGACGGTCAGCCCGCGGTCGCGCAGCAGTTCCTTGTAGAACCGCCCGCTGGTGACGCGCAGGTCCGCGCGCTCGAGATAGTCTGGCGACAGGCCGGTGAAGCGGGCAAGCTCGGGCAGGATCGCCGCGCGTTCGGCGGCGCTGGCGTTCTGGCCCTTCAGCAGGAACGAGGCGTAGGGGCCGATGGCGAACCGGCGGGCGTCCTCGACGAACTGGCTTACCGACGGCGCGGTCGCCTTGCCGTGATAGAGCGCAGTCGCCGCCATGCTGGGAAGCGTGGTGACGTAGCCGAGTTCCGCCCCTTCGGTCTCCGCCCCTGCGCCGAAATCGAGCACGGTGGAGATGAGGATCACGCCGTTCAGCGCGACGTCGTTGTATTCGCCTTCCAGTTCGTTGACGACCGCGGCGCTGCGGGTGGTGCCATAGCTTTCGCCGCCGAGGAACTTGGGGCTGTTCCATCGGCCGTTCTTGTCCAGCCATTGGCGGATCACCTGGGCGACCGATTTGGCGTCCTTGGTCACGCCCCAGTATTCGCTGCCCTTGGTATCGCCGATCGTATGGCTGAAGCCGGTGCCAACGGGATCGATGAAGACGAGGTCGGTGACGTCGAGCAGCGAGTCCGGGTTGTCGAGGATGGGATACGGCGGCCCGCCGTCGTCCTTTGCATCCGAGGGGATCGCGACCCGCTTGGGCCCGAACGCGCCCATTTGCAGCCAGACCGAGCCCGAACCCGGGCCGCCGTTGAACAGGAAGGTGACGGGCCGCGACGGATCACGCGGCTCGGCGATGTAGGCGGATGTGACGATCGCCGCCTTGGCCGCGCCGTCTTCGCCCTTCAGCACCTGTTCCTCGACCGTGGCGGTATAGCGGACGGTGCGGCCGCCGAACGTGCCGGTGAAGGTCTTGGCCGCGCTGTTGGGCACGTAGGCTTCGGGGGCTTCGGGCGCCGCCCTGGATTTGTCCTCGTCGGCGGCGGAGGCGGGCAGGGCCAGCGAGAGCGCGGCGACGGCCGCAAGCGTACGTGCGAACATGGCCGCGCTATGGCAGCGGCGGGGCGGGGCGGCAATCGGCTTGCCCGGTTACCGACAGCTTACGGCTTCCCGCCCATCCGCTTGTAGCGTGTCTTGCCGAAGCGGTCCTTGCGCGTGCCCGGCTTGCCTTCGTTGCTGCGGCCGACGATCGGCGCGCGCTTTTCGGCGTCGGGAATGCCGAGTTCGTCGCTCTCAAGACGCCGAATTTCATCACGCAGGCGACCCGCTTCCTCGAATTCGAGGTCGGCGGCGGCATTGCGCATCCGCTTTTCGAGATCCTGGATGTAGGCGCGCAGGTTGTGTCCGACGAGGTTGTTGCGCTCGGCATCGCCGGTCGAAACGGTCACCCCGTCCTGCGCCGCGGTGTGGGCGACGATGTCCTGGATGTTGCGGATGATCGTGGTTGGGGTGATGCCGTGCTCGGTGTTGTATTCTTCTTGCTTCGCCCGCCGCCGTTCGGTCTCGGCCATCGCGCGTTCCATGCTGCCGGTGATCCGATCGGCGTAGAGGATGACCTTGGAATCGACGTTGCGCGCGGCGCGGCCGATCGTCTGGATCAGCGAGGTTTCCGAGCGCAGGAAGCCCTCCTTGTCCGCGTCGAGAATGCACACCAGCCCGCACTCGGGAATGTCGAGCCCTTCGCGCAGCAGGTTGATGCCGATGAGCACGTCGTAGACGCCGAGCCGCAAGTCGCGGATCAGTTCGATGCGTTCCAGCGTCTCGACGTCGGAGTGCATGTAGCGCACGCGCACGCCCTGTTCGTGCATGAACTCGGTCAGGTCCTCCGCCATGCGCTTGGTCAGCGTGGTGACGAGGGTGCGGTAGCCCTTCTGCGCGGTCGCCTTGCACTCGGCGATGCAATCCTGGACCTGGTCCTCGACCGGGCGAATCTCGACCGGCGGGTCGATCAGGCCGGTCGGGCGGATGACCTGTTCGGCGAAGACGCCGCCGGTCTGGTTCATCTCCCAGTCGCCCGGAGTGGCGCTGACCGCGAAGGTTTGCGGGCGCATCGCGTCCCACTCGTTGAAGCGCAAGGGGCGGTTGTCGATGCAGCTCGGCAGTCGGAAGCCGTATTCGGCCAGCGTCATCTTGCGGCGGTGGTCCCCCTTGGCCATCGCGCCGATCTGCGGCACCGTCTGGTGGCTTTCGTCGACGAACAGCAGCGCGTTCTCGGGCAGGTATTCGAACAGAGTCGGCGGCGGTTCGCCCGGAAGGCGGCCGGTGAGGAAGCGGCTGTAATTCTCGATGCCGGCGCAGCTGCCGGTGGCGGCAATCATCTCGAGGTCGAAGTTGGTCCGCTGTTCCAGCCGCTGGGCCTCCAGCAGCCGGCCTTCGGCGTGCAGTTCCTTGAGCCGCTCCTCCAGCTCGAACTTGATGGCGGCGCTCGCCTGTTTCATCGTCGGGCCGGGCGTGACGTAGTGGCTGTTGGCGTAGACACGCACGCTGTTGAGGCTCGCGCCCTTCTGGCCGGTCAGCGGGTCGAACTCCGAAATCTCCTCGATCTCGTCGCCGAAGAAGCTCACCCGCCAGGCCATGTCCTCGTAGTGCGAGGGGAAGATCTCCAGGCTGTCGCCGCGCACGCGGAAGTTGCCGCGCTGGAAAGCGGCGTCGTTGCGCTTGTACTGCAGCGCGACGAGCTTGCGGATGATCTCGCGCTGGTCCTCGCTCGCGCCCTTCTTGAGGTCGAAGATCATCGCCGAGTATGTCTCGACCGAGCCGATGCCGTAGAGGCAGCTCACGCTCGCGACGATGATCACGTCGTCGCGTTCGAGCAGCGCGCGGGTGGCCGAATGGCGCATCCGGTCGATCGCCTCGTTCACCGAGCTTTCCTTCTCGATGTAGGTATCGCTGCGTGGCACGTAGGCTTCGGGCTGGTAGTAGTCGTAGTACGAAACGAAATACTCGACCGCGTTGTTCGGGAAGAAGCTCTTGAACTCGCCATAGAGCTGCGCGGCGAGGATCTTGTTGGGCGCGAGGACCAGCGCGGGGCGCTGCAGTTCCTCGATCACCTTGGCCATCGTGAAGGTCTTGCCGCTGCCGGTCACGCCGAGCAGCACCTGCGTCTGTTCACCGTCGCAGGCGCTGGCGGTCAGCTCGGCGATCGCGGTCGGCTGGTCGCCGCTGGGCGTGTATTCGCTCACCAGTTCGAACCGCTTGCCGCCCATCGATTTCTCGGGGCGCTGCGGCTTGTGGGGGACGAATTTGTCGGAGGTATCGGGCTCTTCGAGGCCACGACGGATGACGAGCTCGCTCATGCGGCGGATATGGGGAACGGATGCCGAACGGGCAAGGCGATTGGCGAGAGCGGCGCGAATTGCTAGCGAGGCCGCCAGCCAACCGGAGATACCCTGCCATGTCGAAGCCGCTCGCAGCCGTCGCTGCCGTCCTCGCGCCCCTGTTCGTTCTGGCCGCCTGTGGCAGCGAGAGCGAACCTCGTACCGCGGAAGAGGTCGTCGCCGAGGCGGGCAAGCTCGAGAAACCGCGGCCGGGGCAGTACGAAACGCAGGTCGAACTGCTCGAATTCTCGGTCCCGGGACTGCCGCCGAAGCAGGCCGAACAGCTGCGTTCGATGATGGGCAACGTGCAGGAAAAGGCGTCGTCCTACTGCCTGACCCAGGCCGAGGCGGACAAGGGCTTCGAGGACTCCATCCGCAAGATGACCGAAGGCACCGGCGGGATGAAGTGCGAGTTCGACAAGTTCGATGCCGGGGGCGGCAAGCTCGACGCCGCGCTGTCGTGCACCGGCGGTCAGGGGCTCAATTCGACGATCACGATCGACGGAACGACCGGGGCCGAGGCATCGACGATGAACGTGCGCATGGCGCAGAAGGCGCCGATGATACCCGGCGGCGAGGTGGTGATGCGGATGCGCATGGATTCCAAGCGCACGGGGGATTGCCCCGCCTGACGGGCAGCGCCGTGTGAAACCCCGGCGGACGACCTGCGTTCATGTGGAACCACTAGGCTCCCCGGACATGCAAACACTGGCTCCACGTTTCGACTACGCCGCGGCACGGCACGAACTGGCCCGCCGTATCGACTTGGCGCGCGAAGCCGGGCCGGACGATGTGGCAGGCCCACCAATCCGGCGGTTCATCGGCGAGTTGTCGGTCGTCGCCGAGCCCTTCCGCCGCGTTCTGCGAAAGCATCCGCAGGTGAAGGCCGCCCGGCCGCGCACCGTAATGTTGCTTCCGGGTTTCGCGACCCATCCCGTACGCATGCGCTACATGGCGCGGCGGCTGGAGGCGGCGGGGCACACCGTGAAACGCTGGGGCCTCGGCTTCAACTGGGGGCCGAGCGAGGACAACGTCGCGGTCCTCGAAGACCGCCTCGAAAGCCTCGCCGAGCGGCACGGCGGCCCGGTCCATCTCGTCGGCTGGAGTCTGGGCGGACTGTTCGCGCGGGAGATCGCCAAGCGCCGTCCGCACGCGGTGGCCAAGGTCGTGACGATGGGCTCGCCGTTCTCGTACAGTCCGCGGGCGAACAACGTCTGGCGGGCGTATCACTTCGTGACCGGGCATCGGGTGGAGGAGCCGCCGATGGAGATCGAGCTCGCCGGCAAGCCGCCGTGCGAGACGGTAGCGCTGTGGAGCCCGCGCGACGGGATCGTGCATCCGCGCGCCGCCAGCGGCCGCCCGGGGGAACGCGACCGCGCGGTGGCCCTGCGCTGCACGCATATGGGTTTCGCGTGGGACCCGCAGTCAATTTCGGCGGTGTTGCGGGAACTCGACAATTCCTGAATAGCTGTCCCCTGTGATGAACACGCCGACAGGGGGGGCAGCGAACAGGCCGATGACGGTCGATACCGAACCGTTCGACGAGATGCGCGACCCCGCCGGGGCCGTGCGTTCGGCCTATGCCGGATACGCAGGCTGGTACGACGAGCAGGACCAGAAATGGCTCCAGCGCAAGCACCAGGAAGCCGAAGGCGTGTTCCGCCGCACCGGCATCACCTTCAACGTGTACGGCGAGGATGCGGCAGAGGAGCGGCTGATCCCGTTCGACATGGTGCCGCGCATCGTCTCGGCCGCCGAGTGGCGCAAGCTCAGCCGCGGCATCGAACAGCGGGTCCGGGCGCTCAACGCGTTCATCCACGACCTCTACCACCGGCAGGAGATCATTCGCGCGGGGCGGGTGCCCGAACGCCTGTTCCGCGACAACGAGGCGTGGCTGTCGGACATGGTCGGGTTCACCCCGCCGGGCGGCGTCTACACCCACATCGTCGGCATCGACCTCGTCCGGACGGGACCCAACGACTTCTTCGTGCTGGAGGACAACGCCCGCACGCCCAGCGGCGTCTCGTACATGCTCGAGAACCGCGAGACGATGATGGCCATGTTCCCCGAACTGTTCACCCGCGTGGCGGTGGAGGCGGTTTCGGACTATCCGATGCGGCTCGCCCGCAGCCTTGCCGCCTGCGCGCCCGACAAGACGCAAGGCAAGCCGCGCGTCGCGGTGCTGACGCCGGGCATCTACAACAGCGCCTATTACGAACACGCCTTCCTCGCGGACCAGATGGGCGCCGAACTGGTCGAGAGCGCGGACCTGCGCGTCATTGGCGGCCGCGTGGCGATGCGCACGACCGGCGGGTACGAACCGATCGACGTGCTCTATCGCCGGGTCGACGACGAGTATCTCGACCCGCTGAGCTTCAATCCCGACAGCATGCTGGGCGTGCCGGGCATCATGGACGTTTATCGCAGCGGCGGGATCACGATCGCCAACGCGCCGGGCACGGGCATCGCCGACGACAAGGCAATCTATTCGTTCATGCCCGACATCGTGGAATTCTACACCGGCGAGAAGCCGCTGCTTCCCAATGTCGAAACCTGGCGCTGCGCCGATCCCGAGAGCCTGAAGTACGTGCTCGACAACCTCGCGGACCTCGTCGTCAAGGAAGTGCACGGATCGGGCGGCTACGGCATGCTGGTCGGCCCCGCCGCCAGCCGGCGCGAGCTTGCCGATTTCCGCCGCAAGCTGGAAGCGCGGCCCGACAACTACATCGCGCAGCCCACGCTTGCGCTGAGCACCTGTCCCGTCTTCGGGCGCAAGGGACTGACGCCGCGCCACGTCGACCTGCGCCCCTACGTGCTGGTCTCGCCCGACCGGGTGGAGATCACACCGGGTGGGCTGACGCGCGTCGCGCTGAAGAAGGGCAGCCTGGTGGTCAACTCGTCGCAGGGCGGGGGGACCAAGGATACCTGGGTGCTGAAGGACTGATGGCCGGGGATCGCACATGCTAGGGCGCACCGCCAACGGACTGTTCTGGATGTTCCGCTATCTGGAGCGGGCGGAAAATACCGCGCGCCTGCTCGACGCCGGATTCCGCATGGCGCTGACCCGCGACATCGTGAGTGCGGAGGAGGAATGGCGGTCGGTCATCCACGCCGCCGGGCAGAACCAGGCCTACCGCGCTAAGCACGGCACCTTCACCGGCATACAGGTGTGGAACCATATCCTGCGCGACAAGGACAACCAGGGCAGCGTGCTCGAGATGATGCGCTCGGTCCGCACCAATGCGCGGATGGTCCGCAACGCGATCTCGGGCGAACTGTGGACCGCGGTCAACGAAAGCTGGATGGAGCTCGACAAGGCGCTGTCGAGGCCGGTTACCCAGGGCACGGTCGGCGAGGTAATCGCGCTCGTCCGCCGGGCCGGGACGCTGGCGCACGGCGCGATGGTGGGCTCGATGCTGCGCGATTCCGGATACCATTTCGCCCGCGCCGGTACGCTGGTCGAGCGGGCGGACAACACCGCGCGCATCCTCGACATGAAGTATTACCTGCTGCTGCCGTCGCTGAGCTACGTCGGCACCGCAATGGACACGGGTCAGTGGGACCAAATCCTGCGTTCGATCTCGGGCGACCGGGCCTATCGCTGGCTCAACGGCGGGCAGAGCGATCCGCGCGGCATCGTGTCGTTTCTCGTCTCGGACGGCCGCTTCCCGCGCAGCCTCGCCTACAGCCACACGATGCTGCGCGACAATCTCGACGCGCTTGCCCGAATACACGGTCAGGACATGGAATCGAGCGCGCTGAGCGGCGCATCGGCCAAGATGCTGGCGGAACTCACGATCGAGCAGATCTTCGACCAGGGGCTGCACGAATTTCTCACTGGCTTCACCCGCGCCAACGCGGAAATCGCCCGCGCGATCGCCGACGACTACCGGTTCCTGCGGTGAGCGGGAGGGAGACCCCATGAGACTGGCGATCCGCCATACCACGAGCTACCGCTTCGCGGACCCGGTCAGCCACGCCTTGCAGCGCCTGCGGCTGACGCCGAAAACCACGCAGGGTCAGTCGATCATCTACTGGTCGATGGATTACACGAACGCGAAGGCGGAACTCGAGTTCGAGGACCAGCATCACAACACGGTGACGCTCATCTCGGTCGACGAGGGCGCGCGCGAGGTCACCGTCACCTGCCACGGCACGGTGGAGACGAGCGACCACGCCGGCATTATCGGTCGCCATGCCGGCCACCTGCCGCTGTGGAGCTTCCTGTCGCAGACGCCGCTCACCCGGCCCGGGCCGCGGATCAGGGCACTGGTGCGCGAACTCGACTTTTCCGACCAGCGTCGCCTCGAATTCCTCCATTCCCTGTCGTCGAAGATACGGGACGAGGTGCACTACGTGACCGGGCGCACCGGGGTCCGTACCACGGCCGAGGAAGCCACGGTCGCGCGCAACGGGGTCTGCCAGGATCACGCGCACATCTTCATCGGTGCCGCGCGCAGCGTCGGGGTGCCGGCACGGTATGTTTCGGGTTATCTCATGATGAACGACCGGATCGACCAGGAAGCGACCCACGCCTGGGCCGAGGCACACGTCGACGGGCTCGGCTGGGTCGGGTTCGACATATCCAACGGGATCAGTCCCGATCCCCGCTACGTGCGCGTCGCCACGGGCCGCGACTACCGCGATGCGGCACCGATCACCGGCATCAGCTACGGCGCGGCGACAGAGGATCTCCACGTCGATCTGGCGGTCGAACAGCAAAAGCAGGACCAGCAATGACTTATTGCGTGGGCATGGTGCTCGACAAGGGGCTCGTCCTCATGAGCGACACCCGCACGAACTCGGGCGTCGACAACATCTCGGTGTTCCGCAAGATGATGAGCTGGGAGGGGCCGGACCGCATCATCACCGTGATGACCGCGGGCAACCTTGCCACGACGCAGGCCGTCATCAGCCAGCTGGAAGAACGCACCAAGACGCCGGGCGAACGGCGCAACACCGTGTTCGACGCGCCGACGATGTTCCAGGTCGCGACCGAGATCGGCCGGCTGCTGCACGAGACGATCGACGACCGGCAGGTCGCCAACGGGGCAGACGGGCGCGGCCGCTTCACCGCCTCGATGATCGTGGCGGGCCAGATCAAGGGCATGGAACCGCGGCTGTTCCTGATCTATCCCGAAGGCAACTTCATCGAGGCGAGCTGGGACACCCCGTTCTTCCAGATCGGCGAGACCAAGTACGGCCGGCCGATCCTGATCCGCGCCTACGACCGAACGATGAGTTTCGAGGATGCGGTCAAGCTGCTTCTCGTGAGCTTCGATTCCACGCTCAAGGCGAATCTGTCGGTAGGCCTGCCGCTCGACCTCATGGTCATCGAACGCGACAAGTTCACTGCGACGCATCAGCGACGGATCACGCACGAGGACACGTATTATCAGGCCATATCGCAAGGGTGGGGCGAAGCGCTGAAAAACGCTTTCACCGAACTGCCCGATTATACTTTCTATAGCGGCGCATCATCCGAAAATTCTTAATTTACGTAAAAGACAATTTTGATTTGTTCATATTCATCGAGACGCATCCAGTACGGAGTTAGATGTATTGGGTTAACTTCGGGTCTATCCGAAGTTTTACCTAGGTATAAACATCCATTTCGGTGTTCGACCGCAATTGATCCAGTGCGATGCTGCGGCATCATAGGCGGCATGAGGGAACGCCACATCATCCATTTCGTCGACCCCGATGTCCGCTTTCGCGCCGAACTGGCCCGGACCGCGTTCACGATGGGTCATCACGCAGAAGTCTACGCCGATCTGGACGAACTGTGCGAACATCCGCCCCAGCGCGGCGTGGTTATAGTGCGGGACCGCGCCGGGAGCGACGCAGCGGAACTGCTGGACGTGCTGTCACGGGCCGGGATCTGGCTTCCGCTCGTACTGATGGACGACGCGCCGCGAACATCCGCCGTGGTCGCCGCGATCAAGGGCGGGGCGCTCGATTACCTTCCGCTGCCCCTGCGGCAGGACCGGCTCGAAGCCATCCTTGCGCGCATCGGAACCGAAGCGCAGGAGCACGCCGAGGCGCGCCGCCGCATGATCGAGGCGCGCAGCCGGATCGACAACCTGTCTCACCGGGAACGCGAGGTTCTCGACTGGCTGGCGCTCGGCAGCAGCAACAAGGCGATCGCCCGCGAGCTCGAAATCAGTCCCCGAACCGTGGAAATCCATCGGGCCAACATGATGACCAAGCTGGGCGCGCACCATGCCGCAGAGGCTGTGCGGCTGCGGATCGAGGCGCGACTGGGCTAGGAACGATCTATCGGCAGAAGCCGCTGCCGGTCGCTTCCAGATGGAAATGGTCGCGGTGCGCGGCGTTGTAGCCGGGGCCGAGGATCGTGCCGAAGCGTTTGCAGGCGCTGGCGTGGACCGTCCGCAGGAAACGCTGCTCGTCGAAACTGCCCTCGCTCCAGTCCCCGAGCACGCTCACGCGCCGTCCGTCGGCGAGGATGAAGGCAGAGACGTCCACCGCCTGCGCGGTCGCGTGGGCCGACAGGCGGCTGCTGCCCGCGACCGTGCGACACGAATAGCTCCCCATCGTCTCGATCCGCACGAGCGGGCTACCGAGCACCTCGCGCGCTGCGCGGTCGACGCCGAACCGGGCCCAGGCGGCCAGCGTATCTGCAAGCGGACACGATACGGGGCCGAGGTTGGTCACCTGGAAGCGCGCGTCGTCGCCCTGCAGCCCGGTCAGGCTGACCGTGCCGACATTGGCGCAGCCGGCCCCGAAATACCGATCGGGGAGCGGAGTGAACGACGCGTTGCGCGCGCCGAGCTCGCCCAGGCACACCCGCGTGTCGGGACTTGGTGCGAAGGCCCGCGGTGTCGCCTGGGCGACGGGGCGGGTGGGCGCGCGGCCGTCTGGCACCACCGATCCGCATGCGGCCAGCGCGAGCAGGACGAGGGGGGCAAGGCGGCGCAGCATGGCCGCACTCTCCGCCACCGATGGTTAACAGGGGCCTAAGCGGTCCGGACGGGTTCCGCGGGTACGCTATCGCGCCGGGTCGCCATGCTGACGGCGACGATCGCGATCCAGGCCGCGATGAACCCGGGAATGATCTCGTAGATACCTTCCCCGCCCATGAACGAGGCGTCCCAGCCGTTGGCGATCCACACGATCACGACCACCGCGCCGGTCACCAGGCCCGCAAGCGCGCCCGCGCCGGTCATCCTGCGCCAGGTGAGGGCGAGCAGGATCATCGGGCCGAACGCGGCGCCGAAACCGGCCCAAGCATGGGCGACGAGGTCGAGGACCTTGCTCTCGGGATCGGAGGCGATGACGATCGCGGCAAGCGCCACCAGCGCGACGCACACGCGCCCGACATTCACCGCCTCGCGCTCGCTTGCGCTCTTGCGGAGGAACAGGCGGTAGAAATCCTCCGTCAGCGAGGACGATGAGACGAGCAGTTGCGAACTGATCGTGCTCATGATCGCAGCCAGCAGCGCGGCATAGAGGAAGCCGGTGACGAGCGGATGGAACAGAAGGTTGGCGAGGAGCACGAAGATCGTTTCGGGATCGTCCAGAACCAGGCCGTTCCGGTCCACGTAGGCACGTCCCGCCAGACCCAGGCCGACCGCGCCGAGCAGGCAGACCGCCATCCACGTCATGCCGATGTTTCGCGCGGTCGCGACTTCGCGGACCGAGCGGATCGCCATGAACCGCACGATGATGTGCGGCTGTCCGAAATAGCCCAGTCCCCACGTCACCGCGCTGAGCCACCCGAGGGCGGTGACCCCTTGCGAGAAGCTCAGGAACCCGGGCTGCGCTACGGCGGCGATGCTCTGGCCCGAGCTTCCCCCTTCGCCGAACATCACCACCAGCGGCATGATGACGAGCGCGAGCAGCATGATTACGCCTTGCACGAAATCGGTGAGGCTGACCGCGAGGAAGCCGCCGATCATGGTGTAGGCCAGCACGACCAGCGCCGTGATCCAGATGCCGGTAATGTACCCGCCGCCGATCGCATCGGAGAACGCGCTCACGAACAGCTTGCCGCCACCGACCAGCCCCGCCGCGGTGTAGACGGTGAAGAACGCCACCACGATCACCGCGCTCGTCACCCGCAGCGCGACGGCATGGCTGGGAAATCGATTTGCGAGGAATTCGGGGATCGTAAGGGCGTTGCCCAGTTCCTCGGTCTGCTTGCGCAGGCGGGGTGCGACGACGATCCAGTTGACGAACGCACCGACGAACAGCCCGATGCCGATCCACGCTGCGCTCAGCCCGGTGAGATAGAGCGCCCCCGGCAGGCCGAGCAGCAGCCATCCTGACATGTCGCTGGCGCCCGCCGACAGCGCCGCGACCGCTGGCGACAGGCTCCGTCCCGCCAGGAGATAGCCCTCGCTGTCCGCCGTCGACTTGCGCCAGGCATATACGCCGATGGCAAGCATGAGAGCGAAATAAAGGACGAGGGAAACGAGGACGCCGGTCTGCATGGCGCGAGGTGTTAGCGCCGCGCGGAAAGGCTGGCTAGCCGCGGACCGGTTCGGCACTATGCCGACGCGAGGGGGTGGCGCGCGGTCGTCTCGAGCGTTTTTCCGGTTGCCATCGCGTGCGTCCGGGAGCGCGGTTGACCCCGCCCGCCCGATCCCTATGCACCTCCCCATGACCGATCCGGCCGAGCTTTCCCCGCCGCCGCCGCTCGCAGACCTCGCAGCCCGCGGCCCTGTGGCACTATTCGTCGATTTCGACGGTACCCTGATCGACATCGCGCCAACGCCGCAGGGCATTGCCGTTCCCGAGACCCTGGCTAAAGATATCGCTCGGCTATCGGACCGCCTCGGCGGCAGGCTGGCGATAGTCAGCGGCAGGTCGATCGACGATCTCGAACGCCACCTGGGACCGATGGCGGTGGCCTGCGCCGGATCGCATGGCGCGTCACGGCGGTTGGCCGACGGAACTATGCTCGGGGCTGAAGCCGATGAATTTCCCCTGGTGGTCGCCGATGAAGTCGCTGCTTTCGCCGCCGCCAACGGGGTCGACTACGAGCGCAAGATCCATGGGGCCGCGCTCCATTCGCGCCTGATGCCTTCGATGGAGGTGCGCTGCGCGATTTTCCTCGACGAACTGGCGGAACGCCATTCGCTCGACGTGAAACGGGGCAAGATGGTGGCAGAGCTCGTCCGCCCGGGAGCCGACAAGGGTTCGGCTGTACGGGCCTTTGCCGCCGTCGCGCCGTTCGCCGGGGCACAGAGCGTATTCATCGGGGACGATGTCACTGACGAAGACGGGTTTGCCGCGTGCGAGGCCATCGGGGGCTTCGGCATCGCGGTCGGCAGCCGAGATACGGCGAATGCACGTTACGCCCTTGCCGATCCCGACGCGGTCTACCAATGGCTGGGCCTGTGATGGATACGCATTCAAGTCTCGAACTCTGGCCCGTCGGCAACTGTCAGGTCTCCGGTCTGATCGACGATCGAGCCGGTCTTGTGTGGGGTTGCATTCCGCGGGTCGATGGAGACCCGGTGTTCTGCGCGCTGCTTGGCGGCGAGAGGCAGGACCAAGGGGTGTGGCGGTTCGAACTCGACGGGCAGGTTTCCGCGACGCAATCTTACGTACGCAACACTCCGATCCTGGTCACGCGGCTGGAAGCGGATGATGGCAGCGCTGTCGAGGTCAGTGATTTTGCTCCCCGGTTCGAACGATCGGGCCGCATGTATCGCCCGGTCGCGTTCGCGCGCATCGTTCGCCCGGTCGCGGGATCGCCCCGGCTGAAGGTCTCGCTGAAGCCGATGCACGGCTACGGGGCGCAAGTCGCAACCACGACGAGCGGCACCAACCACGTCCGTTATCGATGCGGCGATGAGACGATGCGGCTCTCTACGGACGCTCCGGTGGGATATGTGCTGGAAAGCCGGAGCTACCGGGTCGAAAGCGACCAGCATTTTTTTCTTGGTCCCGACGAGCCGTTCGTCGGCAACCTGCGCGCCGAAGTTCGCGCGATGGAAGAGCAAACCCGCAAGTACTGGCAGTTGTGGGCTCGCGGCCTCGCCACGCCGCTCGAATGGCAGGACGAGGTCATCCGCTGCGCGATCACGCTCAAGCTGTGCCAGCACGAGGAAACCGGCGCGATCGTTGCCGCACTCACCACATCGGTACCCGAGGCATCCGGATCGATGCGCAACTGGGATTACCGGTTCTGCTGGATTCGCGACAGCTATTACACCGTGCAGGCCCTCAACCGTCTCGGTGCGCTCGACGTACTGGAAAAATACCTCGCGTATCTGCGCAACATCGTCGACGGGGCGCAGGGCGGACGCATCCAGCCGCTCTATTCCGTCATGGGCGAGAGCGAGCTGGACGAGGGGTTTGCCGAGCATCTCGGTGGCTATCGCGGCATGGGTCCGGTCCGGGTGGGCAATGCTGCCTACATGCAGGTCCAGCACGACTGCTACGGCCAGGTCGTCCTGCCGACGGCGCAGGCCTTCTTCGACCGGCGTCTGCTGCGCATGGCCGACGAGCGCGACTTTGCCAGCCTCGAGCAAGTGGGCGAAATGGCCTGGAAGATGCACGACCAGCCAGACGCTGGCTTGTGGGAATTCCGCACCCGTCAGGAAGTGCACACCTATTCAGCGGTCATGAGCTGGGCGGCGTGCGACAGGCTTGCCAACGTCGCACGGCACCTGGACAAGGACGAACGGGCAGAGTTCTGGTCAGCCCGGGCCGATGCCATCCGCACGAAGATCGACGCCGAAGCGTGGGTCGATGACGGTGAGGACGGCGGTCACTACGGCGCCAGTTTCGAAAGCGACTACCTCGACGCCAGCCTGTTGCAGCTCGCCGAACTGCGCTTCTGCGATCCGAGCGATGCCCGCTTCAAGTCGACATTCGCCCAAGTGGAAAATGCGCTGCGCCGGGGCGAGCACATGCTGCGCTACGCCAAGGAAGACGACTTCGGCACCCCTGAAACGGCGTTCAACATCTGTACTTTCTGGCTGATCGACGCGCTCGCGCGAAGCGAGCGGACCGAGGAAGCGCGCCGGCTGTTCGAAACAATGTTGGGTCATACGACCGCATCGGGCCTTCTGTCGGAAGACATGGATTTCGAAACGGGCGAGCTTTGGGGCAACTTCCCTCAAACTTATTCGCTCGTCGGCGTGATAAACTGCGCTGGGTTATTGTCGAAAAGCTGGAATACGGTTCGATGACCGTATCGTGAGTCGTCTTGTCGTCATCTCCAACCGCGTCGCAGTGCCGAACGCACGCGGAGCGGCGGGCGCTCAGGGAGGGCTGGCGGGCGCGCTCAATGCGGCGCTGAAGGATGCGGGCGGTCTGTGGTTCGGATGGTCTGGGGAGGAGGTCGACGAGCCGTCGACCGACCCGCATGTTGCCACGTACGATGGTGTCGAGATGGCGACGATCGACCTGTCGCCGCAGGATGTCGAAGAATACTATTTCGGCTATGCGAATTCCACGCTGTGGCCGCTGTTCCACTACCGGATCGATCTGACGAAGTTCGAGCGCGAAACCGGACGGGGATACGAACGGGTCAACGAACGCTTCGCTGCCAGCGTGGCACCCCTGTTGCGCGCCGACGACCTCGTCTGGGTTCACGACTACCACCTCGTGCCGCTTGGCGACCGCCTTCGCAGCCGGGGGTGCGGCAATCGGATGGGTTTCTTTCTCCACATCCCCTGGCCGCCGACCCGCTTGCTGGTGTCGCTCCCCTACCATAAACGACTGGTGCGCAGCCTGCTGGCGTACGACGTCGTCGGGTTCCAGTGCGACGATTGGCTCGACAGTTTCCTGCACTACTGCCGTACGGAACTAGGCGCGGAGGTCGACGTGGAAACCGGACGGATCGCGATCGACGGTCGCGAAACCATCGCGCGGGCATACCCCATCGGGATCGACTTCGACCATTTCACTGCCGAGGGTCGGACTGGCGAAGCGCGCCAGATGGAACAGCGGGTGATATCGAGCACGCGGCGCCGGACGGCGATGATCGGCGTGGACAGGCTCGATTATTCGAAAGGCCTTCCCGAACGGCTAGACGGGATCGGCCGCTTCTTCGATCGCTATCCCGAACGTGTGCAGGATCTCGTCTTCATCCAGATCGCGCCCCCCAGCCGGATCGACATCGAAAGCTATCAGCACATCCGCGCGGAGCTGGAACGGAAGACCGGACAGATCAACGGCGCGCGAAGCCGCGTCGATCTCGTCCCTATTCGCTACGTCAACCAGGGCCACACAATGGCCGAACTGTACGGTGCCTATCGCGCCAGCAAGATCGGCCTCGTGACACCGCTGCGCGACGGGATGAATCTTGTCGCGAAGGAATACGTCGCTGCGCAGGATGCGGACGATCCGGGCGTGCTGATCTTGAGCCGGTTCGCCGGTGCGGCCCAGCAGCTCGGCATTTCGACGACCGGCGCGCTGCTCGTAAACCCGCACAGCGCCGACGAGATCGCCGATGCCATTCGCGATGCGCTTGCGATGCCCCTCGATGAACGCAAGGCGCGCTGGCGGCCGATGTTCGAGTGCGTACGCGACGAGAACGTAAAGGCGTGGACCGCCGACTTTTTGCACGACCTCAAGCGAAACTGACTTCGGGCCGCGCCACTCGCCGGCGGCGTGTCAGCCCGCCTTGCGGCTGGCCTTCTTGCGCTCGTGCGGATCGAGGATCGCCTTGCGGAGGCGGATGCTCTTCGGCGTCACCTCGACCATCTCGTCGTCGTCGATGTACGCGATCGCCTGTTCCAGCGTCATCACGGTCGGCGGGGTCAGGCGGATGGCGTCGTCCTTGCCGGTCGAACGGAAGTTCGTCAGCTGCTTCGACTTCATCGGGTTGACTTCGAGATCGTCAGGCTTGGCGTTTTCGCCGATGATCATGCCTTCGTAGATCTTCGCCTGCGGACCCAGGAACAGGATGCCGCGTTCTTCGAGGCTGTTGAGCGCGTAGCCCACCGCCTCGCCGGTGCCGTTGGAGATCAGGACGCCGTTCTGCCGGCCCTCGATCGGGCCCTTGTAGACGTCGTACTTCTCGAACAGGCGGTTCATGATGCCGGTGCCGCGGGTGTCCGACAGGAATTCGCCGTGGTAGCCGATCAGGCCGCGGCTGGGCGCCGAAAAGCTGATGCGGGTCTTGCCGCCGCCCGACGGGCGCATCTCCGTGAGCTCGGCCTTGCGGCGCTGCATCTTCTCGACGACCGTGCCCGAGTGCTCGTCGTCGACGTCGATCACGACGGTCTCGTACGGCTCCATGCGTTGCGTGCCATTGGGGCCGTCTTCCTCGCGGAACAGCACGCGCGGGCGGCTGATGCCGAGTTCGAACCCTTCGCGGCGCATCGTCTCGATCAGCACGCCGAGCTGGAGTTCGCCGCGCCCGGCGACCTCGAAGCTGTCCTTGTCGGCCGCCTCGGTCACGCGGATCGCGACGTTGACTTCCGCCTCGCGCATCAACCGGTCGCGGATCATGCGGCTCGTCACCTTGTCGCCCTCGCGGCCCGCGAGCGGAGAGTCGTTGACGGCGAAGCGCATCGACAGCGTCGGCGGGTCGATCGGTTGGGCGGCGATGGGCTCGCTCACCGAAGGATCGGCGATGGTGTTGGCGACGGTCGCCTTTTCGAGGCCCGCCAGCGCGATGATGTCGCCGGCCTCTGCGCTGTCGACCGGCACCCGGTCGAGCCCGCGATAGGCGAGCAGCTTTGTCGCGCGGCCGGTTTCCAGCACGTTGCCGTCCATGTCGAGCGCGCGGATCGGGTCGTTGACCTTGATCGAACCCGACTGGACCCGGCCCGTGAGCACGCGGCCCATGAAGTTGTCGCGATCGAGCAAGGTGGCGAGGAAGGTGAACGGTCCGCTCTTGTCGAGCGAGGGCGGCGGCACGTGTTCGACGATCTTCTCGAACATCGGCGTCAGCGTGCCTTCGCGGCGTGCCGGATCGTCGCTGGCGTAGCCGTTGCGGCCCGAGGCGTAGAGCACCGGGAAGTCGAGCTGCTCGTCGTTCGCGTCGAGGCTCACGAACAGGTCGAACACCTCGTCGAGCACTTCCTGGATGCGTTCGTCCGGGCGGTCGACCTTGTTGACCACGACGATCGGACGCAGGCCCAGCGCGAGCGCCTTGCCGGTCACGAACTTGGTCTGCGGCATCGCGCCTTCGGAACTGTCGACCAGCAGGATCACGCCGTCGACCATGCTGAGGATGCGCTCCACCTCGCCGCCGAAGTCGGCGTGGCCGGGGGTGTCGACGATGTTGATGCGGACATGCTCGTCCGAACCTTCCGGCGCCCACTCGACCGAAGTCGGCTTCGCAAGGATGGTGATCCCGCGTTCCTTTTCCAGGTCGTTCGAATCCATCGCGCGCTCTTCGACGCGCTGGTTGTCGCGGAAGGTGCCGGACTGGCGGAACAGCTGGTCGACGAGCGTGGTCTTGCCGTGGTCGACGTGGGCGATGATCGCCACGTTGCGGAGGTTCATTGCGATGTCTCTTGTGGTCGGCGAGCGAACGGGTGGCCCGCAAATTCGGCGCGCCCCTAGCCGAGCACGCGCGTGAGGGCAACCGTCCGGCGTGTGTCGTTGCAGCCACACTTCGACGGGGGACAGGATGAGACCGACGAGCGTGCTTGTGCCGCGCGGTGAGCCCCATTAGTGACTCGCGTGTCAGCAAGCGGGCGGACGCCGGCGCGAAAAGCGTCGACGGCGCCCGAAGTACGGTAGAGGATTGACGCTTCCCATGATCAAGAATTCCGCACGCGCCGGTTCGGCACGCTATGTCCTGCTCGCCGGTGTCGCCGTGCTGGCGATGCCTTCGCTCGCCCACGCTCAGAATGCCGAGGCGCAGGCCGAAGTGCAGGAACAGGTCGACAGCGATCGCGACAACGTCGACGACGCGCGCGACGCCCAGACCGGCAACGAGATCGTCGTCACCGCGACCAAGCGCGAACAGACGCTGCAGGACGTGCCCGTTGCGGTCAGCGTGACCACCGCCGAAACGATCGAGCGCGCGCAGATCCGCGACATCGCCGACCTCGCCTCGGTCGTGCCCTCGCTGAAGGTCAGCCAGAACCAGAGCCAGTTCGCCACCCGCTATTCGGTCCGCGGCTTCGGCACCGACGGCAACAACCTCGGCCTCGAACCCTCGGTTGCCATGTTCGTCGACGGCGTCTACCGCAGCCGCGCGGTCGCGCAGATCAGCGACCTTCCCGACATCCAGCGTGTCGAGGTCCTGCGCGGTCCGCAGTCGACCCTGTTCGGCAAGAACGCCAGCGCCGGCGTGATTTCGATCGTCACGCGCGAGCCGAGCTTCCGCCTGCGCGGCAACGTCGAGGCGAGCTACGGCAACTACAACGCGGTCGTGGTCAAGGGCTACCTCTCGGGCCCCATCACCGACACGATCGCGGCCAGCATCGCGGCCGGCTACAACCGCCGCGACGGTTACCTGACCAACGCCTTCAACGGCGATGACGTCAACAACCGCAACCGTTACTTCGTGCGCGGCCAGATGCTGTTCGAGCCGAGCGACGCGCTCAAGTTCCGCCTGATCGCCGATTACGACGCGATCGACGAGAAGTGCTGCGGTGTCGTCAACCTGCGCCAGTCGGCGGCGACCAACGCCATCCGCGCGGTCGGCGGCAACGTGAACGATCCGAACCGTCCGTTCGACGACATCATCTTCTCCGACGTCGTCCCCGACAGCAAGGTCCGCAACTACGGCATCTCGGGCCAGCTCGACTACGACTTCGGTGGCATGACGCTGACCTCGATCACCGCCTATCGCCAGACCAAGCTGAACGCCGATCAGGACGTCGACTTCACGAGCGCCCGCTCGGCTTCGGGCGCGAACGTGGGCCAGGCCAAGCTCAAGACCTTTACTCAGGAACTGCGCCTGGCGAGCGACTTCGAGGGGCCGTTCAATTTCCTTCTCGGCGGCTACTACTTCGACGAGAAGGTCGATACCGCTGACCAGATCATCTACGGCGAGGATTTCCGCGAGTACGCGAACATTCTCATCGGCGGGCCGGTCACCTCGCCGCCCAACGACTTCGCGGTCGATGCGCTCGAGGCACAGTTCAGCGCGCTGACGGGCCGGAATCTGATCAACCAGTTCTTCCAGCCGGGGCAGGGGTTCTTCAACCGCATCGAGCAGAAGGACCGCGCCTACTCGATCTTCGGTAACGTCGATTTCGCGTTCACCGATGCGATCACCCTGACGCTGGGCGCGAACTACACCAACGACCGCAAGAGCATCGTCACCAATTCGCAGAGCACCGACGTGTTCTCGGGTCTGGACCTCACGGCGATCCGCAACACGGCGACGTCGTTCGGCATCGCGCAGACGATCGGCGGCATCCTGGGCGTTCCGGGCGGCATCGCCTCGGCCGCGCAGGTGGCCGGGTTCGCCGGCTTGCAGCCTGCCGCGTTCGCGGCGATCCAGGCCGGAGCCGCCGCCGCGACGGCACCGATCCTGGGCCTGCGCCCGCTGCAATTCCTGCCGCCGTTCCAGAACTGCCCGAACGCTGTCGAATCGTGCAGCTTCAAGGATGGCGACTTCAGCTACAGCGCCCGACTGGCGGTCGAACTCAGCAACACGCTGAACGCCTACGCAAGCTACGCCACCGGCTACAAGGCGGCGAGCTTCAACCTGTCGCGCGACAGCCGGCCGACCGCGGCGGATGCCGCTGCCTTGCGTGCGGGCGGTCTTGCCGTGACCAACCTCGCCTCAGGTTCGCGCTTCGCCGAGCCCGAGGATTCGGAAGTCTACGAAATCGGCCTGAAGGGCAACTGGGGCATCGCCGCGGCCAACCTCACCTTCTTCCGGCAGACCATCAAGAACTTCCAGACCAACGTGTTCACCGGCACCGGCTTCATCTTCTCGAACGCCGACAAGCAGCGCACGACCGGTGTGGAATTCGACGGCTACGTCCGCCCGACCGACGCGCTGACGCTGAGCCTGGCGGTGACCTACCTCGATCCCAAGTACGTCAGCTTCGTCAATTCGCCGTTCGGCGATCTGTCGGGCCGCGAAGTGCAGGGCATCGCGCGGCTGTCGTCGGTTGTCGGCGCACAGTACGACCTCGAGATGGGCAATGGAGACAACCTGATCTTCCGCGGCGACTTCAGCTACGCCTCGCCCACGCAGGTAGTCGAAGGCCTGCCCGGCTTCATCACGACGAACGCGAACGGCACGCGCAACTTCGAGACCGGCCGTGCCGCCGCCCGTCCGTTCCAGACCGAGGTCAACGACCTCAACGCGTCGATCACCTATGCCTTCGACATGGGCCTGGAACTGAGCGTGTGGGGCCGCAACCTGCTCGACGACCGGAACATCACGACGATCTTCGATTCGGTCGCGCAGGCCGGCTCGATCTCGGGCTACACCAACCAGCCGCGCACCTACGGCGTCAGCGGCCGCTTCCGCTTCTGATCGCTGCGCTTCAACGGCAACGAAGGAGGGCCCCGATCGCGGGGCCCTTTTTTGTTGCGCGGTGACCGGCGTTGTGGTCGTCTTCGTCGCGGGGTGCCGGAGGGGCGGCACACGAACGGGGGGTCGATCATGCGTCTGGGCGTATCGCAAATCATGTCGGAAACGTTCGCCATCGCGCGGCGGCGTTTCTGGAGCTTGCTGGGCATGCAACTCACGTGGTTCGCGATCCTGATCGGGCTCATGATCGTATCGATG
This sequence comes from Tsuneonella amylolytica, assembly GCF_003626915.1. Taxonomy (NCBI): domain Bacteria; kingdom Pseudomonadati; phylum Pseudomonadota; class Alphaproteobacteria; order Sphingomonadales; family Erythrobacteraceae; genus Tsuneonella; species Tsuneonella amylolytica. Next base: position 2,469,191 of record NZ_CP032570.1, read on the forward strand.
ATCGCCATCGGGGGCGGGGCGGTGGCCTTCGGAAGTCTCCTGTCCGATGCCGAGATTGTCGGCCCCGGGGCGGGCATCGGGTTCCTGTTCGGAATGCTGGTCCTTTACGCCGGCTACCTCCTGATAGCCTGCGCGCAGTATGCAGCGATGTGCACGCTGGCTTCGCCGTTGCGACGTGGCGGTTTCGGCGATGCATTTTCCAGCGGCATACGGTCGGCCCCGACGTTGCTCGTGGTCTTCATCGTGATGATCGTCGGCTACTTCGTCGTGGCCTTCGCCCTTTCGGCGGTTGGAGCGCTCTTCGCGGCGCAGAATTCGGCGCTGTCGCTCGTATTCGGCCTGCTGGTTCTCGCCGTCTTGATCTGGCTCGGTTCGCGCCTCGGCATCGTCCTGCCGATCGTGCCGGTGGACGGGGTGCGCAATCCGATTCGCGCGATCGGCCGGGCCTGGTCGCTCACCCGCGGTAATGCCGTGCCGATCTTCCTCGCGTTCCTGGTGTTCGTGGTCGTCGCCGTGGTCCTGATCGCCCTTGCGACGGTGCCTTTCATGGGGACGCTCGCCGCGCTCGGGCTGGACGGCAGCGGCATGCCTTCGGACGCTGCTGTCGGCGGCGGGGTGGTCGCGATGTTTCTTCTGCTGATGCTGGCGGGCGTGGTGATCGCAATCCTCTATGCCGCGCTGCTCTCGGCGATCCACGGGCTGCTCGCCGGCGGGACGCAGGCGGCCGAGGTCTTCGAGTGAGCTAGAGCGCGCGGAGCGCCTGCGCCGGTTTCGCCCGCAACAGCGGCAGCGCACCGGCGACGGCGAAGGCGACCACCAGCGCCAGACCGGCGCCGAGCACCGCGGCGACCCAACCCCAGGCGGGCAGCCATTCGAACTCGAACAGCTGCGTGACCACGTACCACGCCGCCCCGAGCCCGATCGCCAGCGCCACGCCGGCGAGTATCAGCGCCAGCGCGCCGTATTCGGCCAGTGCCAGCAGCATGACCTGCCGCCGGCTCGCGCCCAGCACGCGCAGGACGACCGTGTCGTAGGTCCGCTGCGCACGCGCCGCCGCGATCGCGCCCAGCAGTACCGCGAGCCCGGCCAGCACCGCGACCGAGGCCGCCGCCAGCGTGGCCAACCCGACTTGGGAAAGCAGGTCGCGCGCCTGCCGCAGGACCGGACCGGTCTCAATCACGCTGGAGGAAGGAAAGGCGCGGACGAGATCGCGCAAGAGCGTGCCTTTCACGGCCCCGCCTGCACCGTCGGGCAGCTGGATCGTCGCTGCCATGTTGTGCGGCGCGTCGCGCAGTGTGTTGGGGCTGAACACGAGGACGTAGTTGAAGCCCATCGTCTGCCAGTCGATCCGCCGCAGGGACGCGACCTTCGCTTGCCGCTCCACCCCGAGCACACCGATGGTGAGGTAGTCTCCGACCTTCAGCCCGACCGCGTCGGCGAATTCCTCGTCCACCGACACCAGCGGCTCGCCGTCGTAGAACGGACCCCACCATTCCCCCTCGATCACGGTATTGCCCGGGGGAACGTCGTCGGCATACGTCAGGCCGCGCTCGCCGCGCAGCGCCCACGCCCCTTCGGGCAGGTCGTCGCCCAGATCGGCGACGCGGGTCATGGCGTCTTTCGGTCCGTAGGCGAGGATCGCGCCGCGCAGCGCGGGCACCGCACGCAGGCCTGCGCCGGGGGCACCCTGCTGCACGATCGTGTCGAACTCGCGCAGGCGATCCTTTGGCAGGTCGAGCACGAAATAGTCGGGCGCCTGCGCCGGCACGCGCTTGGCAATCGTGCCGTCGATGCTGGTCTGCACCGCGGCCAGGAGGACGAACGCGCTGAGGCCGAAGCCGAGCGCCGTCACCAGCGTGCCGGTCGCCGCGCCGGGGCGGTGGAGATTGGCGAGTGCCGCGCGCCACAGCGGGTCGCGCGGGCGGGGGAGGCGGGCCGCCCCGCGGCGGATCGCCCAGCCGATCCCCGCGAGAAGGGCGAGCGCGCCCGCTGCCCCGGCCAGGAAACCGGCGGTGAGCATCGGCTGCCGCGCGGTCCCGAGCGCCAGTGCGACGATCGCGGCAAGGCCGCCGAGCACGGGGACCAGCGCCGCGCGGTCGCGGGCAAGCGGGCTCACCCGCTGGCGCATCAGCGCCATCGCTGGGAAACTGCGCGCCCGTACGAGCGGCGGCGCGGCGAAGACGAGGGCGACGAGCAAGCCGTAGGCCAGGGCGGTGAGCAGCGCGACCGGCGCGAAGACGATCCCGGTGCCCACCGGCAGCAACCCCTCCAGAGCCTTTGCCAAGAGAGGTGTTATGGCGACACCCGTCGCGATGCCGGCGAAGCTGCCGACCAATGCCGCTGCGCCGATCTCCATTGCATAAATGCGCGCGATGTCGCGGCTCGTGGCGCCCAGCACCTTGAGGGTGGCAATACCCTGTCGCCGGGCATCGAGATACGAGGATACGCCGCCGCCGATGCCGATGCCGGCGATCACCAGCGCGGCGAGGCCCACGAGCGTCAGGAATTCGCCCATCCGCCCGACGAAGCGGTCGGCGCCGGGGGCCCCGCGGTCGCGGGTGCGGATTTCGAACCCGGCGTCGGGAAAGCGGGCCTTGAGCGCGTCCTCGGCGACCTGCGCATCGCGCGTGCCGGAAAACGCGACGTTGGTCTTGGTCCGGTACATCGCCCCCGGCGCGGTGAGGCCGGAGGCGGCGGGCACGTCGGCTCGGACGATCACCGTCGGGCCGAGCTGGAATCCTTCGCCGAGCCGGTCCGGCTCCGTCTCGAGTATGCCGCCGACGGTGAGATCGCCGGTCCCGATCGAGAACCGGTCGCCGGGTTTCACGCCCAGGCGGTCGGCCGCCCCTCGCGCCAGCCACGCCTGCCCCGGCGGCGGTGCGCCGATCCGTTTGCCGTTCGCGAGCGTGGCCGTGCCGAAGAGCGGCCAGCGATCGTCCACCGCCTTCAGTTCGACGGGGGCGGCGGCTTCGCTGGTCGAGGCCATGGCCTGCATGCGCGTGCCCTGGCTGACGGTGCCGAGGTCCCGCAGCGCGGCGACCTCCTCGGGCACGAGCGGGCGTTGCCAGACCGCCACCTGCAGATCGCCTCCGAGAAACTCGCGGCCGCGGTCGGTCAGTTGCCGTTCGATGGTCCCGGTCAGCGTGCCGATCGCGGCGAGCGCGCCCGTTCCCAGGAACAGGCAGACGAGCAGCAGGCGAAGGCCGCGAAAACGAGCCGACAGGTCGCGGCGCGCGATCCGCCAGGCGGCAGTCCAGGTCATCGGCGCGGGCTCACTTCGCGACGTCGCTCGCGATGCGGCCGTCGGCAAGGGTGATCACCCGGTCGCAACGCTCGGCGAGTTCGGGATCGTGGGTGATGACCAGCAGGGTTGCGCCGGTTTCCGCGCGGCGGGCGAGCAGCAGGTCGACGATCGTGTGCCCGGTCGCGCCATCGAGGTTGCCGGTCGGCTCGTCGGCAAAGATGAGGGCAGGGCGCGGCGCGGTGGCGCGGGCGATCGCGACCCGCTGCTGCTCGCCGCCCGAAAGCTGGGCGGGATAGTGGTCGAGCCTGTGGCCGAGCCCGACCGCTTCCAGTTCGGCGCGGGCGCGCTCGCGGGCGTCCGCCATCCCGGCCAGTTCCATCGGCGTGGCGACGTTCTCGACCGCGGTCATCGTGGGCAGGAGATGGAAGGCCTGGAGCACGATGCCGATCCGGCCCCGCCGGGCGTGCGCGAGACCGTCCTCGTCCATGCCGGTGAAATCCGCACCCCCGACCTCCAGCGAACCGCCGCTCGCGCGTTCGAGGCCGGTCAGCACCGCCATCAGGCTCGACTTGCCCGATCCCGACGGACCCAGCAGGGCGACGACCTCGCCCGCCGCGACATCGAGGTCGATACCCTTGAGGATCTCGACCGGCGCCGCGGCGCTGCCGAGCGTGAGGGTGAGATCGCTAGCCGAAATCGCCGCGCGGGGACTTGTGGTGGGTTCGGGGGTTGTCACTGGCATGCGATGGCATAGCTGGGGCTTTATGGCGAGAATGCGAAGGGATTTGTCGATGCGAATGGGCCGTTTGCCGATGGTAGTGGCGACGTTGATGGCCGGTGGCCTTGTCTCGGGGTGTAAACAGGACGCTCCGGCGGAGCCCGTGACGACGATATCCACCGAGCCGTCGGCCCCTGTGGCAAAGCCCTCTGCCAGCGAGACGGCAGGGGAGGAGCTCACCGTCCTTGCCTTCGGCGATTCGCTTTTTGCCGGATACGGTCTCTCCGATCCCGGCAGGCTCAGCTACCCGGCGAAGCTCGAGGCGGCGCTGGATGCGAAGGGTCGCAACGTGCGCATGGTGAACGCCGGCGTATCGGGAGACACCACGGCGGCCGGGCGCCAGCGGCTCGCCTTCACGCTCGACAGCCAGAAGACAAAGCCCGACCTGGCGATCCTGGAACTCGGCGGCAACGATCTGTTGCGCGGCCTGCCGCCCGAACAAACGCGGGCGAACCTGGCCGCCATGCTCGATACGTTCAGGCAGCGGGGCATCCCCGTGGTCCTGTTCGGACTGGAAGCGCCGCCGAATTACGGGCCGAAGTGGCAGGAACAGTTCGATGCGGTCTACGGCTCGCTCGCGCGCGAATACGACGTGCCGCTGGTGCCGTTCGTGACCGAGGCGGTCTTCGCCCGGCCGATCCTGCTGCAGGCCGACCGCGTCCATCCGACCGCCGAGGGGGTGGACCAGCTCGTATCCCTGACGGCGGACCGGATCGCGGCCGCGCTGCCGGATCGCGACTGAGTGCACCTGGCATTCCTCGCGATCGTCGTCGCCGCGCGCCAGCACGGCGAGACGGCGGTGATCGCGCGGATGCTGAGCGAGGACTACGGCCTCGTCGCCGGGTACGTGGCGGGCGGGCGCGGGCGTCAGCTTCGCCCCGTCGTAATCCCCGGCAACCGCGTGGCGGCCGAGCTGAGCGCGAAGAGCGATAGCCAGTTGCCCTTTCTGAAGCTCGAACTCGTCGAAAGCCGCGGACCGTGGCTGGGCGAACCCTTGCCCGCCGCCGCGATCGCATGGGTCACCGCGCTTACCGCGCTCGTACTGCCCGAACGCAACCCGTATCCCCGGCTCTACGCGGCGCTCGGCGCGACGCTCGATGCGATCTGCCACGCCCCGTCGGCAAGGGGGTGGCTGCGCGCGGTGATCGCCTACGAGGCGCTGGTGCTGCGCGAACTCGGTTACGGCGGCGTGGCCCCACCGGCGGAAGCCGAACTTGACGCTCTGTTGCAAATCTTTGCCCGGCAGGCTGCGCCGCTTTCACGCTACCTGCTTGCCGACCGCAAGGCCGATGGTATGGCCGCCCGCGCCATGCTGGGCGAGCGGCTGGAGAAACTGAGGGCATGAAAATCGCGGTGTTTCCCGGCGACGGGATCGGTCCCGAAGTGACGCGCGAAGCGGTGCGCGTGCTGGAGGCGCTCGACCTGCCGGGACTGACGCTGTTCGAAGGCGACGTCGGCGGCGCGGCCTATGCCCGTCACGGCCATCCGCTGCCGCCCGAGACGCTGGCCATGGCGCGCGAGGCCGATGCGGTCCTGTTCGGCGCGGTCGGCGATCCGGCGTGCGACGGGCTGGAGCGGCACTTGCGGCCCGAACAGGCTATCCTGGGCCTTCGGGGCGAACTGGGGCTGTTCGCCAACCTGCGCCCGGCCACATGCCAGCCGGGGCTCGAGAACATGAGCGCGCTGCGCCCCCAAATCGCGCGGAGCATCGACCTCCTCATCGTGCGCGAGCTCAACGGCGACGTCTATTTCGGCGACAAGGCGCTCGAAACCCTGCCCGACGGTCGCCGCCGCGGATGGGACATGATGTCCTACGCCGAGGACGAAGTCCGCCGCATCGCCCATGTCGCGTTCCGCGCGGCGCAGGGCCGCAAGGGCCGCCTGTGCTCGATCGACAAGGCCAACGTCCTCGAAACCAGCCAGCTCTGGCGAGACGTGGTGAGCGAGGTGGCGGGCGAATACCCAAATGTCGCGCTCGACCATATGTACGTCGACAATGCCGCGATGCAGCTCGTGCGCGATCCCGGCAGGTTCGACGTCGTCGTGACCGGTAACCTGTTCGGCGACATCCTGTCCGATCAGGCGAGCATGTGCGTGGGATCGATCGGCCTCCTCGCCAGCGCCTCGCTGGGCGAGCGGGCGACCGGGTACGGGACCTTCGGTCTCTACGAACCGATCCACGGCAGCGCGCCGGACATCGCGGGCGAGGGGCGGGCGAACCCGATGGCGACGATCCTGTCGGCCGCCATGATGCTGCGCCATTCGTTCGGGCGTGAGGCGGAGGCCGCGCGGGTCGAGGCGGCGGTGGCGCGCGCCTTGGCGGACGGGGTGCGCGGCGCCGACCTCGGCGGCAAGGCGGACACGGTGAGCATCGGCGACGCGGTGATCGAACGCCTGTGACCCTGCAACTCGGCATCGTCCTTCCCACCTACAACGAACGCGGCAACCTCGCCCGGTTGATCGCGCGCCTCGACGTGGCTCTCGTCGGTATCGGCTGGGAAGCGATCGTGGTCGACGACAACAGCCCCGACGGCACCGCCGACGAAGCCCGCGGCATCGCCCGCGAGGATCCCCGCATCCGCGTACTCGAGCGGATCGGACGGCGCGGACTTTCGTCGGCCGCGATCGAGGGGATGTGCGCCACCGCCGCGCCGGTGGTGGCGGTGATGGACGCCGATCACCAGCACGATCCCGCGCTGTTGCCCGCAATGCTGGCCGCGATCGAGAGCGGGGAGGCCGACCTCGCCTACGCCTCGCGCTTCGCGGAAGGCGGCTCGGCCGCCGGGCTGTCGAGCCGGCACCGCGAGAAGGGCAGCCGCATCGCCAATCGCATCGCCAACAAGGTCACCGGCATCGAGCTGACCGATCCGATGAGCGGCTATTTCATGCTCCGCAGCGCGACCCTGCGGCAGGACGCGCACCGGCTGTCGGGCGTGGGTTTCAAGATCCTGCTCGACATCCTCGCGACGATCCCCGGCCCGCTGCGGGTGCGCGAATTTCCCCTGCGCTTCGCCGCGCGGGCGGAAGGGGAAAGCAAGCTCGACCGGACGGTCGTGTTCGAATTTCTCGTCGGGCTGTACGACAAGTGGCTGGGCAAGATCATTCCCACGCGGTTCGCGCTGTTTGCGACCATCGGCGGGCTGGGCGTGTTCGTGCACATGGCGGTACTCGCTACCGTTCTCGCCGCGCTCGGCCAGCAGGCGGAATTCGGGCGCTGGATCACCGCGTTCGACGTGGGCCAGACGATCGCTGCGCTCACTGCGATGAGCTTCAACTTCGCGCTCAACAATGCGCTGACCTACGCCGACAAGCGGCTGGTCGGGGCGCGGGCGGTTCTCGCCGGATGGCTCCGATTCGCGCTGACCTGTTCGGTCGGTCTGCTCGCGAACATCGGGGTTGCGGCGCTGCTCGTTCGGATGGGGTTCCACCAGTATCCCGCCGCTCTCATCGGGATCGTGATCGGATCGGTGTGGAACTACGCGCTGTCGAGCCGCTTCGTCTGGGGCCGCTTCTGACCTAGCGCCAGCTGTCGACCCACATCCATTTTTCGAACCCGCGCGCATCCGGCAGCGGCGCGGCGCTGAGGATGGGGTAGAACCAGGCGAACATGGCGGCGGAACCGGCCAGCACCGTCCACGAGAGCCAGCCCCAGCCCTTCCGGCGCAGCGCGTCGAGCGCGATCGCCAGCGCGGCGAGCAGCGCCATGCTGGGCACGAAGTAGTGATAGTAGAACTGGATCGGCTTGGCCGCGACGATCCAGAACCCCAGGCTGGCGGCATAGATGATTGCAACGGCGAGCGCGTCCCACCGGCGGTGCGCGATGCCGGCCCAGGCACACCAGATCACGGCCGGGAGCCCGGCCAGCATCGTCAGCGGATTGCCGATCAGCAGCACCCCGCGCTGCGCGCCGTCGACCGCTTCATAGAGGTACCAGATCGCCCGGCGGTCGACGATCCAGTCGCTCCAGATGCTCTGGTAGGGATGCGGCTTGACGACCGATTCCTGCATCTTGAGCATCATCTGATGCAGGCCGACGAACCCGCCGTCGGGCAGGTCGGCCGGAGCGATGAGCCATGCGGGAAGGTACGTCAGGGCATAGACCGCAAGCGGAACCAGCCCGAGCCATACCGCCGCTTCGGGCAGGCGGATGCCGGGAACGGGCGCGCCGCGCCTGCCGACAAGCCCGCTCCAGCCGCAGGCGTGAAGGCGAATTGCGAGAAACGCGAGTCCCGGCAGGGGCGCCAGCGGGATGGCGTTCCACTTGGTGCCGAGCGCGAGACCCAGCGCGATGCCGGCGAAGGCGAGGCTGCGGCGGCCATGCTCCGGCTCGCGCACCGCGGCGGCCATTTGCCAGAAAGCGACCGCGAGACAGGCGACCATCACCGCATCCAGCATCGCGATACGGCCGTGGACGAAGAGCATGAAACCCGTCGCGAGGAGAATCCCGTAGGCGAGGGTCGCGAACCGCGACTGGCCCGCGAACCACAGCGCGCGCATCGCGGCGAACAGCGTGAGGGTCGCTGCGAGTGCGGCGGGAAGCCGCCAAGCCCAGGGGGAATCGCCGAATGCCTCGATGCCGGCCGCCAGCACCTCCTTGCCGAACATCGGGTGTTCGCGATTGAGCCAGTCCGACCCTGCCAGAATGGCCCGCGCGGCAGGCAGGTAGTGGATTTCGTCGAAGTAGGGCTTGGTCGGAATGCCCAGCCGAATGGACAGCAACGCAAGGAATGCGAACGCGATCGCGGCGCACCAGCCGATGGGATCGAGGGGGCGGTGCAATCTGTCGGTCATCGGGAAAAAGCGGTTAGTTTGGCATCCTTAGGCGCGCAACCTCTGACCGGCGGCATCGGACGAATGCGATGGTTTACAGCTGATTTGCGACGAATTGTGTGGAATTTGGAACCGATTGTGGCATAGCGGCTTCTACCGGCATCGAAATCGTCACGGATTTCGTGAATACAGTTCGTGCCGGCGATTCGACTGTTGGGATCCAACGCGTTCTCGGCGATCGAGTCGAAGAAGAGTTTCAGAAGGGGAATACAATGTCGTTTCGCAAACTTTCGCTTGCCACCGCTGCGGTTGGCCTGGCGATCGCGCCGGTCGCCGCGCAGGCTGCTCCGGCTCGCACTGCCGCTCCGATCGAAGAAGCCAGCGACATGGGCGGCGGCACGCCGACCTTCGCGATTATCGCCGCGCTGATCATCGTCGCGCTCGCGGTCGTCGTCGCCACCAAGGACGGTGACGATCCGGTCAGCCCGTAAAGGGTACTGTCCGACGCGAACGGATATTTCGAAAGCGGGGCCCCAAGGGTCCCGCTTTTTCGTTGTGTCTGGCTTGTGCGCGATCGCGCGCGGTCCGCGGGTCGAGAGTCCTGCGCCTTCGCGGCTGCAAAGCCGGTTTTGTTTGCGCCGCCACGCACGCACGCTCTAGACGCGCCGCCATGAAGAAGACGAGCGGAACCGACCGCACCGTGACGCGCCATTGGCGCCCCGCCACCCGCGCCGTACGCGGCGGGACATGGCGCAGCGAACATGGCGAGACGAGCGAGGCGCTGTTCCTCACCTCGGGCTACACCTACGACGATGCCGCCACGGTTGCCGCGCGCTTCGCCGGCGAGGCGGACGGCATGACTTATTCCCGTCTTCAGAACCCGACCGTCGCCATGCTGGAAGAACGCATCGCGCTGCTGGAGGGGGCGGAGGCCTGCCGCGTGCAGGCGAGCGGAATGGCGGCCATGACAGCCGCATTGCTGTGCCAGGTGTCGGCCGGAGACCACGTGGTCGCGGCGCGCGCCGCCTTCGGCAGCTGCCGCTGGCTCGTCGATCACCTGCTTCCCCGCTTCGGGGTGGAAACCACCGTTATCGACAGCGCGGTCGACGGCGAATGGGACGCCGCGATCCGCCCGAACACCAAGGTTTTCTTCTTCGAGACACCGGCCAACCCGACACTCGACGTCGTCGACCTCGGCTACGTCTGCGACCTTGCGAAGGCGCGCGGCATCGTCACCGTGGTCGACAACGCGTTCGCCTCGCCCGCGTTGCAGCGCCCGATGGAATACGGCGCCGACGTCGTCGCCTACAGCGCGACGAAATTGATGGACGGGCAGGGCCGGGTGCTGGCCGGCGCGGTATGCGGTTCGCAGCAGTTCGTCGACGACGTCTTGCTGCCCTTCCAGCGCAACACCGGGCCCAACCTGTCGCCGTTCAACGCGTGGGTCGTGCTGAAAGGGCTCGAGACCCTTGCCATGCGGGCGAAGGCACAAAGCGTCTCGGCGCTCGAGATCGGCAAGCTGGTCGAGCCGCGCGTCGCCCGCATCCTCCACCCCGGCCTGCCGAGCCACCCGCGTCACGAACTCGCCGTGCGGCAAATGCCCGACGGTACCGGACCGATCTTCGCGTTCGAGGTACCCGGCGGACGCGAGCAGGCCTTTGCCGTGCTCGACGCGCTCCAGCTGGTCGACATATCGAACAACATCGGCGATTCGCGCAGCCTGATGTGCCATCCGGCCAGCACGACCCACGCCGGCCTCAGTGCCGAAGCGCGCACCGAGATGGGCGTCACCGAAGGCTTGCTTCGGATAAACATCGGGCTGGAGGACGTCGCCGACATTGCCGAAGATCTCGACCAGGCTCTGTCGGCAGCGGGGCTCTAGGGCGTTCCAACGACTGCCGTAAATCGGCTGTGGCGAACCACCGCGGCTAAATCCGCCGCACGGCCGCGCGACTCAGGCACGCAAACGGGCTCGCGCCACCCAGCGCGACTTCGAAACCATGGTCGGTACGAGCGGTCGGCAAGCGGATCGCCATGATACGCAGCGCATCGTTTATAATGCTCGCAGGTCCCGGATCTGCGCCGGGTCCCCGCAATCCCGCTTGCCAGCCGCGCTGTAGCACGGCAGGTTGACGCAAACGTAAAGCGGGAGACGAAAGCGATGGCCTTCAAGACGCGGATCACCGAGATGTTCGGGATCGAGACCCCGATCATGATGGGCGGGATGACGGGCGTCGGCTACGGCGAACTCGTCGCCGCGGTTGCGGAGGCCGGCGCGCTCGGTTTCATCACCGCGCACATGTTTCCCAGCGGGGCGGCCCTGAAAGAGGAGATCGAGAAGGTCCGCGGTCTCACCGACAAGCCGTTCGGCGTGAACCTGACTCTGCTGCCGTCGATCAACCCGATCCCCTACGACGAATACCGCGAGGCGATCATCGAGAGCGGCCTCAAGATCGTGGAGACGGCCGGTCGCGCGCCGACCGATCACCTGCCCGCTTTCAAGGAAGCGGGCGTGAAGGTCATCCACAAATGCACCAGCGTGCGCCATTCCGAAAGCGCGGTGCGCAAAGGCGTCGACGTGATCAGCATCGACGGCTTCGAATGCGCGGGACACCCGGGCGAGGACGACGTCGGCCTTGTCGTGCTGCTGCCCGCCACCGTCGATGCGCTGCCCGACACGCCGATCGTCGCCAGTGGCGGCATGGCCGACGGGCGCAGCCTCGTCGCCGCGCTCGCGCTGGGGGCCGATGCGGTCAACATGGGCACACGCTTCTGCGCCACGCAGGAAGCGCGCCTTCATCCCAACGTGAAGCAGGCGATCGTCGACAACACCGAACTCGACACGGTGCTGGTCGGGCGCAACCTGCGCAACACGGCCCGTGTGGCGCGCAACAAGGTGTCGGAGGAAGTCGCCACGATCCAGCGCGACCCGTCGACGACGTTCGACGACGTGAAGCACCTCATGTCCGGCGCACGCGCGCGCGAAGCGGTGGACCAGTACGGCGACATTCACGGCGGCATCTGGTCGGCAGGGCAGAGCCAGGCGCTCGTCCATGACATCCCGACGTGCAAGGAACTCGTCGCCAACATCATGGCGCAGGCCGAAGCGGTGAAGGGGCGGCTGGACCGCGCGGCGGCCTAGAAAGGGCTGGCTGGGGCGGCAGGATTCGAACCTGCGAATGCCGGTACCAAAAACCGGTGCCTTACCACTTGGCGACGCCCCAGCAGCGAGGCGCCCCTATAGCTGCGTTGTGGCTTAAGAAAAGACCCGGTTCGGATTCGCAGCCGCGAAGAGGCGAAGAAGGCTCGCTGGCGAGCGAATCCTGCCGCCCCAGCCAGTTTTTCCTGCCGACGCTCCCCTTCAGTCGTCGGCAGGCTCCAGCGACCGCCAGCGAACTTTCTCGAGCACCGACGGATCCTCGATGGCGTCGAAGTCGGCGGCGGAATGACGTTCGGCCATCTTGCCGGTGTTGACGATGCGGCCGCGGCGGACGGCGGGGCGGTCCTCAAGCAGGCGGACCCAGCGCGCGACGTTCTCGTATTCGTGCATCGACAGGAACGTCGCCGCATCGTTGTAGGCATCCCCGCGTATCAGCGCGCCGAACCAGCCGTAGCTCGCCATGTCGGCGATCGAATACTCGTCGCCGCCGAGGTACTCGGTCTCGCCGAGGCGGATGTCCGCAACCGAAAGAATGCGCTTCGTTTCCATCGCGTAGCGGTCGATCGGGTATTCGAATTTCTCGGGCGCGTAGGCATAGAAGTGGCCGAAACCGCCGCCGATGAAGGGGGCGGTGCCCATCTGCCACATCAGCCAGCTCAGCACTTCGGCCCGCGCGAGGTTTTCGCGCGGCAGGAACGCGCCAAACTTTTCCGCCAGGTGGATGAGGATCGCGCCGCTTTCGAAGACGCGGAACGGTTCGGCGCCGCTGCGGTCCTCCAGCGCCGGGATCTTCGAATTGGGATTGAGCGCGACGAAGCCGCTGCCGAACTGGTCGAGCGCGCCGATGTCGATCTTCCAGGCATCGTACTCCGCACCGGAATGGCCCGCGGCGAGCAATTCCTCGAACAGGATCGTCACCTTCTGACCGTTGGGGGTGCCGAGCGAATAGAGTTGGAAGGGATGCTCGCCCACGGGCAGATCCTTCTCGTGCCGCGCGCCGGCGGTCGGCCGGTTTATTGCGGCGAAGCGTCCGCCGTTCTCCTTGTCGTGCGTCCAGACCTTGGGCGGGGTATAGGCGGCATCGGCCATCGGCATCGCATCCTTTTTAACGAGATAACGCCTGCCAAGGTGGCCGGGGGAGAACGGAACCGCAAGCGCGCATCGCCGTTCATCGAATGATGGTCGCCAGCAAGCTCATCTATGTCGACGATAATATGCCGGGCATCACCCGCAAGAAGAGCGGGCGCGGCTGGTCCTATTACGACGCCAAGGGCAAGCTGATAACCGATCCCGACGAGCGCGACAGATTGAACAGGGTGGCGTTGCCGCCGGCTTACACAGACGCTTGGTTCTGCCCGGGTGGCAACGGCCATATCCTCGCGACCGGCATCGATGCCAAGGGCCGCAAGCAGTATCGCTACCACCCCGAGTTCCGCACCGCGCGCGAGAGTGAGAAGTTCGACGGCTGCGTGAGTTTCGGCAGCCTGCTGCCGCTCGTGCGAAAGAGGGTGGAGGACGATCTCAAGGTGAAGTCGCTGACGCGAGAAAGGGCCATTGCCAGCGTCGTGAGATTGCTCGACCTCGGCGCGATCCGCATCGGAAACGATACGTACGCCAGGACGAACAAGAGTTTCGGTGCCACGACGCTGACGCAGAAGCATGCCGTCGTGAAGGGTCACACTTTGCGCTTCCGCTTCCGGGGCAAGCACGGAGTGGAACGCGACCTCGTCCTCAGCGACCGCAACCTCAGCCGCGTCGTGCGCGTTATGCAGGATTTACCGGGCCAGCGCCTGTTTCAGTACGAGACCGACGACGGGGAGCGACGCTCGATCGGATCGAGCGACGTCAACGAATACTTGTGCGAAACGATGGGTGAACACTTCACCGCCAAGAGCTTTCGCACGTGGCATGCCAGCGTCCTCGCATTGAAAGTACTGGCCGAGGCGGAGGGGCAGTTGACGCTGAAGGCGCTGCTGCAGGAAGTCGCCGATCATCTCGGCAACACTCCGGCGGTCACCCGGCGCAGCTATGTTCACCCCGCGGTGATCGCGTTGGTCGATGGCCAACAAAAGTGGCGCGACAGCCTCAAGATGCCGCGCGAAACGAAATGGCTGAGCCGGGAAGAGAGAGCTCTGATCGAACTGCTCGAAAGCGGACCCAAGGCTGCCAAGCTGCTCGCTGCCGCCTGATCATCGGATGGTATCGCAAAGCGAAGTCGATGGATGATGCGCGACGGTTGGCGGTCGAGGACGGACCCGTAACGGCAAACCATGGCGAAACTGGCGGCCCTGATGCACATCTCAAGCAGCCGCTCGCGCAACAGACGCATGCAATGCATACTGTCCCGCCAGTCCGCTCGGCCACGCTGGCGAACTGAAGCAAGTCGAACGGTCCTGAGTCCGATTGCACTTCCCTCCGCCGCGCATACCGGCTCGTGTGTAGTTCGTGGCACAGTATGGTACTCGCCAAATTCGAGGAGCGTGGCCGAACCCTATGACCAGTCCATTCACCGCCGAAACGTTCGAATCCGCCATTCCGCATGCGACCGCGGCACGCGCGAAGGCTGTCGTCGATCGGGCGCACGATCGCGGAATGTCTCTTGCCAGTGCCGAAAGCTGCACCGGCGGCATGCTCGCAGCGCTACTGACCGATATTCGCGGACGAAGTCACGTCTTCGAATGCGGGTTCGTCAGCTATTCGGACCGGGCGAAGACCGATCTGCTCGGGGTGGACGCCGCGATACTGGCTACCGACGGCGCCGTCAGCAAGGCGGCCGCCATAGCCATGGCTACCGGCGCGCTCGATCGAAGCCGTGCGGATATTGCCGTGTCGATCACGGGATTTGCAGGGCCCGGCGCTCCCGATGACGAGGAGGGACTCGTTCATTTCGCCTGCGTGGTTCGAGATGGTCGATGCAACCACAGGGAGGAGCACTTCGGCCCGATCGGCCGGCCTGGGGTGCGCATCGCGGCGCTTGATGTGGCACTTGCGATGTTGGATGAGGTTCTATCCCTATGACCGAATCCCATCCGTTCTATTCGCTCCACACGCATGGCATGGTCCGCGTGGCCGCCAGCACGCCGCAGGTCCGCACCGCCGATGTATCCTTCAATCGCGACGCAATCGTGGCGGAGGCGACGCGGGCGCACGAGGCGCACGTCGACCTGCTCGTCTATCCCGAACTGTGCCTGTCGTCCTACGCGATCGACGATCTTCATCTGCAGCGCGCGATGCTCGATGCGGTCGAGCGGGCGGTCGGCGATGTCGTCCCCGCGAGCCGCGATCTCCGTCCGCTCCTGCTTATCGGTGCGCCGCTGCGCCACAACGGGCGCATCTACAACTGCGCGCTCGCGATCCATCGCGGACGGCTGCTGGGTGTCGTGCCCAAGAGTTTCCTGCCGAACTACCGCGAGTTCTACGAGAAGCGCTGGTTCGCCAATGGCCGGCAGATACAGGGGATGGCGATCGAGGTGGGCGGCGACACGGTCCCGTTCGGCACCGACCTCATCTTCGCGGCGGAGGAACTGCCGGGCTTCCGGGTGGGCGTTGAAATCTGTGAGGATTTCTGGGCGCCTATCCCGCCTTCGACCTACGCCGCGCTGGCCGGGGCGACGATCCTCGCCAACCTGTCGGCCAGCAACATCACCATCGGCAAGTCGGACGAGCGGCACCTTCTCTGCCGGGCGCAGTCGAGCCGGGCAGTCGCGGCCTACATCTACTCCGCTTCGGGCCACGGGGAGAGCACCACCGACCTCGCGTGGGACGGGCAGGGCATGGTGTACGAACTGGGCGACCTCATGGCGACCAGCGAACGTTTCGCGTTGCAGCCCGAACTCTGCATCGCAGACGTCGATTGCGATCGCATCCTGTCCGATCGTATGCGGATGCAGACGTTCAACGATGCGGCCGAGGAAGCCGGCCGCCCCGAGGACGTATTCCGGATCGTTTCCTTCTCTCACGAACCGACCTTCGCCGATGTCGGCCTCGTTCGCCCCGTCCGCCGGTTTCCCTTCGTGCCAAACCGGCCCGAGAAGCTCGACGAGGACTGCTTCGAGGCGTTCAACATTCAGGTCGACGGGCTCATGCGGCGCATCGAGTCGACGAAGTCCAGAAGCCTCGTCATCGGCATAAGCGGCGGGCTCGACAGCACCCATGCGCTGATTGTCGCGGCGAAGGCGTGCGACCGGCTCGGCCTCCCGCGGTCAACCATCCGGGGCTACACGATGCCCGGCTTCGCGACGTCCGAGGGGACCAAGTCGAACGCCTGGCGGCTGATGCAGGCGATCGGCATCACCGCCGACGAGATCGACATCAAGCCTGCCGCGACCCGTATGCTGGAAGATATCGGACACCCTTGGGCCGACGGCGAACCGGTCCACGACACGACGTTCGAAAACGTGCAGGCTGGCCTTCGCACCGACTACCTGTTCCGACTCGCCGGTCAGCATGGCGGCTTCGTGATCGGCACCGGCGATCTCAGCGAACTGGCGCTCGGCTGGTGCACGTACGGCGTGGGCGACCAGATGAGCCATTACGGGGTCAACTCCGGCGTGCCCAAGACGCTGATCCAGTATCTCATCCGCTGGACCGCACGCACGGACCAGTTCGATGCGGAGACCGACGCGGTGCTGGAGGATATCGTCGGCACCGAGATCAGTCCCGAGCTCGTTCCCCCCGGAGCCGACGGCGCGATGCAGAGCACCGAGAGCATCATCGGACCTTACGAACTCAACGACTTCTTCCTCCACCACACGATCCGGTGGGGACAGACACCGTCGAAGGTCGCGTTCCTGGCGTACCACGCCTGGCGCGATGCGAGCCGGGGCCGGTGGCCGCTGGCGTTTCCGGACGAAGCAAAGCACGAATACGATCTCGCGACGATCCGGCACTGGCTGGAGAATTTCCTCCGCCGGTTCTTCGGTTTCAGCCAGTTCAAGCGGAGCGCGCTGCCCAACGGGCCGAAGGTGAGTGCGGGCGGTGCGTTGAGCCCGCGCGGCGACTGGCGCGCACCGTCCGACGCGGTGGCCGATGTCTGGCTCGACGAACTGCGCGAAAATGTGCCGGCGGGTTGAGCCGTCCGGCACGAATCGCCGTATGTTCCGTTGAGTTGCCAATGAACACCGGACCCGCCTGACATGGCCACGCTCACGGCGATTGCGACCGCGGTGCCCGATCTCGACTTCGAGGCCGACTATCGCCGCTGGGCGGTGGGCAAGCTCGAATCCACGCGCGAGGCCAGGCTCTACGAGCGGATGGCCGACCGTTCGGGTATCGAGCATCGCTGGTCGGTACTCGCCGAAGAAGATGCGCGGCTGGGCGAGGGCGTGGGTTTCTACGGCGGGGATGCGCCCACCACTGCGGCCCGAATGGCGATCTATGCGCGTGAAGCGCCCGAACTGGCGCTGCGCGCCATCGCCGGCCTGCCCGAACTCGGCGACCCGACCCATATCGTGGTGGCGAGCTGCACAGGGTTCGTCGCGCCGGGCATCGATCAGATCATCGCCCGCCGACTCGGTCTCGGCGACGATGTCGAGCGGGTGCTCGTGGGCTTCATGGGCTGCTACGCAGCGGTGACCGCGCTCAGGACGGCGCGGCATATCGTTCGGTCCCAGCCCGGCGCACGCGTCCTCGTGGTGACGGTCGAGCTGTCGAGCCTGCATCATCAGGACGAGGTCCAGCTCGAACCGTTGCTGATGGGCGCGCAGTTCGGCGACGGCGCTGCCGCCGCGATCGTTACCGATCGCGAACCCGGCCTCGCGCTCGGCGACGGCATCTCCGCCGCGCTCGAGGACAGCGACGAGCTGATCACCTGGCGGATCGGCGACACGGGTTTCCATATGCGCCTGTCGGGCGAGGTACCCGGCCGCATCGCCGCGGCGCTCGCCCGCTCCGAAGTGCGCGCGCGCGTGACCGGCGGGGCGGACCCTGCCGAAATAGAGGCATGGGCGGTCCACGCGGGTGGCCGCTCGATCCTCGATGCGGTGGAAAAGGGACTGCACCTCGCCCCCGACGCACTCGACGATTCGCGCGAGGTTCTGCGCACGTGCGGGAACATGAGTTCCTCCACACTCATGTTCGCGCTGAAGCGGATCATGCGGCGCGAGCCGGCCAGCGGCGTCGCGCTCGCGTTCGGACCCGGCCTTGCGATGGAGGGGTTCCGCTTCGGCCACACCGGCGGGTGAGCGGGCGTGCTTGAACAGCGCGCCATGGCCGAAGAGCTGATGGACGACCCCGCGCTCGACGCGGGTACCTATACCGACGTTCTCCGCGATCTGGCGCAGGTCAACACGTTGACGATGGCGCGGCGGCCGACGCTCGCCTTCCTCGAGCGAGCCATCGGATCGCGCACGTCGTTCGCCCTGCTCGATGTCGGTTTCGGCGATGGGGACATGCTGCGCGCCATCGCGCGCTGGGCCGGGCGCTGCGGCATCGTCGCCCGTTTGGTGGGCGTCGACCTCAATCCGCGCAGCGTTGCCGCGGCGCAAGCCGCCACGGCCCCGGGCAGCGGCATCGAGTACCGCGCCGGCGACTACGCCGACCTCGCTGGCGAGGGGTGGGACTGCGTGGTCTCCAGCCTCGTCGCGCATCACATGACGCGGGCCCAGCTCGTCGCCTTCCTGCGATTCATGGACCGCGAGAGCGCGCACGGCTGGCTGGTCAACGATCTTCACCGCCACGGTTTTGCATATGCGGGCTGGCCGTTGCTTGCTGGGCTGATGCGCTGGCACCCCATCGTGCGGCATGACGGTCGGTTGTCGATCGCGCGCTCCTATCGACCGGCGGAATGGGCGCCGATCCTTGGCGATGCGGGCATCGACGGCGCGCGGGTCTACCGGCAATTCCCCTTTCGCCTATGTGTCGAGAAGCTGCGACGATGACGCCCATCGTTCTAGGTGCCGGGCCCGCGGGCAGCATGGCGGCGATCCACCTCGCTCGCCGGGGCACCGCACCGATCCTCATCGACCGCGACGCGGCGGTCGTCGATGCGCTGTGCGGCGGCTTCCTCAGCTGGAAGACGGCCGAGCGGCTGCGCGCGGTGGGCATCGGGCCGGTCCAGCTGGGCGCGCATCCGGTCGATACGCTGGCGCTTATCGCCGGCCGGTCGGAAGCGACGGCGGATCTCCCGTCCCCCGGCTTCGGCCTGTCGCGGCACGCGCTCGATACCGCGCTGCGGCGCCGGGCCGTAGGGGAGGGGGCAAAGCTCGAGATCGATCGCGCCCGTTCGGTCGCCCATGGCGTGGTGGAAGGCGAGGCGCGCGAATGGCGCTCCGACGCGATATTCCTCGCCAGCGGCAAGCACGACGTTCGCGGGTCAACCCGGCCGCGCGAGGACGGCGATCCCGCGCTCGGCCTGCGCATTCGTCTGCCCGCCCACGAACGGCTGCGAGCGCTGCTGAAGGGACGGATCGAACTGCACCTGTTCCGCGGCGGCTACGCCGGCATCGTCCTGCAGGAAGACGGCAGCGCCAACGTGTGCATGGCGCTGCGCAAGTCGCTGCTGGCCGAAGCGGGCGGCGGACCGCGCGCGCTGTTCGGCCGCCTCGCCGATGCCAATCCGCATTTTGCCGAGCGCATGTCCTTCGCGCCGGACGATGCGCAGATCGATACGGTCGGTTCGGTGCCCTACGGCTGGATCGCGCACGATACCGATCCCGGCCTCTGGAGGCTGGGTGACCAGGCGGCGGTGATACCTTCGCTGGCCGGCGAGGGCATGGCGATCGCGATGGCGAGCGGCGAGGCCGCCGCTGCAGCCTTCCTCGCCGGCGAGGATGCGCGGACCTTCCAGCGCGACTTCGCTCATCGCGCGGCCCGGCCGGTGGGTACGGCCAAGCTGGTGTGGCGCGTCGCCGAAACGGGGCCGGGTGCGCGCGTCCTCGGCTGGGCCACGCGCGCGGTGCCCTCGCTTGCCCGCGCCGCGATGGCGCTGACGCGGATCTAGAGCTTCATCACCCAGCCGTGCGGATCGGGCGCTTGCCCGCGCTGGATCGCCACCAGCCGTTCGCGCAGCTTGCCGGTGAGCTGACCGGGGCCACCCGAACCGATCGTGAATTCTCCCTCGGGTCCCTCGACCCGGCCGACCGGTGTGACGACCGCGGCTGTACCGCAGGCCATTGTCTCGATCAGCTTCCCGCTCTGGGCATCGGCGCGCCATTGGTCGATCGAATAGCGTTCCTCGCGGATCGTGAGGCCTTCGTCCCGAAGCAGGCGGATCAGACTGTCGCGAGTGATGCCAGGCAGGATCGTGCCGCCCAGCGGCGGGGTGACCACGCTTCCGTCGTCGAACACGAAGAACAGGTTCATGCCGCCCAGTTCCTCGATCCACTTGCGTTCGACCGCGTCGAGGAAGACGACCTGGTCGTGTCCCTTCTCGATCGCTTCGGCCTGGGGGACGAGGCTGGCGGCATAGTTGCCGCCGGTCTTGGCCGCGCCCGTACCGCCCGGCGCCGCGCGCACATAGTCGCGGCTGACCCAGATGCTGACCGCGGGAACGCCCGACTTGAAATAATTGCCCGCCGGGCTCGCGATCACGAGGAACTTGTATTGCCTGGCTGGCCGCACGCCGAGGAACGCCTCGGACGCGAACATGAAGGGCCGCAGATACAGCGATCCGCCATCGACGGTGGGAAACCAGTCGGCGTCTTTCAGCACCAGCTCGCGGCAGGCGGCGACGAACAACTCTTCGGGCATGTGCGGCATCGCCAGTCGGTCGGCCGACCGGTTCATGCGCGCGGCGTTCTCCTCGGGCCGGAACAGCGCGAAGCTGCCGTCGGGATGGCGGTAGGCTTTCAGCCCTTCGAAGATTTCCTGCGCGTAATGGAGCACCGCGCAGGCCGGGTCGATCGACAGCGGCTCGCGCGGGCCGATGCGGGCGGAATGCCAGCCTTCGCCGGCGGTATAGTCGACCGTCACCATGTGATCGGTGAAGACGGTGCCGAAGCCCGGGTCGGCGATCGCCTGCGCGCGGGTTTCGCCGGGCACTGGGGCGGGGTGGGGCAGGTGTTCGAAGTCCATCCGCGGCGGTTAGGACCGCCGGCCCGCGTTCGCAAGCCGGGCAATCGCGAGCGTTGCAGGACGCGCAAAATGAGAAGGGCGGCTTGCGCCTTGCGCAAACCGCCCTTCGCATGGTCAGCGGCCGGTGCGGCCGCCCACGAAGCCTCTATCGGCGTTGGAGACTACCGATAATGCTCCGCGAGAGTCGTCACCGACCTCCCTGCTGAACCATGAGACATCGGATCACCTCCTTTCGCGCTTAGAAAGCCAGACCGCCGTTTCACCGGGGCCGAGTGCCGCGTGGGTCGCTGGCCTCGAGGAGGAATGTGAGTTCTTCGCCGCTTCAACACAAGCCTTGAAAATAACTTTTTCACTGTCAGTATCGAGCCTTCCGGCCCGCCAGATTTGCGGGCCGTTTTGCTATCCGCGGCAGTCCTCAATCACGCGCGTGATCTCGGGCCAGCTGGGCAGGTAAAGCGCAGGCTGACCGGCGACCTCGACCGCGAAGCGTCCTTTCGAAAACGCGATGGCATCGAGAAGCGGATCGCTGGCCCCGAGGGTTGCGACGAGCGAGGGCAGGTCGCCCCCCGGGGTCGCCGCTACCGCGCGGGTGGCCGTTTCCGTGCGGATGGTCATCGGAACCGGGCCGCTCGCGGCACCTGCGCGGGCCAAGGTCACCCGGCGCTGGCCGAGCTGGCAGGTGACCGCGAAACGCGCATCGGCACCGGGCTCTCCGAACAGTGCGCGCGTGGTGCCGCCGCCGGTGCGGTAGTACCAGTCGCCGGGCGTCTGCGGCGCGTCCATCCACGTATCGAAGGTCGGCACCGGTGTCGGCACGGCGACGGGCGGCGGCGTCGGGCGTGCCGCCGGCGGGGCCGGAGTGGGCTCCGGCGCGGGCGCGGTGCACGCCGCGGCGGCCATCGAGGCGAGCGCCACGAGGGGCCATTTGCAGTCGGTGGGGCGAAAACGCATGATATCTCCCGGTTCCACGAGGGTCCAACGCACGCTAGGCGACGAAAGGTCCATGGGAAAGAAGCGCCTCGACCAGTTGCTCCACGAACGCGGCCTGGCGGAAAGCCGGAGCCGCGGGGCCGCGCTCGTCATGGCGGGCGTAGTGTTCTCGGGCACGCGCAAGCTGGAGAAGCCGGGACAGCAGATTGCCGAGGATGCCGAGATCGACGTGCGCGGGCGCGATCATCCGTGGGTGAGCCGCGGGGGGATCAAGCTGGCGCATGCGATCGAGGCGTTCGGGCTCGATCCGGCAGGTGCGACGGCGATGGACATCGGCAGTTCCACCGGCGGCTTCACCGATGTCCTGCTGCAGGGGGGCGCGGCGGGCGTCTTCGCGGTCGATTCGGGCACCAACCAGCTCGCCTGGAAATTGCGGCAGGACCCGCGCGTGACCGTGCTCGAGCAGACGAGCGCCCGCATCCTCACCGCCGACCTGATCGACGCGCAGTGCGATTGGGTCGTGTGCGACGCGAGCTTCATCGGCCTTGCCAAGGTGCTCGAGGTGCCGCTCGCTCTCGCGGCGCCCGATTGCCGGCTGGTCGCGCTTATCAAGCCGCAGTTCGAGGTGGGGCGCGAGGAAGTGGGCAAGGGCGGCGTCGTGCGCGACCCCGCGCTTCATGCACGGACGTGCGACGACGTGCGCGCCTGGCTCGAGCAGAAGGGCTGGGCGGTCGACGGAATCGTGCGCAGTCCCATCACGGGACCGGAAGGCAATGTCGAGTTCCTGATCGTCGCGCGGCGCGGTACCGTTGCGCCCGCCTCGCTCGTCGGTCACACATCGGGCGACGATTCGGCTTCGATGGAGTCTCCATGACCGCTCTCGCATCGCGTGGCCAGTTGCGCGCCAGTTTCATTCGCTGGGCGCTGTTCACCGTGCCGCTGGTCCTGCTGCTCGGGTTCCTGTCGGGCCAGTTCGGCGGCGATGCACGAAGTGCGTGGTTCCAGTCGCTCGACAAGCCCGCGATCTTCCCGCCACCGATGTGGTTCGGGATCGTCTGGTCGATCCTTTACGTGATGATGGGTCTCGCCCTCGCGATCGTCTGCGCCGCGTGGGGCGCGCGGGGGAGGACCACGGCGATCGTTGCTTTCGCCGCCCAGCTGCTCGTCAACCTCGCCTGGTCGCCTGTGTTCTTCGGCCTGCACGACATTCGCGCGGCGATGATCGTGATCGGTGTGCTCGACGTGCTGGTGATCGTCACCATCGTGCTGTTCTGGCGGGTGCGCCGGTCGGCGGCGCTGCTGCTGCTGCCGTATCTTGCGTGGATCCTGTTTGCGACCGCGCTGAACTGGCAGTTCCTAGAGCTCAACCCCGATGGCGGGACCGATGTCGAGAACGGCGCGCAGCAGCGTTACGAATTCTGACTTGCAGGGGCCGCGGGCGCGCTCCACATAGCGTGCCATGCAGAGCGAAAACCCCATCATCGCCGATCTCGTGAAATTGGCGAATGCCGCCGCCGGAACCGTCGCGGGCGTCACACGCGAAGCGCGCGAGGCGGGCCGCGAACGCGTGAAGGAAGCGCTGGGCGGGATGGACTTCGTCAGCCGCGAGGAATTCGACGCAGTGAAGGACATGGCAGCCCGGGCGCGGTCCGAGGCCGATGCCTTGTCCGCCCGCGTGGCGATGCTCGAAGCGCGCCTCGCCGCGAAGGACTGATCGCGCTCGCAGCGCTGGCCTGATAAAAGGCAGTTCGCGGAACCCGTTTCCTTCCCGCCGCTTGATCGGTTGGAAGGATCGTTCGCGATGTTCACCCAGCTCAATCCGCCGATGCCGCTTCACGTTCTCGACAAGGGGGACGGGCTGGCGTTTGGCGTCATCGACTACGGGCCGGAGCACAACCTGCTCTGGATCACCGCCATCGACGCTACCGGGGAAATCTGGTGCGCGCCCAATCCGCAGGTGCGGATGCAGGCGAACTGGAGCCTGGGGCGCGGCAGAAGCCCGGCGGTCGCCGCCTCGAAGGACCGAATGGCAGCCAAAAATGCCGGTCTGACAGAGATCTGCGCCGATTGCTCCGACGTGATGGAGACGGCCACCTAGCCCTCCCTCGTTGCGGCTCCGTCGGCCACTCGCCACACGGCGGCGCGGCCCAGGATCGGTTCGAACGGAGCGGTCTCGGTGCCGGTGAACCACACTTGGGCGCTGCTCGCCGCTAGCCGGTCGTAGAGCGTTTCGCGGCGTACCGGATCGAGGTGAGCCGCCACCTCGTCGAGCAGCAGCACCGCCGGTCGGCCGCGCGAGGCAAGCCCCGCGTGCGCCAGCGTGATCGCGATCAGCAACGCCTTCTGCTCGCCGGTCGAGCACAGTGCCGCGGGCTGGTTCTTGCCTGCCATCGTGACCACTAGGTCGGCCCGGTGCGGCCCCTCCAGCGTCCGTCCGGCGGCGCGATCGCGCGAGCGGGCGGCGCGCAGGGCGTCGGCGTCGATCGAGCCACCGGGGGCCAGCGCCAGATCGGGACGGGCGAAAGGCTCGGACGGCAAGTCCGCGAGTTCGCCGGACAATGCCTCCACCAGCCGGGATCGTCCCGCGGCGAGCATCGTGCCGGCTTCGGCCATCTGCGCCTCCACACCCTCGAGCCACAGCGGGTCGGACGCTTCCTCGGCAGCCAGCAGCCGGTTGCGTTCGCGCAAGGCAGCGTCGTACCGGGTCGCGCTGCGAGTGTGCCCGGCGTCGAGCGCGACCGCCATCCGGTCGAGCCAGCGGCGGCGGTCACCCGCGCTACCGGTGAACAGGCCGTCCATCGCCGGGGTGAGCCATGCCAGCGCCAGCCACTCGCCCAGGGCGACCGCGCTCGCCTCGGCCCCGTTTATGCGAACCTGCCGCCGGGCGGGCCGCGCGGGATCGGTGAGGGTGCCGAGCCGCACGGGCTCGCCGCCCTCCGCCGCGAGGGAGGCGCCGATGGTGAACCCGCCGGCGCCAGCGCTCGACGCCATCTCGCCGATCGGTGCGCGCCGGAGCCCGCGCCCGGGGGCGAACAGCGACAGTGCCTCGAGCACGTTGGTCTTGCCCGCGCCGTTGTCGCCGACGAGCAGGTTGAACGCCGCCGTGCCGCCCAACGTCGTGGCAGAATGATTGCGAAAGCTGGAAAGAGTGATGCGATCGAGGGCCATGAATTGGCTCGTTTCCTAGCCGCGCGTCGGCGGTTGCGACAGCCGCGAAATCGCCGGTCCCAATGGTTCGGAAAATTTCCCAACCTTGAGCGAAGCATTCATCGCACGTTTATCGTTGCGTATGTGGAAACCGCGGAAATCCGCCATTCTCGCGAATTGGCACGGTGCTTGCGAAGTTTGTTGCATCGGAAGGATGGTCCTCCCGACACCGATTGAACAAGGAAATTACCATGTCTCTTCACAACAAGCTCGCCGCCGGTTTCGCTTCGGTCGCCTTCAGCGTCTTCATGCTCGCCTTCGCCATCGCGCCGGTGATGCAGAGCTCGGCGATCGTCGCGGGAAACCTGGCATGAGCAATCTCGACCGCCAGCGCCCTGCCGTTGCACCGTCACGGCAGGGCTTCCGCCTCGACAAGGGCAACGGCAAGGTCTTCGGCGTCTGCGCCGGAATCGGCGACTATTTCGGCATAGAGCCGATGTGGGTCCGCATCGGCTTCGCCGCCGGTACGATCCTCGGTTTCGGGACCTTCGCCCTGGTCTACCTGGCGATCGCGCTGATCGCCGACTGAGGGAGCCCTTCCGGGGGCTCCCTCCACATTTCACATCGCGCTGATGCCGCCGTCGAGCTTGAGTTCGGCCCCGGTCATGAAGCTGGACTCGTCGCTGGCGAGGAACAGCACGCCATCGGCGATTTCCCGCGGAACGCCGACCCGCTTCAGCGGAATCTGCCGCGCCAGTTTGCTCATCACCACATCCTTCGGATGGCCCGAGCTTTTCGTAATGCCGTCGAGGATCGGCGTGTCGACGAACGTGGGGTGGACCGAATTGCAGCGGATGTTCCAGCCCATCTTGCCGCAGTAAAGCGCGACCGATTTGGACAGCATCCACACCGCCGCCTTGCTGGCGTTGTATCCCGGCATGGTGTCGCTGGCGATCAGGCCGGCGATCGAACTGATGTTGACGATGCTGCCGGGCTGGTGATCCTTCATCAGCGGCAGCGCCTTCTGGCAGCCGAGAAAAACCGAATCGACGTTGATCGCGAAGCCGCGCCGCCATTCTTCGAGCGTGCATGTTTCGATGTTGCCGCGCACGCCGACGCCTGCGTTGTTGACCAGGACGCTGAGACCGCCGAGCTCGTCGCGCGCCGTTTCTATGGCAACGTCCCAGTGGTCGGGGTTCGTGACGTCGTGCTGCATGGCGAAGGCCGTCCCCGCGCCGTGGGCGCGGTTGATCCGCGCCGCCGTTTCCTCCGCCCCCGCACCGTTGACGTCGGTGCAGAGTACACGCGCGCCTTCGCGCGCCAGCGTTTCGCAATGGGCCGCGCCCAGGCCCTGCGCCGCACCCGTCACCAGGGCCAGCTTGCCCGCTACCCGTCCTGCCATCCGTTTTCTCCCGCCAGCAGCAGACCCATTATTCGAACGTCGATGCCGAGGCCTGCTTTCCTGCGGTCTTCGACGAAACCGGCCAGCCCGGCAAGGGGGACGCGCCGGACGGTGATGTCCTCGCCTGCCACCCCGCCGCCGGGGCCGACACGGCGGAGCCCGGTCGCACGCACCAGCGTGAAGCTCTCGCTGACCATTCCGGGCGAGGAATAGAATTCGCCGCCATCGATTAGGCGGTCGGCGCGCCAGCCGGTTTCCTCTTCCAGCTCGCGGCCCGCGGCGGCGAGCGGATCCTCGCCCTCGCTGTCGTCGTGATCGCCGATGAGGCCGGCGGGCAGTTCGAGGCACACTTTGCCGAGCGGCACGCGGTATTGTTCCACCAGCAGGACGTGACCGTCTTCGATCGCCAGGATCACCGCCGCCCGGATGTTGCGCGCCCGGGCGACGTATTCCCACCGTCCGCGCTTTTTCGCGACGACGAACCGGCCTTGCCAGACGATCTCCTCGGGCTCGTCCCGGTCGGCGGTCATACCTCGATCAGCCGGTCGGGCAGTTCGTTGACGTCGTTCTCGTGGCGCACCGCGTGTTCGGCGAGCACTGTACCGACATCGGCGATCCCGGCGGTCAGCCCCTCGGCGATGCGCCCTTCGCGGATGTGGACGAGCATGTCGGCCATCGCATCGCCCCAGACGTCGGCGGAAACCTTTTCGGCAATCGCTTCGTCGGCGACGATCTCGGCGCGGCGCTCGCGCATGGACAGGTAGATCAGAACACCGGTGCGACCATGCGTGCGGCGTTCTGCCCCGACCTTGAAGTGCCGGACCGCCGCGTCGCGCACGCGGGCTTTCTTGACCGGCGGGGGGACGAGGGCGAACCGCAGGGGCTGCCACATCTGGACCAGCCAGACCGCGGCAAGCTTGGCCACGACCACCAGTAGCGCGAGGCCGAGGAGACCCCTTTCGGTCCACTCGCTGTTCCAGTCGCCCAGCAGCCAGTCGACCCTTGCCAGGAAGAAGTTTGGGAAGGCGGTCAGCAGGGCGAGGGCGGTCGTCGCCGCGACGATCGCCCAGCCGAGCTGGATGTCGCTGTAGCCGTCCGACCGTTCGGCAAGCACCGTCACGATCTCGCCCGCGGTATGCTCCTCCGCCGCGGCCACCGCGGCCGAGACCGCGTCGTGCTCGGCATCGCTGAGGTATCCCATCGTCATCGGTCGCTCACCATCCACCGCTCGCACCGCCGCCGCCAAAGCTGCCGCCGCCGCCCGAAAAGCCACCCCCACCCCCGCCGAAGCCGCCGCCGCCGCCCCAGCCGCCGCCGCGCGAACCGCCGCCGAGGATGGACTTGCCCGCTTCCCACACCACGATGTCGCCGATGGTGCTGCCGGTCAGCGTGCCGTTGTGCCGCCGCCCGCGTTTGCCCCCGCGCATCAGCGGCAAAATGAAGAAGAACAATATGAAGGCGATCCAGATAATCATGCCGAACGGAATGCCGTCGCTTTCCGCCGGGGCGGTCGCTTCCTGCGCGACGCGAGCCGCCTCTTCCGCCGGCAATTCGAGTTGCTTAATGATCTCGTCGGCGCCGGCGACGATGCCGCCGGGCAGGTCGCCTTCCTTGAACCTGGGCAGGATGGTGTTCTGGACGATGAGGGTCGAATATCCGTCGGTCAGGTAAGGTTCGAGGCCATAGCCGACCTCGATCCGCACCTTTCGGTCGTTGGGCGCCACGAGGAGGATCACCCCGTCGTTCCGTTCCTCGTCGCCGAGGCTCCAGTAGCGACCGAGCCGGTAGCCGTAGTCGGCAATGTCGTAGCCTTCGAGGCTCGGAATGGTCGCGACCACGAACTGGCGCTGTGTGCGCCGGTTGAACTGGTCGAGCTTGTCCGACAGCGCCGCTTCCGTTGCGGGGTCGAGTACGTCGGCATTGTCGAGGACCGACGCCGTGCCCCGCTCGGGAAACGTCTGCGCGAACACGGGCGACGCGAACAGCGCCGCCCCGAGCATCGCCAGCGAGGCGAGGAAGTGCGCCACCGCGCGCATGATGGGCTCAGCGGGCCGCCGTGGCGGACCCGTTGGGCGTCATGTCGAGGGTTGGGGCGACTTCGGCGCCGGGCGTAACGGACTTGTAGGGGACCAGCGGCTCGCTGCCGTAGATCACGTTGGCGCCGATCGCGCTCGGGAAGGTGCGGATCTCGGTGTTGTAGTCCTGCACCGCGGCATTGTAGTCGCGGATCGAGATGCGGACCTTGTTCTCGATCCCCTCGAGCTGGCCCTGCAGCATCTGGTAGTTCGTGATCGACTTCAGGTCCGGATAGGCTTCGAAGTTCGCGAGCAGTCTGCCGAGCCCGGCGCCGAGCTGGTTCTGCGCGGCCTGATATTCGGCCATCTTGGTTTCGTCCGTCAGGTCGTTCGCGTTGATCTGGACGCTGGTCGCCTTCGCGCGCGCTTCGATCACGTCGGTCAGGATGCCGCGTTCCTGTTCGGCGGCGCCCTTGGCAACCTCGGCGAGGTTGGGGACGAGGTTGGCGCGTTCCTGGAACGTCGCCTCCACGTCGGCCCAGCGCGCCTTGGCGGCTTCTTCCTTGGTCGGGATCGAGTTGATCCCGCAGCCTGAGAGCCCGGCGGCGGCGAGCGCCACGATTCCGGCGCGGCGAATGGCGGTGAAGGTCATTGCGGCAAACCCCTTTGTCACAAGAACGCCGGACGGTGCCGGCCTGTATTGCAGCCCTAGCACACCGGCTTGCGCTTGCAACACGGACGCGTATCACAGACGATGTCGAAGATTGGATAGCGGGGGGCGAATGCTACAGGAATTTCGCAAGTTCATCGCGAGGGGCAATGTTCTCGATCTCGCGGTCGGGGTGATCATCGGAGCGGCCTTTGGGAAGATCACGACATCGCTGACCGAAAGCATATTGATGCCCCTGATCGGCTGGATTTTCGGCGACGTGGATTTCTCCCGCTTCTTTATCCGGCTCGGGGAAATCCCGGCGGATTATAGCGGCGATCCCGGCAACTATGCGCAGTTGAAGGAAGCCGGTGTGGCGATGATCGGCTACGGCGATTTCATCACCCAGCTGATCAACTTCCTGATTATCGCGTTCGCCTTGTTCCTCATCGTGCGCAGCGCGAACAAGGTGATCGAGGATATCGAGGCCAAGCAGAAGGCGGCCGACGATACTTCGCAAGTGCCGGACGTACCGACCAACCCGGAACTCGACGTCTTGAAGGAAATCCTGGCCGAGATGCGCAAGGACGATCCAGCCACTTCACATTAAGCCGCCATCCCCTATATCGGATCGTGCCGGCTTCGGCCGGCTATGGCGATAAATTGCGGTGTGCAATAGATACAGCGGACCCGGGGGCAGTACCCGGCGGCTCCACCAAATCCTCGATTGTCGCGGGGATCATGGGGCCGAACCAGGATCGACGTGTATTGAAAAGCACTGTTTTTGCTCGGGCTGAGTAACCCGCAAATAGGCTCACAACACACAAGTGCCAACGACAACGAAGCACTTGCTCTCGCTGCGTAACCTGACGGCCTAACGGCCTGATCTTACAAAGCGTTGAGCACGGTTCGGACCGAACCGGGTAACAGAATCGGAAACCGGGGGCCCGGGGCGGGCCTAGCAACAGAACCGCCCCACCTTATTCTCATCGACGGGTCGGGACGGGGCGCCAAGCTAAGTCGCGACGATGTCTGCCTCGCGTCTTTCCTTCTCGTAGCGCAGGCAGTCGAAAATCTTGGCCCCGGCCAGGAACACCGATCCTGTCGCCGTGAGGAACAGTATCTTGCCGCCGAAGCCCGGGAATTGGTCGAGGTAATGCATGCCGCGCTCGCATGCGCCCAGCGCCAGCGCGAAGATCACGAGGCACGCCTCGAACCGGGTCTTGATGACGAACAGGCGGCCTAGTTTCTTGAGCATGAGTCCCGGCAGATTTCCTTAACGAGGCGAGGAGCAAAACCCGTGCCATCGGCGGGTTCGCGCGCCTCGCGACGGTTAACGCATCCGGGAGTGTAAACGAGGCCGACGATGTGTCGAGCGCGTTAACCGAGTTCGTGCAGGCCCAGCGCTTCGAGGAGCGCGCGGCGCGCACCCACGACTGTCTGGACGAGCGACGCGCGCCCGAGATCGGCGGGATCGATCTGTTCGGGCCAGGTCTCGGCGATCGTCTTCTCGATCGCATCCGCCTTCGCGGCGTCCAGCAGGAAGCGCGGATCGATCGTCGCGAGGTCGGCGACGACGCGCAGCCGCAGACAGGCCGGGCCTCCGCCATTCGCCATCGACTGGCGGACGTCCACCGGCAGGACCCGACGGATCGGGCCGTTGCCGGCGAGCATGGCCTCGCACCAGGACCAGACGGCGGCGCTGGCGCGGCATTCGGACGGCACGATCAGCGCCTGTCCGCCGTCGGGCAGGGTCACCAGCTGCGCGTTGAAGAGATAGGTCCGGATCGCCTCCTCGAGCGAGACGGCGGCGGACGGCACCTCGACCACCTCGAGCGCAGGGAAAGCCGCCCGCATCGCCTCGTAAGCCGCCGCCTGATCGGCGAATGCCTCGGCATGGGTGAACAGCACCCGCTCGTTGGCGACCGCCACGACGTCGTTATGGAACGCTCCGGCGGCGATGGCGGCAGGGTTCTGCTCGACGAAGACGGTGCGCGCCGGTTCGAGGCCGTGCAGGCGGGCGACCGCGCGGCTGGCCTGTTCGTGCTGGCGGGCCGGGAAGGCGCCGCCGGTGCGGCCGTAGACGAACACCTCGACCCCTTGGGCATCGTGAGATTCGCACAGGCGCATGTGGTTGGCGGCGCCCTCGTCGCCGAAACTCGGGGGGACCGGATCGTGCAGCGCGAAATGTGCCCGGTCCGCGAACGCGAGCGCAAGCTGGCGGGCCGTGTCGCGCCACTCCTGCGCCCGGTGCGGCATCGTTACGAGATTGGCCGGCGTGATGTGGCACCGGCCATCGGTAGTGTCGGGCGCAGGGCTGACGGTCGCCGCATTCGCAGTCCACATCGCGCTCGCCGACCACGCCGCCGCGGTCAGCGCGGGATCGGAATTCCCGCCGCTCGCGCCCATGCGCCGCAAGTAATCGCCGTTGGGCCGGGGCAGGGGAACGAGGAAACCCTGCGCCAGACCGAGCGCCATGTTGTGGCGCATCTTGGCGAGACCCTGGAGGGCCGCGGCACGGGGGTAGCTCGTCTCGCCGGCGTTCTTGGTCGCGGCGAGGTTGCCGAGGCTGAGCCCGGCGTAATTGTGGCTCGGCCCGACGATCCCGTCGAAATTGATCTCGACAAGGCCGCTCACCGCGCCACGCTCCAGACCTCGTCGCCGTCCCCGACACCGAGCGCGGCCGCGGCCTTGCGATCGATCGCCACGGTGCCGTCCGGCCCGAAGTCGCGCATGCCGTAGGCTGCGCGGAAGTCGCCGAGAGTACCGGTCGCGATGATCGCGCGCTCGCCGATATCGAGGTTGGCGTCGGTCACCCGGCCCGGCCGCGCGTCGCGGATCGACTTCACGTCGTCGGTCCGCGCGGTCATCGTCGGGCCGCCGTCGAAAATGTCGACGTAGCCGTCGAACCGGAATCCCTCGTTCTCCAGCATCCGCATGGCCGCACGCCCCGTGGGGTGGGGCATGCCGATCACGTCGCGCGCATCGTCGTCGAGCATCGCGACATAGACCGGGTGCTTGGGCATCAGGTCGGCAATGAACTGGTTGCCGTTGATCGCGTTGAAATAGTCCGCTTCCTGGAAAGTCATGCCGAAGAAACGCCCGGCGACACCGTCCCAGAACGGCGATCCGCCGCGCTCGTCGATGATGCCGCGCAGTTCGGCCAAGATCCGGTCGGCGAAGCGCTGGCGATGCATGCGGATGAACAGGTAGCGGCTGCGCGCGAGCAGCAGGCCGAGCCCGCCCGCGCGCTCGTTGGGGTGCAGGAACAGCCCGCCGACCTCGCACGACCCCTCGAGGTCGGTGACGAGGCTGAGGAGGTCCGCGCGCACCGTGCGTTGCAGTTCCTGCGATTGCTGGGTGAGGGTATTCTTGCGGTAGGAATAGAATGGCCAGCGCTGGCCCACCTGCGTCATCAGCTGGCAGGTACCGCGCACGTCGCCGGTCTCGCTATTCTCGAGCACCAGGACGAACTGTTCGTCGGCGAGCGCGTCGTCGGTGCGGGCGAAGGCAGCCTCCGCCCGTTCGAGCTTCCCGCCGAGGGAGGCGCGGTCGGCGGGCAGGTTGGTGAAGCCGCCGCCGGTAAGCTTGGCCATCTCGTACAGCGGTTCCAGGTCGTCGACGCGGGCGGCGCGAAGGCGGAAGGTCAAACGGTTTCTCCCGAAGCGATGCGAGCGAGGACGAGCGCCGACAGCGCGGCCCGCTCGGCCAGGCTGGGCACGATCATGAATTCGTCGGGCGAATGGATGGCACCGCCGCGCACGCCCATCGTGTCGACCACCGGCACGCCGCAGGCCG
This sequence comes from Tsuneonella amylolytica, assembly GCF_003626915.1. Classification (NCBI taxonomy): domain Bacteria; kingdom Pseudomonadati; phylum Pseudomonadota; class Alphaproteobacteria; order Sphingomonadales; family Erythrobacteraceae; genus Tsuneonella; species Tsuneonella amylolytica. Next base: position 2,502,096 of record NZ_CP032570.1, read on the forward strand.
CGATGTTGTTGCCGTCGCATACGCCGCCGGTCGATTTCCAGCCGATCTCCTGGCCGAGTTCCGCTCCGCAAGAGCGCACGAGATCGAACAGGCGCTGGGCGCGTTCGTCGACCGGCTTGGGCGGGCGGGTAATGCCCCCGTGGAGGTGGATGCCGACTTCGTGCTGCGCCTCGATGCTGCGCAGCAAAGCGTTCAGATCGCTTGCGAACGTCTCCGCGGCCTCGACCGATTTCGGACGTATGTTGAAACGCAGGACCGCGTGGTCTGGCACCACGTTGTTGGCCGATCCGCCGTCGATCTTCGCCGGGTTCACCGACAGCGCATCATGCGTCATCGCCTTCAGGCGGACGGCAAGGTCGGCGGCGGCCACGATCGCGTTGCGCCCGTCCTCGGGATTGCGGCCCGCATGGGCGGACTTTCCGGTCACGATCACCGAATAGTTGCCGCTGCCGCCACGCGCATGAGCGAGCGTGCCGTCGGGCAGGGCGCTCGGCTCGTAGGTGAGGGCGGCGTACTTGCCCCGGGCCAGCTCCGCGATGAGGGCCGACGACGACAGGGACCCCGTTTCCTCGTCGGAATTGATCATCACGTCGTAGCCCAGCGACTGGCCCGCGCGGGTCGCTTCCAGCGCCTTCAGGGCATGGAGGATGACCGCGATGCCGCCCTTCATGTCGGCGAGCCCGGGGCCGTTCAGCGTCTCGTCGTCGAGCCACTGCTGGTCCTGGAACGGGTGATCGGCCGGGAACACGGTGTCCATGTGGCCGGTCAGGATCACGCGACGCTCCGCATCCGGGCGCACGCGCAGCACGAGGTGCTGGCCGTGTGCCTTCTCAACTTCGCTCCCATCCGGGGCGACCGCGGTGACCGGCGCGGGGTCGACCATCTCGATCTCGCCGGGGAGGGCGGAGAAGGCATCGGCCAGCATTGCCGCCTGCCGGGCCAGTCCGTCCAGATTGGCAGTGCCGGTGTTGACCGCGCTCCATGCGCAGGCATCGGCGAGCATCGCGTCGCCGTCGATGGCGTCGGTGAACAGGGCGGGAGAAGGTTTCATCGGCAACGGTCCCTAGCGAGCCGCCGCCCGGCGTCCAACCCCCCGGTTGCAAAGTGCGGAGGGCTTGGCCATAGGCGCGGCTCGTTTCCTCCCCGGACGACCGACCAGACCCGCGCGCCGTTCCACCGCGAACGCGCGCCCGAAGAGTGCGAGGGACGAATGATCGACAAGTGCGGTTTGCAGGTGGACGCGGCGCTCGCGGCGTTCGTCGAGGAAGAAGTGCTGGCCCCTCTCGGCGGCGATCCGGACGCGTTCTGGCAAGGTTTCGCCGACCTTCTCGCCGAGTACGCCCCCCGCAACCGCGCGCTGCTGGAAAGGCGCGAGGAACTGCAGGCGCAGATCGACGACTGGCATCGCGAGCGGCGCGGACAGCCGCACGATGCGGCGACCTATCGCGCGTTCCTGGAGGAGATCGGCTACCTCGTACCCGAGCCGGGCGAATTCGAGATCGGCACCCGCAACGTCGATCCCGAGATCGCGACGATGGCGGGTCCGCAACTGGTGGTGCCGGTCCTCAACGCGCGCTTCCTGCTGAACGCGGCGAACGCGCGGTGGGGCAGCCTGTACGACGCGTTCTACGGCACCGACGCGCTGGACGCACCGCCCGCGAGGCCGGGCGGCTACGACAAGGCGCGGGGCCAGGCGGTGATCGACCGGGTGCGCGCGTTCCTCGACGAGACATTTCCGCTCGAGGGCGGGCGCAGCTGGCGGACGATCTCCGGCCAGCAGGACGTAATGCTGGCCGACCCTTCGCAGGCGGCGGGCACCACCGCACGCGGGCTCATGTTCGTCCACAACGGCTTGCACGTCGAGGTCGTGTTCGATCGCGACACGCCGGTCGGCCGCGAGGATGCCGCGGGCATCTCCGACGTGGTGCTCGAAAGCGCGCTGACCACGATCGTCGATCTGGAGGATTCGGTCGCGGCGGTCGATGCGGCGGACAAGCTTGCCGCCTACCGCAACTGGCTCGGCGTGATCCGCGGGGACCTCAGCGAGACGTTCAAGAAGGGCGGCAAGAGCATGACCCGCCGCCTCGCCGACGACGTGCAGGTGGGCGACCGGACGTTGCCCGGCCGCAGCCTGCTGTTCGTGCGCAATGTCGGGCACCTGATGACCAACCCGGCGATCCTGCTGCCCGACGGCAGCGAGGTGCCGGAGGGGATCATGGACGCGGTGATCACCAGCGCCATCGGTGCGCACGACGTGCGGGGCCTCGGCAAGTGGCGCAACAGCCGTGCGGGAAGCATCTACATCGTGAAGCCCAAGCAGCACGGGCCGGAGGAATGCGCGTTCACCGACGACCTGTTCGATGCGGTCGAGGACCTGCTCGGGCTCGAGCGGCACACGATCAAGGTCGGCGTGATGGACGAGGAGCGGCGCACCAGCGCCAACCTCGCCGCGTGCATCCACGCGGTGCGGAACCGGATCGTGTTCATCAACACCGGTTTCCTCGACCGGACCGGCGACGAGATCCACACCTCGATGCAGGCCGGCCCCATGGTCCGCAAGGCGGAGATGAAGGCGAGCGACTGGCTCGTCGCCTACGAGGCGCGCAACGTCGCGATCGGCCTCGCGCACGGCCTTTCGGGCAAGGCGCAGATCGGAAAGGGCATGTGGGCCGCGCCCGACATGATGGCCGACATGATGGACCAGAAGATCGGCCACCTGAAGGCGGGCGCGAACACGGCCTGGGTACCCAGCCCCACCGCCGCGACGCTCCACGCGCTGCATTACCACACGATGGATGTGTTCGCGCGCCAGAAGGACCTGCCCGAGGCGCCGGGCCTCGACGCGCTGCTGACCATTCCGGTCGCCCGCGGCACCAACTGGTCGCAGGACGAGGTGCGCGAGGAACTCGACAACAATGCGCAAGGCTTGCTCGGCTACGTCGTGCGCTGGGTCGATGCGGGCGTCGGCTGTTCCAAGGTGCCCGATATCCACGACGTCGGGCTGATGGAGGACCGCGCGACCCTCCGGATTTCGAGCCAGCACATGGCCAACTGGCTGCTCCACGGGGTCTGCACGCGCGAACAGGTGATGGAGTCGCTGCGCCGCATGGCGGCCAAGGTGGACGAACAGAACGCCGGCGATCCGGGTTACGTCCCGCTCGTCGGGAACGAGGACGGCCCGGCCTTTCGCGCTGCGATGGATCTCGTGTTCAGGGGCGTGGAGCAGCCGTCGGGTTATACCGAACCGTTGCTGCACCACTGGCGGCAGGTCGCCAAGGCTAGTTGAGTAGGCGGGCCACCGCGACGAATTCGGCCACGCTCAATGTCTCGGCCCGGCGCTGCGGATCGATCCCGAGCATGTCCAGCGCATCCAGCGCGCCGGGCACGCCTTTCAGGCTCTGGCGGAGCATCTTGCGACGCTGGCCGAAGGCGGCTTCGGTTACTCGTTCGAGAATACGGACCGAAACCCCCGCCGGCATCGCTGCAGGTTCGACGTGGACGATCGCGCTCATCACCTTGGGCGGCGGTGTAAAGGCGCTGCGGTGAACCTTCATCGCGAGAGCGGCGGCACTGCGCCACTGCGCGAGGACGGCGAGCCTGCCATAGGCGCCGGTGTCGGGAGCCGCGACGACCCGCTGGGCGACCTCCTGCTGGAACATCAGTGTCAGGCTGGTCCAAAAGGGGGGCCAAGGTTCTCCGCCCAGCCAGCGCACGAACAGCGCGGTACCGACGTTGTAGGGCAGATTCGCGACGACGGCGTAGGGCTCGCCCATCAGCGCGTCGTGGTCGAGCGTCATCGCATCGCCTTCGATCACTCGCAGACGGCCCGGGAAGGACGCTTCCAGTTCCGCGAGGGCGGGGAGGCAGCGCTTGTCCATCTCGATCGCCGTCACCCGAGCGCCCGCCCGCAGCAATGCCCGGGTAAGGCCGCCGGGGCCGGGCCCGATCTCGAGCACAGCCTTGCCCGCCAGATCTCCGGGGATGGCGGCGATGCGGTCGAGCAATTGCTCGTCGAACAGGAAGTTCTGGCCGAGCGCCTTGCTGGCAGACAGGCCATGGCGCGCTACGACTTCGCGCAGCGGTGGAAGGGAGGGCGCCGGTTCAGCCACGGGCCGCCCGCCGGACCGCGCAGTCGCCCGCCATCCGGATCGCCGCGATCGTCGCACCGGCGCTCGCGCGGCCGGTCCCCGCGATGCCGAAGGCGGTGCCGTGATCGGGGCTGGTACGGATGATCGGCAGGCCGAGCGTGACGTTCACCCCGCTGTCGAAATCGAGCGCCTTCAGCGGGATCAGTGCCTGGTCGTGATACATGCACAGGGCGACATCGTAGTCGCCGCGCATGTGGGGCGCGAACATGGCATCGGCCGGATGCGGACCGGTGGCGTCGATCCCGTCGGCTCGCAGCGCCTCGATCGCCGGGCGGATGGTGCGGGCTTCCTCGTCGCCCATGCGGCCATCCTCGCCCGCGTGGGGGTTGAGCGCGGCGATGGCGATGCGCGGGTGCCGGATGCCGAAGTCGCGGGCCAGCGCTTCGGCGGCAATCCGCGCGCGGCGGCGGATGAGGTCGACGGAAACCATGTCCGGAACCTTCGCCAGCGCAACATGGACGGTAAGCGGGATGGTCCGCAGCTGCGGTCCGGCCAGCATCATCACCGCGTCCTGCGCTGCGATGCCGCAGGCCTGCGCGACGAACTCGGTCTGGCCGGGATGATGGAAGCCGACCGCGGCCAGCCGGGCCTTGGCGATGGGCCCGGTGACGAGTGCGCTGGCTTCGCCCGAGACCGCGAGCGCCGTCGCCGCTTCGAGGCTGGCCAGGGCGAGCGCGGCGCCGTCCTCGTCCGGTTCGCCGGGGCGCCAGGCGCCGTCGAGGCTGCCGAGCACCGGCAGCGCGCGCGGAAAGACCTCGGCCACTTCGGCCAGCGATGCGATCGGCTGGATGGGCAGGGCGAGCCCGCGCGATGCCGCCGCGCCCGACAGCAGGCGAACTCCGCCGACCACGGCGAAAGGCGCCAGCCCTGCGCGTGCAGCCTGCGACCAAGCCTCGGCAACCAGTTCGGGCCCGACGCCCGCCGGATCGCCGAGCGATACGGCGATGGGCGCGCCGGGACGTGCGGGGGTCAGTTGTATTCGATCACCGCGTCGTTGCGCAGGTCGCGCAGATAGCGCTGGGCGCGCTTGCCGATGCGCTCGTCCTCGAGCTGGTTCATCAGTTCGTCGAAGTTCGGGCCGGTGGCGACCTGCGGATCGTCGCGACCGCACAGCATGAGGACGCTGACGCCCTCCTCGATGCCGCCGAAGGGCGCGGTCGTCTGGCCGATCTGCAGGTCCGCAACGAGCGACTGGATGCCCTCGGGCAGCGAACGCAGCACGATGCCGTCGCTGCTGGCGACCCGTGCACCCATCGTCTCGCCGACCTGCTCGGCGCTGGCGCAGCCGCGCATGGAGCGCACGCCGTCGATGAACTTCGCGAGTTCCGTCTGCGCCTCGCGCTCGGAAATGCCCTTGGGGAATTCGTACGAGATCTGCTTCAGGCTCAGCACCGCATCGCGCGGGTCGGCGGTCAGCACGGCCTTCTTGTCGATGAGGTAGAGGATGGAATAGCCGCCCGAGTTCTCGATCGGGCCGACGAGCTGGCCGGGCTGCATCTGCCGTGCCGCGACGGCCAGTTCGCTCGGCAGCATTTCCAGCCGCACGAAGCCGAGATCGCCGCCCGCTGCCGCGGTCGAGCTTTCGGAGAACTGGCGGGCGTAGCCGAGGAAGCTGCCGCCCTGCTTCAGCTGCTCGATGATGCGCGCCATGTTGGCGAGCACCTGTTCGCGAGTGTCGGGGGTGGCCGACAGCCAGATTTCGCCGAGACGGAATTCCTCGGTGCCGCGGCTCGCCTCGAGGCGGGCCATCATCTCGTTGACCTCCTCGCTCGAGACGTTGACGAACGGCGCCACGTTGCGGCGCAGCAGGCGCTGCCACGACATTTCGCCCAGGATTTGCCGCTTGAGCGACGTCGGCGAGGAGCCGATGCCGGTGAGGTAGGTGTCCATCGCAGCCACGTTCTGGCCGAAGTTCTGTGCCGCCACGCGGGCGTAGGTCTGGTCGACCTCGGCCGCCGGAACCTCGATCTCCTGCGCCCTGGCTTCCTGAATCTGCAGCGTCTCGTCGATGAGGTTGCGCAGCACCTGCACGCGCAGGCGCGCCTTTTCCTCGTCCGAGATCTGGCCCTTGGATGCCGCCACCAGCAACGCGATGCGCTGGTCGACGTCGGTCCCGGTCACGATCTGGCCGTTCACCACCGCGGTCGGCTTGCGCACGTTGGGATCGCCGGGCCCGAGGATCGCGGCGTTGGCGGGCAGGTCGAGCTGCGTACTGCCGACCTCGGCCCCGGCGCCGACGGACGCCGCGTCCTGCGCGGAAGCCGCGATCGGCGCGGTCGCGAGAGCGAGGGTGGCGATGCTGCCGAGAAGTCTGGAAGCGAAAGTATCGATCACGCGTGGGTCCGTTTTGCGATGGTGCGCGCAGGCACCGGCCGATTTCCGCCGGTTGGGACCGGACGGCTTAACCGTAGCTGAGTGTTCGCGCAGCGTTAGCGCCTCGCGTGCGAAGTGCCAACTACCTGAAACCGAGGTTCCTGAGGGCGAAGTAGAACTGGAAGGTGTTGCCCTTGCGCGCGTCGCCCTGGTCCAGATAGTCGCGCCGCCACGTCGCCCCCAGTTCGAGGCAGTCGTCCTGGTAGGCGACGCCGAGCCGGGTGCGGACCGGCTGGAAGCCGTCCGACGTCAGCCGCGGATCTTCTTCCCGGTCGGTCAGGTTGAACACGCCCGAGCCGAAGACCGACCAGTATTGCGCGAATGCGAAGCGGCCCGCCAGGCGCAGTTCCTCGCGGTCGCGCAAGTCCTCGATCAGCGGCGAGATGTCGCGGTTGAGGCGCAAGTATCCGGCCTCGATATACGTCCGCTGCGATCCCACCGTGGCGTCGATCTCGTTGCGGCGCACGGCGAGGCTGTCCTTGTCGAGCCGGAAACGGTGGGTCAGCTTGATGAAGTCGCGATAGCGCACGTCGGTGCGGCCGACGAAGTCGCTGACCCGTTCGCTGAGACCGGTGCCGTCGGGCAGAATGCTTTCGCGATTGTTGAGACGGTAGGACTGGCCGATGGTCGTATCGATGCGCCAGTTGGGGAAGGTGAGCTGCCAGTCCACGCCGTAGGTGATGCGCGGCCGGTCCTCGATCCGATCGTACCCGGGAAAGCGGTTGAGTGCGAAGAGGTTGGTGTCTTCCAGATCGACGGCGCGGGCGTCTTCGTTGGGAACGGCGAGGTTCTTGATCGGCGGGCTGAGGACGAGCTGCACCCGCGGTGTGAGAACCTGCGTGCCGCCGAAGGCCGGGCCGACGAAGGGCCACTCGATGTCCGCCGCAGCTAGCGCCACGCCGCGCGTTTCCCAACCCGGATTGCCGCGATAAATCGCGGTGGAGGTGAGGAAGTTGTCGTCGGAATGATAGATGTCGCCGCGCACCAGCGCGGTCAGCGTCAGCAGCTGGCCGAGGCCGGTGACGCGCCGCAAATCCCACTTCGCCCCTGCGAACGCACGCTGCGTATCCTGCCCGTCGGGCCGGTGCAGCGCGAGTGTGTTGGCCTGTATCTCCACCTTGCCGCCCGCCAGGAACGGCGTGTCGAACCGGCGGCGGTAATCGATCAGCGGCAACGCCACCGGAACCTGACCCTGGGGGACCCCCAACCGCAGGGTCTGGGTCGAGAAACCCGATATGCCGAGATAGGAATCGGCGTCGATTCGCTCGACCTCGATCATCGAGCGCAGGCGGTCGTCGCGGCTGATGTCGTACCGGCGCAGGAAGGTCCGGTCGGACGCGCGGCGGATCGAGTAGTTGGCGCTCCAGTTGGGGGTGAGCTGAAACCGGCCGTTGGTGAAGATGTACCCGCGCAGCGCGTCGTTCCCGCTGGCGGTCCCGCCGAACGGGTCGAGCCGGCGGCTGTAGGTGAGGTAGCCCGTTGCCTGATAGGCGCCGTACCGCGTCAGGTGGCGATACTGCCCGCTCACCATCGGCGGCGCGCCGGTGAACAGGTAGGCGCCCAGCGTCAGGTCCTGGTTTTCGGCGAAGTTGAAGTAGTAGCTGCCCGAGATCTCCAGCCCGTTGTTGCGCGAGTACTGGAGGTCGGGAACGAGGAAGCCCGAAACAGGCCGTCCGTCCGTGCGGATGGCGAGGCCGGGCAGGGGAATCAGCCGCGCGCCGAACAGTTCGAGGTAGGCCCCCGAAAAGCGCACCCGCTTGTCGTCAGGCGAATAGACCACCCGGTCGGCGGTGATTCGCCAGCTCGGTTCCTTGGGACAGCCTTCGGTGTCGACCACTTCGCACCCGGTATAGGCGGCGCGCACGAGATCGAGCGTACCGTCGGCCATGCGCGAACCGCTCGCCGCGGCGAGACGCCCGCCTTCGCGCAGCGCGAGAAGCAGATCCTCCATCGCGCCGGCTTCGAACTGGTCGGTCAGCTCGATGCGGCTGGTGAAGAGCTGGTTGCCGTCCTCGTCCACGAAGCGGACATCGCCGGTGCCGACGATCTGCCCCGTCTCGCGGTTCCACGTCACGTTGTCCGCGCGGACCGATTTCTCGTTGTTGCGCAGCACCACGTTACCGCTGGCCGTGACGGTGTTCGAATTGTCGTTGTATTCGAGGGCGTCGGCCTCGAAGTTGATCTGGCGCTCGCTGCCCGAAGGCGGCGGCGCGCCGGTTTCGCTGATCGGCGGGATCGGCGTCGACAGCTCGGGCGGGGTCCCTTGCGGATTCTCGGTCGTGCCCATGCCGGCGGCAGGGCCAAGCGGACCTTCGGCATCCTGTGCGCGGACCGGGGAAGCCGTAGCGAGCGCAAGCGCGAGCGCGGCCCCGCTCGCAGCCCAAACGGGCAGGCGGCGTGCCAAAGCCTGCTGCGGTCCTCTGATCGCGGGGAGCATCGCTTGCCTATCGCAGCACTGCCGCCTAATCGCAATCGCCATCCTGACACTCCAGCGCACGCAAATGCGCTTTTGCCGCGACCGTCGCGGCCAGACCGAATCCGGAGAGCCCATGCAGATCGAATTCGCCGCCACCCGTCCCGACACCACCCCGATCCTCGCCCGCATCGTCGCGCAGGACGACCTGCCTGGCGATCTTCCCGCGACGGTCGCCGAAGGGGCAAAGGCCGCGCGCTTCAAGGGGCGGCCGGGGCAGGTGTTCGACGGGTTCGCCGAACACGAGGGCTCGGTGGTGCGCGTGGCGCTCGCCGGGGCGGGCAAGCCAGGCGACGAGGCACGGATCGCCAACCTCGAGAAGGCGGGCGGCGCGCTGTCGGCCAAGTACGCCGCTTCGGGTGCGGACAGCATCGCGGTGGACCTTGCCGGCTTCACCGCGGAGGAAGCCGCCGCAGTCCTGATGGGGTTGCGCCTGCGCACGTGGCGGCACGATCGCTACCGCACCAAGATGAAGGACGAGCAGAAGGTCACCCTGCAGAGGGTCGTCGCGGTCGGCGCGCCCGACGGCACCGAGGCGGCCTGGGCCGATGCGAGCGCGCTCGCCGACGGGATCGAGCTCACCCGCGAGCTCGTGACCGAACCGGCGAACGTGATCTATCCCGGCAGCTTCGTCGACCGCGTCCGCCCGCTCTACGAAGCGGCGGGGCTCGAAGTGACCGTTCTGGGCGACGCCGAGATGGAAGAACTCGGCATGGGCGCGCTGCTCGGCGTGGGCTTGGGCTCGGAGCGCGAATCGCGGCTGCTGGCGGTGAAATGGAACGGCGGCGAGGCGGGCGCACGGCCGATGGCCTTCGTGGGCAAGGGCGTTACGTTCGACACCGGCGGCATATCCATCAAGCCGGGACCCGGCATGGAAGACATGAAATGGGACATGGGCGGCGCCGGTGCGGTCGCGGGCGCGATGCTGGCGCTGGCGAAGCGCAAGGCGAAGGCCAACGTCGTGGGCGTCATGGGCCTCGTCGAGAATATGCCCGACGGCAAGGCGATGCGCCCCGGCGACGTGATCACCAGCATGAGCGGGCAGACGATCGAGGTGCTCAACACCGATGCCGAAGGGCGGCTGGTGCTGTGCGACGCGCTCCACTGGGTGCAGGAGGAACACGATCCGGTGGCCGTCGTCGACTTCGCGACGCTGACGGGGGCGATCATCGTTTCGCTGGGGCACGAGCACGCCGGGCTGTTCTCGAACGACGACACGCTGGCCGACGCGCTGACCGCCGCGGGCCGGGAATGCGGCGACAAGCTATGGCGGATGCCGCTGGCCCCGGCCTACGACAAGATGATCGATTCGCCGATCGCCGACATGAAGAACATCGGCGGGCGCGATGCGGGCTCGATCACCGCGGCGCAGTTCCTCCAGCGCTTCATCGGCAAGGACGCATCGGGCAAGGATCGGCCCTGGGCGCACTGCGACATCGCGGGCACCGTGTGGTCCGCCAAGCCCGGGGCGACCCACGAGAAGGGCGCGACCGGCTTCGGCGTGCGCCTGATCGACCGCTACGTCCGCGACGTGCTCGAGAGCTGATGCGCTCGGCGCCCCAAGCAGCGAAGCGATAGGGCGCGAGCGGTGCCCAGGATGCGCAAGAAGGCCGACCTGCCGAGCAAGAACTGCGCGGCGTGCGGCCTTCCCTTCGCCTGGCGCAAGAAGTGGGAACGGGACTGGGACAACGTGAAGTACTGTTCCGACCGCTGCCGCAAGGCGAAGGCCGCCGCTTCGCCCTCGAGTAGCGAAGCGGCTGGCCCCGAAACATCATGAAGCTCGATTTCTGGCAACTGTCGCGCGATCCGGTCGAGGCGGTGGTAGCCCGCATCGCGCCGCGCGTGCTGGATGGCGGCGACCGGCTGCTGGTGGTGGACGGCGATGCCGAGCGCCGCGCCGCGATCTCGCGCGCGCTGTGGGCGGAAGGCGGCTTCCTCGCCAACGGCGAAGACCATGCCGCGCGCCAGCCGATCCTCCTGTCCGGCGAATGCACGGCCGCGAACGGCGCGCGGACTGCGGTGTTCGCCGACGGCACCTGGCGCGAGGAGGGGGCGGGCTTCGAACGCACTTTCCTGCTGTTCACGGCCGCTCAGGTCGCTGCTGCGCGCACCGTCTGGCGGCAGTTCGACGGACGGGACGACGTGACCCGCAGCTATTTCGAACAGGACGGCGGCAAGTGGGTGAAGCGCGCCTGAGACGGCTCGCGCTTGCGCGCCGGGCGGGGCGGGGCTAGGGGCGCGCGCAAATCCCCCACCATTGCAACCCGAGGACAATCCCATGGCGGTTACCCGCACCTTTTCGATCATCAAGCCCGATGCCACCCGCCGCAACCTGACCGGTGCGGTCACCAAGATGCTGGAAGACGCCGGCCTGCGCGTCGTTGCGTCGAAGCGCATCCAGATGACCCGCGAACAGGCCGAAGGCTTCTACGCCGTGCACAAGGAACGCCCCTTCTTCGGCGAACTGTGCGAATTCATGACCAGCGGCCCGGTGGTCGTGCAGGTTCTCGAAGGCGAAGATGCCGTGAAGCGCAACCGCGACGTGATGGGCGCCACCAACCCGGCCGACGCCGACGAGGGCACCATCCGCAAGACCTTCGCCGAAGGCATCGAGGCGAACTCGGTCCACGGATCGGACTCCGAAGAGAACGCCAAGATCGAGATCGACTACTTCTTCCAGCCCGACGAAATCGTCGGCTGAGCCGGCGCGAAGCGGCGCTTCGCGATGCTGGCAGAAATGTTGAGCCGATAGGACTCGAAACCGCCCCCGACCCCGTGGTATGCACCTTGCATGCTCTGGGGAAGGGGTCGCAAGTGCAAGGCACTCGCCGAGCGGTTCGCCGCTGCCGCGAACGCGCGCGACATCGATGCCATGCGCGGCCTTGTTACCCCCGATTTCACCTACATCGACAGCTGGCGTGAAGGCGTCGAGGGGCGCGAGATATTCCTCGCCGCGGCGCAGGCGCTGTTCGCCGCCGATCCCGACTTCCGGATCGAGATCGAATCAATCAGTTTCAGCGATCCTTACGTCCTGATGCGCGGCTGGGCGAGCAGCGGGATCGCCGAATACGGCCGCCGCCGCGCAGTCTGGCGGGCGCGCTGCGAAGACGGGCTGCTGGGCGAATGGCAATCGTGGGCCGAAGGCGGGCCCCCGGCAATGAGCCGCGCCTATTCACCCGCCAAGGTCGTCGATCTGTCGGCCCGGGCATCGGAAAAGCCAGCCGCCCCGTGATCGCGCGCCTGCTGGCCGAGAAGGGCTTGTTGCCGCTCGGCCGCCGGCGCCGTCGCCTCGCCTTCGCCCGCAGGTATGTCGCGGCGTTCAACGACCGGGACTGGGTGCAGGTCGAACGCATGCTGGCGCCGGAATTCCGCCACATCGACACTGTCGGCGACGTCGTCGAAGGGCCGGCACGCTATATCGAGGCGAGCCGGCGACTGGCCGAAATCGCGCCGGACGTCTCGATCGTCGTCGACGACATGGCCGTCGGGCGCGACCAGCTCTACTTGCGGGGCAGACTGGTGTCCGCCATCGCAAAGCTCGACGAGGCGACCGTATGGCAGGCCGAATTCGCGGGCGAACGATTGCGGACGCTGCGCCTCACCCGGCCGCACAACACAGTGCCGCTTTCGCGTCTGCTTGCCGACTAGCGTGGACCCCTCGAGCCGGTGTCCGCCGGCTACGGCCTCAGGTCTCCGCGAACCGTCGCAACATCGCCGCGTGGTTGCGGTGGTCGGCGTCCCGGTCGAGCGAGCGTTCGCGTTCCATGCCCGCCAGCGCGGCCGGGCTCAGGCGCAGGCCGAGGGCGGTGTAGGTCGCTGCGATGGCCTTGCGCCAGTCGGCATTGAGCGCCTCGAACCCGGTCACCGCGACCGGTCCCTCGAACGCCCGCAGCGCTTCCGCCATCCGCTCGTCGCGCAGGGCGATCTTGCGATGCCATTCGGCCTCGATCGCGGCGAGGTCGGCATGGTCCGACTGGAACGCCGACTGGCTGGAGACGAGCGACACGCTGCTCGCCCAGACGCCGCTTTCGTCGCGGTCCGACGCGGCAACGCGCGCACCGGGCAACTGCGCGAGGAGGTCCGGCAGATCTTCGGTGAATTGCGGGCACTTCAGCACGCGCGGCCGGTCGGTATTGCCGCGTGTCGCCGCATCGGTGCGCAGGATGCGCGCGAATTCGCGGTAGACCGGCACCGCGCCTTGCGCCTCGCTCCACGCGACGTAGCCGGGAATCCGCCACTGCGCCTCGAACGCGCAAGGGTTGAGCGCGGCGGAAAGCCAGCCGATCTCTTCGTCCGCCCGTGTCGCGCCGAAGGGATGCAGCGTGTCGAGCCAGGGGTTGATCCGGCGCGCGACCATCAGCGCCGCCGTTCCCTTCAAAGGGCGCAGGTCGGGCGAGCGCGGGACCGGATCGAAGCTGTCGCAGAAGCGGGTGCCCGCATGCGCCGGATCGGCTGCAAGCAGGCGGTGGAGCCGGGTGGTGCCGCTGCGCATCTGGCCGACCACCACGATGGGCGGCGCGATCTCGGTGCGCGCAAGTTCGGGCCGCGTGCGCCAGAGCCGGCCGAGCGCATGGCGCTTGCGGATCGCGGCGGTGAGCTGGCCGTAGGCGAGGGTATGGCCGAGCGGGTTGAGCGCCGCTTCCTCGCGCAGCGACCGGCACAACCGGTCGAGCCGATCGCGGAAATCGGCCACGTCCTCCGCACTGCGCTCGCCGCTTTCGTCTTCGGGTGCGAAGCCCCGGCTGCCGATACGCCAGAGATAGTCGGGGTCGAGCGGCGGCTTCTCGTCGATGCCGAGACGCCAGATGGCGGCGATCGCTTTGCGCGCGAGACGGGCGGTCCGCGAGACCGCGAGCGGGTGGGAGCGCATCAGAACGGGTCGGCCGCGTCCATCAGCGCGGTTAGTTTCTTCGGCGCGACCGCGCGCCAGCTGCGCGCGATGCGTCCCTCGACCGCGTCCCAGTCGGTATCCCCCAGGTCCAGCCGGGCGGCGATCCAGTCGTCACCGAAATAGGCGGGGCGGAAATATCGTTCGGGGTCGTTCTCGATCAGCTGCGCCTGTTCGTCCGGCCCGCCAATCTTGGTCAGCAGCGCGATGCGCCCGTCGCCATGACGATCGACCGAGACCCAGGCGAACTTCTTGCCATTCTCGATGCCGAAGCACGGCATCCCGTGGCTCGTCGTTTCTTCCGCGCGGGGCATCGCCATCGCGCGCTCGCGCACCTTGTCCACCAGCCAGTCGGCATCGAACGGGCGCGAGACGTATGCGGCGAGGACGCGCGGGTAGAGCTGGTGCTCGGCGATGCGTACCCGCTCGGCGAGGCTCGCTTCGGTATCGCCCGGCATCACCGCGACCCGCGCCTGGCCCAGGACCTCGCCCGCGTCGAGTTCATCGGTGACGAGATGCACGCTGCATCCGGCATGGCTGTCGCCCGCCTCGATCGCGGCGCGATGGGTATGAAGGCCCCGGTATTTCGGCAGGAGCGAGGGGTGGATGTTGAGCATCCGGCCCTCCCACGCGCGGACGATGTCGGATCCCAGCACCCGCATATATCCCGCCAGCGCGACGTACTGCGCGCCCGCCTCGCGGATCGCGGCATCCATCGCGGCATCGTGCGCGGGCCGGTCCATGCCCCGGTGCGACAGCGCGAAGGTCGCCGTCCCCTCGGCCCCGGCGAGCGCGAGCCCGGCGGCGCCCGGATCGTTGCTGGCCACCAGCACGATCTCGAACGGGGCGTCGGGCTGACGGCTGGCATAGAGCAGGGCGGCCATGTTGGTGCCGCTGCCCGATATCAGCACGGCGACCCGCGCCTTCCTCACCGTCATCGTTCGAAACCCTTCGCGCGGAACCGATTGTTCCGGTAACGGCTTGTGGCAGCACATGGGACCCCCGCTCAAGCCCCGCCCGGAAGATATTCCGTATCTCCGCAGACTCGGGTGGACGATCGCGATCGCCGCCGCGCTGCTCGTCGTCTGGCGCGCATCCGACCTCCTGCTGCTCGCGTTCGGCTCGGTAATCGGGGCGGTGGTGTTCCGCAGTGCCGCGGGGCTCTTCCGCCGGTTCGGCATCCGCAATCACGGCGCGTCACTGGTGCTCGGGGTGCTGATGTCGCTCGGCATCCTGGGCGTTCTCGTCTACCTCATCGTGGTCCAGTTCGGGACCGACATCGCGCAGATGATTGACAACCTGCCGCAGATCATCGCGTCCATCGAAGCGACCATGAGCACGACCCCGGTGGGCGAGGCGATCGTCCGCGCGGTGGAGGCGGCCGTCGCCGGCAGCGCGATCGCCGACCGGCTCGGCACGCTGGCGGCGGGCACGGCCGAAGTGCTGCTGAACTTCCTCATCGTCATCATCGGCGCGCTGTTCCTCGCGGGCAATCCCGGCCCCTACAAGCGCGCGGTCGTGCTGCTCACCCCGCCCGCGGGGCGCCCGATGATGGAGCGCGCGATCGGGAAGATGAGCATCGCGCTGCGCCTGTGGCTGAAGTCCAAGCTCATCTCGATGACCGCGATGGCGGTGCTGATCGGGGGTTCGCTGTGGCTGGCGGGGCTGGAGAACTGGGCGGCGCTGGGGCTGCTCGGCGGCCTCAGCGAGTTCATCCCCTACGTCGGCCCGGCGGTCGCCATGCTGCCCGCCATCGGCCTCGCCGCGGCGCAGGGCGGGGACGTTCTCACCTATACGTTGATCGCCTTCGTCGCGGTGCGGGTGATCGAAGCGTGGCTGATCACGCCGTTCGTCAACAAACAGGTGGTCGACATTCCGCCCGCGCTGACGCTGTTCACGATCCTGGGAGCAGGCGCGGTGTTCGGCATCTACGGAGTGTTCTTCGCCGGGGCGCTGCTCGTGGTGGCGTTCGTGGGCGTGCGCGAGATCTATTTGCGCGACACGTTGGGGGAGGACATCGACGCGATCCCGGAGGATGCCGCGACCTGATCCGGCCGCTCAAGCGGTGTGAACGGCCTCCCAAGCCTCGCGCGCCGACCATGTTTCGGCCGACCCGCGAACGGTGCACCCGCGTGGCCCCTCGATAACCTCGCCGATGCGGATCACGCTTTCGCCGTTGGCTTCGAGATCGGCCGCGACCTCGCGCGCCATGTCGGGCGCGACGGCGAGGACCATCCCGATCCCGCAGTTGAAGGTGCGGGCCATTTCGCCCGGCTCGATATGGCCCTGCGCCTGCAGGAACGCCATCAGGCGCGGTTGCTCCCACGCGTCGGCGTCGATCACCGCGTGCGCGCCTTCGGGAAGCACGCGTGGAACGTTCTCGAGCAGGCCGCCGCCGGTGATGTGGGCGAGCGCGTCGATTTTCCCTGCGCGCACCAGCGGCAGCAAGCTCTTCACGTAGATCTTCGTCGGCGCGATCAGTGCGTCGATCAGCAGGACTTCGGGGTCGAACAGGGCGGGGCGGTCGAGCCGCCAGCCCATGTCCTCCGCGAGCCGGCGGACGAGCGAGTAGCCGTTCGAGTGGACCCCCGAACTCGCCATCCCGAGAAGGACGTGCCCGGGCCCGACCCGGTCGCCGGTCAGCTGCTCGCCTCGCTCGACCGCGCCGACGCAGAACCCGGCCAGATCGTAGTCGCCGGCCGCATACATCCCGGGCATCTCGGCGGTCTCCCCGCCGATGAGCGCGCAGCCTGCCTGCCGGCATCCCTCGGCGATGCCCGCGACGACGCGCGTCGCGACGCCGTTCTCGAGCTTGCCGGTGGCGAAATAGTCGAGGAAGAACAACGGCTCCGCGCCCTGGACGATAAGGTCGTTCACGCACATCGCAACGAGGTCAATGCCGACGGTGTCATGCCGGTTCGCCTCGATGGCGAGCTTGAGCTTGGTGCCCACTCCGTCGTTCGCGGCGACCAGCAACGGATCGCTGTAACCGGCCGCCCGCGGATCGAAGAACCCGCCGAAACCACCAAGCTCGCTCGTCGCGCCGGGGCGGGCAGTGCTCTTCGCGAGCGGCCCGATGGCGCGGACGAGAGCATTGCCCGCGTCGATCGACACCCCGGCCGATTCGTAGGTATAGGATTTGGGCGCATTGGATTTGGGCGGGGGACCGTTCGATGCCATGCGCCCGCACTGACGCATTCGCGCTTGGATTTCCATGCCCGTTTGGGCAAAAGGCCGCCAGTTTTCCCCATGACCGCCACCGTCACCCTCCTCCGCGACCCGCGCCGCGCCCTCCTGATCGGAACCGTCGGGCTCGCGTCCGCAGCGATCCTGGCGCTCGCCGGACAGGCGCTGGTGGCGCAGGTGGCGGGCGACCGGGGCATCGCGGCGGTGGCCTCCTCCGGCGACATCGTGATCGGGGGGGTCGAAGTCGACGTGACCGGCAAGAGTGCCGAGGATGCGCGCGACGAGGGCTGGCGCGAGGCGATGAAGCTTGCATGGAAGAAGGCCGGCGGTCCGGCCATTCCCGACGGCCAGCTCTACGGCCTCGTATCCTCGGTCGTCATCGAGCACGAGGAACTGGGGCCCAACCGCTACATCGCGCGGCTCGGCGTGGTGTTCGACCGCGCGCGTGCCGGCGGCCTGCTGGGGCGGGGCGGCACGGTCACCAATTCGGCGCCGATGCTGCTCGTGCCGGTGCTGATGACCGGCGGGGCCAATACCGTCTACCAAGTCCGCAACCCATGGCAGCGCGCCTGGGCCGAATACCAGCCCGGCGCGAGCAGGGTCGACTATGTCCGCCCGTCGGGCGCGGGCGGCGATTCGCTGCTCATCACCTACGGCCAGACTGGCCGCCGCAGCCGCACATGGTGGCGCAACGTGCTCGACCAGTTCGGGGCGAGCGACGTCCTCGTAGCGATCGCGCATCTCGACTATGAGTACCCGGGCGGCCCGGTGAAGGGGCGCTTCACCGCGCGCTACGGGCCCGACGACGAGTATCTCGGCACCTTCACCATGACCGCGCCCAGCCAGGCCACGCTCCCCGCCATGCTGGACAAGGCGGTGCTGCGGTTCAATTCGATGTACGAGGCCGCGCTGGCCGACGGCCGCCTGAAGCCCGACGCCACGCTGAACCTCGGCGCGCCGCAGATCGACCCGGCGATCCAGCAACTGATCGAGATGGGCCGCGCGGCCGAGGCGCAGGAGCGCGCCGACCGCGCCGCTGCCGCCGCCGCGCGCGCAGCGCGCGATGCGCCCGCGCCGACCGCCGTGCCGTCCTCCGACACGGCGCCCAACGCCCCGGCCGCGAACATGGGAAGCTACATCGTCCAGTTCGCGACGCCCGATGCGGGCGCGTTCGATGCCTCGCTCGCCGCCGTGCGCGCCGCGCCGGGGGTGCGCGCGGCCGCCGCGACCAGCACCGCCATCGGCGGCACTTCGCTGATGAGCGTGGTCTACAGCGGGACGGCCGCCGACCTCGCGGCCGCGCTGCGCTCGCGCGGGTTCACCGTGCGCCAGTCGGGCAACGCGATCTCGATCAGCCGCTGATGGCCGGGCAGATCGCCCTGCCGCTGCCGATGCGGCGGGCGGACGATCCGTCGCGCATCGTCGTCGGCAATGCCAACCGCGCCGCGGTCGACGCCCTGGCCGACCCTTCGCAGTGGCCCTTCGCGACCGCGATCCTCGCGGGCCCGCCCCGCAGCGGCAAGACCCTGCTCGCGCGGTGGGCTGGGCGAACGGATGGGGTAGAGGTCGTCGACGGCGCCGATGCGGCCGACGAGACCGCTTTGTTCCACCGCTGGAATCGCGCGCAGGAAAGCGGCACCGCGCTCCTCCTCGTCACCGATCGCGACCCGTGGGATATCGCGCTTCCCGACCTGCGCAGCCGGCTGGGCGCAGCGCTCCACCTCGCCATCGGCGTGCCCGACGACGACATGGTGGCCGCCCTGATAGAAGCGCATGCCGATGCCCGCGGCCTTGTCTTGGGCGAAGGCGCGCTTACCTATCTCGTGCCGCGGCTCGAACGCAGTTTTGCCGGGATCGAGGCGGTCGTCACCGCGATCGACCGGCTGACGCTGGAGCGCAAGGCGCCGCCGACGCTGTCGGTCTGGCGCGATGCGCTCGACGCGGTGCAGGGGGCCGAGCAGCCCCGCTTGCTTTGACGGCCGGTTGGTGGGAGATTCGCGGACAATGTTCGATGCGCTGACATCCTACCTGGATTCGATCCGCGCGCGCGATCCCGCGCCGCATTCCCGGTGGGAGATTCTGCTCTATCCCGGCGTCCTCGCGCTCGGCCTGCACCGGGTCGCGCACTGGCTGTACGAGGCGAAGCTCTATTTCCTCGCCCGGCTGGTCAACCATTTCAGCCGCTTCCTGACCGCGATCGACATCCACCCCGGCGCAAGCATCGGGAAGAACTTCTTCATCGACCACGGCTTCACCGTGATCGGCGAGACCGCGGAGATCGGCGACAACGTCACGATCTACCAGTGCGTCACGCTGGGCGGCACGAACCCTGCGAACGGCATCCCGGGCAAGCGGCACCCGACCATCGGCGACAACGCGATCATCGGCTCGGGCGCGCAGGTGATCGGGCCGATCGTGGTCGGCAACCGCGCGCGGATCGGCGCCAACGCGGTCGTGACCGACGACGTGCCCGAAGGCGCGACGATGATCGGCCTGAAGGCGCGCAGCACGCTCGTCCCGGCGGAGGAGTGGATGCGCGAATTCCTTCCTTACGGCACCCCGTGCGAGGACCCGTGCGCCCCCAGCCGCGACGGGGTGGAGAAACTGGAGAGCGAACTGGCCGCCCTGCGCGCCGAGATCGCGGAGATGAAGGCGGCGCTCGCCGCGTCCGCGCCCACGCCAGCACGCCAGCCCGCCAAGCGCAGCGGAACCAAGCGCGGATGAGCGCCGGCAGCCGCGGTGCGGTCGTCCTCTTTCCCGGTCGCCGCCCCAACCAGGTGGGGTTCGAACGCGAGGAACTGATGCGCATCCTCGACCTCTACGGCCGGATGGTCGCGGCGGGCGAATGGCGCGACTACGCGATGGACTTTACGAAGGATTTCGCCGCCTTCGCCGCCTTCCGCCGCACAGCCGAACGCCCGCAGGCGCGGATCGAAAAACGGCCTGCCCTGCGCAACCGGCAGGGCATGTGGACCCTGTTCGGCGAACACGGCCAGATCTTGAAACGCGGCCACGAACTCCCCGGCGTCCTCGCCCCGATGGAACGCCGTCTCGTGAAGGCGGTCGACTAGCAGTCCCGCAACGAAAAACCCCGCGCACTCGCGTGCACGGGGTTTCTCGTAACTCTCAAGCTATAAAGGCGGGCCTCAGCCCCGGGTCGAGCTCGGCGCGGCGTCGCCCATGACGGCCTGCATGGCCTTCAGGATCGCGCCCGACTGTTCGCCGCCGTTGTTCGGGGCGTGGAGGCCTGTCTGGGCGCTGATCTTGTCCCAATTGGCCGCGAAGCCTTCGACGGTGCGCTCGTCTTCCGGCAGCCACACGGCGTCGTTCATCATGACCCACGCCGAATGGAAGCCGCCCGCACCCGCGCCCACGATGGCGTTGGTCGGCGCGTCCTCGGATACGAGGAAGAGCGCGGCGGGGACCACGTTCTCGGGGCCGAACATCTTGAACGCCTGTTCGGGGAACAGGTCCTCGGTCATGCGCGTGCCCGCGACGGGGGCCAGCGTGTTGACCTTGATGTTGTACTTCGCGCCCTCGAGCTGGAGGGTCTTGGTGAGGCCGGCGAGGCCGAGCTTGGCCGCGCCGTAGTTCGCCTGGCCGAAGTTGCCGAACAGGCCGGTGGAAGACGCGGTCATCAGGATGCGGCCATAGGCCTGCTCGCGCATGGTTTCCCACGCCGCCTTGGTGACGAACGCGCTGCCGGTGAGGTGCACCTTCAGCACGAACTCGAAATCGTCCGGCGTCATCTTGGCGAATGTCTTGTCGCGCAGCACGCCGGCGTTGTTAATGAGGACGTGGACGCCGCCCCACTTCTGCTTGGCGTCCGCGACCATCTTTTCCATCTGCTCGAAGTCGGTGACCGAGCCGCCGTTCGACACAGCCTCGCCGCCGGCCTTCTCGATTTCCTCGACGACCTGGAGGGCGCTGTCGGAATGGCCGGTACCGTCGCGCGCGCCGCCGAGGTCGTTGACCACGACCTTTGCGCCGCGGCGGGCGAGTTCGAGCGCGTATTCGCGGCCCAGGCCGCCGCCTGCGCCGGTGACGATGGCGACCTTGTCCTTGAACGAAACGGTCATGCGAAATGCTCCTGCTGGCTGGGGCGCGGTTTACGCGCGCGTAAAGTGTGCGGCGGCAGTGGCACCATCGCGCGGCCGTTGCAACAGGCGGCGGGGCAGCCCGCCATTCCGTAAGGTCAGAGCGTTTCGAGCACAGGAACCAGCTGGTCGAGCGAATCGACGACGGCGTCCGCCCCCATCGCGAGCGGGGCGAGGTCGTGGTAGCCGTAGGTGACGGCGACAACCGGCACACCCGCCGCGCGCCCGGCCTTCATGTCGTAGGAACTGTCGCCCACGAATGCGAGCCGCCCGCCGCCCAGCCGATCCCGTGCGGCCCAGATGAGGTCGGGCGCGGGCTTGGCCCTCCCCTTGCCGAGGCTGTCGCCGCCGAGGACGAGGTCGATCCGGTCGTGCATTCCGAGCTTGTCCAGCACGCCATTGGCAAACTCGAAGAACTTGTTCGTCACCACCGCCAGCCTGACCCCGCGACCGCGCAGTTCGTCCAGCACTTCCAGGGCGTGGGGGTAGGGGCGGGTGTAGTCGGCGTAATGCTCGCCGTAATAACGCAGCATCGCCTTGTAGAGCTCGCGAAAGCGGCCTTCCTCGACGCCGCCCTGCGCGTCGAGAGCGCGGCGCAGCATGATCTTGGCGCCGCCGCCGATGAGGTCGGTCGCGCTTTCGATCGGGACCACCGCGAACCCGCCCAGCGTGAGCGCGTGGTTGACCGCGGTGCCGAGGTCGCGGTGCGTTTCGAGGAGGGTGCCGTCGAGGTCGAAGGCGACGATGTCGAAGGGAAAATCGGCCATTGCGCAACGAGGTAGCGCGGATTCTTCCCACGGCAACCATTCGGTGGCATTGGCGCGGGCATGAGCACTCGCGAATTCGCCGCCGTCATCCTCGCCGCGGGCAAGGGCACCCGCATGAAGTCGGACCTGCACAAGGTCCTCCATCCCATCGGCGGGCGCGCGATGCTGCATCACCTGATGGCGAGCGTCGACGAACTCGGCCCGTCGCGGACGGTCGTGGTCGTGGGCAGCGGGCGCGAGCAGATCGAGGGCGCGGTGAGCGGGCGGGCGGCGACCGCGCTGCAGGAACCGCAGCTCGGCACCGGTCATGCGGTGCAGCAGGCTGAGGCCGATCTCGCGGATTTTTCGGGCGACGTCCTCATCCTCTACGGCGACGTGCCCTTCGTGCGGCCGGCCACCATGCGCCGGATGCTCGACCGCCTGCACGAAGACGACGCGCCCGCCGTGGTCGTCTTGGGGTTCGAGCCCGACGACACGCTGCAGTACGGCCGCGTGATAGCGGGCGCGGACGGCACGATCGAGAAGATGGTCGAGCACAAGGATGCCAATGAGGCGGAGCGCGCGTGCCGCCTGTGCAATTCTGGCCTGATGGCCGCGCGCGGAGCCGACCTGTTCGACCTGCTGGCGCGTGTGGGCAACGATAACGCGGCCGGCGAATACTACCTCGTCGACGCGGTCAACGTGGCACGGGCCGACGGCCGCAAGAGCGCGGTCGTGGTCACCGACCATGCGGCCGAGGTCGCCGGGATCAACAGCCGCGGCGAACTGGCCGAGGCCGAAGCGCAATGGCAGGCCTTCCGCCGCGAGGAAGCGATGGCCGAAGGCGTCTCGCTGCGCGCGCCGGAGACGGTCTTCTTCAGCTACGACACGAAGCTGGGGCGCGACGTGACGGTGGACCAGAACGTGGTCTTCGGTCCCGGCGTGACCGTGGCCGACGGCGCGCATATCCGGGCTTTCTCCCACCTCGAGGGTGCGAGCGTCGGCGAAGGCTGCGAAGTCGGTCCGTTCGCCCGCCTGCGCCCCGGTGCGGTGATGGAGAAGGGGGCCAGGGTCGGCAACTTCGTCGAGATGAAGAAGGCGGTGCTCGGCGAAGGGGCCAAGGCGAACCACCTCACGTACCTCGGCGATGCGGAGGTCGGCGCGGGCGCGAACATCGGTGCGGGCACGATCACCTGCAACTACGACGGGTACTTCAAGCACAGGACGGTGATCGGCCCGCGTGCCTTCATCGGGTCGAACAGCGCGCTGATCGCCCCGGTGCGGATCGGGGCCGACGCCATCGTGGCGGCGGGCAGCGCGGTCAGCCGCGACGTCGGCGACGGCGAACTGCGGATGGTCCGCGCCGATCAGCTGGTGAAGCCGGGCTGGGCCGATCGCTTCCACGACGCGATGAAGAAGAAGAAGGCGGCCGGGAAGGGGTGATCGGGCGCGTCGCCCTTTGCGTGACGGCAGCCTGCGCGCTCGCGGCGTGCGGCGTTGCTGGGCAGCCGGAACCGGGCGGCGAACTGGCCGATGCGCCCGCAACGGCGGCGGCGGCCTCGGCGCCGGCGACCACGGCGACAGAGACGGCGAACGGCACTGGCTGCCGCGCAGGCGAAACGGCGATCTTCCAGTGCCGCACCGGGACCGGCGAGACGATCGCCGTGTGCTCTGCCGGCGGCGGGACTGCGCGCTACGCCTTTGGGCGCGCGTCGCCCGAGATCGAACTGACGGGAGGCCGCTGGGCGCGGATCGGCTATTCGGGCGGCGGCGAATTGCAGATCGCCTTTGACAACGGCCCGGTGCGCTACGTCGTGTTCAGCCGGACCGTGCGCACCAACTTCGCCGCCGGGGAGCCCAACGACCCCGCGATGAGCGACGGCGTCGTCGTGCTGCGGGACGGGCGATTTGACGGGATGCAAACCTGCACCGGCGGCAGCGCTGCGGACTATTCGGACAGGACGGAGGCCGCCCTGCAGACGCTGCCGCAGTCGGACGACCTGTTCACCGACGAGACCTACCGGGCCGATCGGCCGGCACCGCGTTGAGCGATGCGGCGGTGGTGTGCTGGCTGTGCCACCGCCCGTTGGGGCGCAAGGTCCAGCAGCATCACACGGTCCCCAAGGCCAAGCGCGGGCGCGACACGGTGCCCGTCCACCCCATCTGCCACCGCGCGATCCATGCGAACTTCACCAACGCGGTCCTCGCCCGCATCGGCGACGACCGCGCCGCGCTGCTTGCGAACGAGGCTCTGGCGAAGTTCGTGGCCTGGGTCGCCGACAAGCCGCCCGATTTCCATGCGCCCACCCGGCGGCCGCGCGGTTAGGGGAACCGAACGGCGCGCGGACCATCTCTCCGGCAAGGTTTGAGGAGACAGGTGCGTGACACGAACGAAGATGGCTCTCGCCGGCGCGGCGACCGCGCTGATCGGCGGGGCAGCGGCCTATTACCTCCACGAACGCAATACCGAGCGCCCCGACTACGACACGCTGCGCGAGGAAGGGCGGTTCTCGCTCCGCGCCTATCCCGAACTCACGACCGCCAGCGTCGTGCTGACCGGCACCCGCGACAAGGCGCTGCGGCGCGGTTTCCAGCGGCTTGCCGACTACATCTTCGCCAGGGACCGCGCCGGCGAAGAGATCGCGATGACCGCGCCGGTGCTGCAGGAAGAGGGCGGGTCGCCCGAGACCTGGCGGGTCCGCTTCGTCATGCCGAAGGACCGCGCCGCCGATGGGCTGCCGACCCCGGCGACCGGCGTGGCGATCGACACGATCCCGGCGCGCCGGGTGACGGCGGTGCGCTTTGCCGGCAGCGGCAAGTCGGCGGATTTGCGCCGCAACGAGGATGCGCTGCGCCGCTGGATGGAAAAGGAAGGCCTGCAGCCGGTCGGCCGCTTCGAATACGCGTTCTACAATTCGCCGTTCGTCCCGCCCTTCCTGCGGCGGAACGAGGTCATAGTCCCGGTCGCAGGCTGAGGGGCGTTCCGGTCAGGCGAGCTCGCGCGCCTTCGTGCGGGCGGCCTTGCGATCGACCTGGTCTTCCCAGCTCTTGAACTCGCTGCGGCTGAGCAGGTAGCGCCAGCGCGCCTCGTCGAACGTGATCAGCTTGTCGCGCACCGCATGGACCACGTCGGCCTTGCGCTGTTCGCTCCAGTGGATGTCGTGATCCTTGGGCAGGCCGGCGCGCTTGATCGCTTCCGAAACCGTGCTGTTGTATGGGTAAGCCATTGGGTTTGCTCCTGAACCGGTGCCCCCTGTACAAGTGCAAATTCGGCCCGGAAAGTTAATTCGGGCTTGTCGGGAATGGTTAAGGCGAGGTTGTGCATCCGGGCCGTTGCGGTTGCGCGACGAACCGAGTTCAGAGGCGGGGCAGCACCAGCCGGGTCGCACATAGCGCGCCGACCGCAGCACCGATGTCGACTATCCAGTCCATCAGATCGCAGTCGCGATTGAGGGCTGGGATCGCCTGAAACAGCTCGATCGCCGCGCCGAAACCGGCAAGCCATGCGAGCAGGGTCACCAGCCGCCGTTCGCGCCAGCCGGCGGCGGCGAGTACTGCCAGGGTGGCGAAGGCCATCATGTGCTGGATGCGGTCGCCCGGTTGCAGGGGGAGGGCGGGGGGCTTGGGCAGCAGAGCCATCACGAGGGCGAACGCCGCTGCCACGAAAAACGCGCGCCGCAGCCACAGCTGCGTGCGCGCGTCATCGAGCCATCTGCGGATGGCCGAACCCTCCGTCAGGCCGCGTCCTCACCGGCATGCTCGGCGAGCACGGTCAGGCCCGCATCGCCGACTTCGGCGAAACCGCCGCGAACCTCGATGCTCTCCGGCTGGGCGCCCTGGGTCGCATAAATCTGGATCGCTCCGTCGCGGACGGTCGACATGAAAGGCGCGTGGCCCTCCAGCACGCCGAAGTCGCCTTCGGTACCGGGGACGACCACCATGTAGACGTCCTCGGACCGGACCAGCTTCGCCGGGGTGACGAGTTCGAAGTGAAGCGCCATCGCCTCAGGCGTCCTCGGCCAGCTTCTTGGCCTTCTCGACCGCTTCCTCGATCCCGCCGACCATGTAGAACGCGGCTTCGGGCAGGTGATCGTACTCGCCGTCGACGACCGCCTTGAACGAGGCCACGGTGTCTTCGATCTGCACGAACTTGCCCGGGATGTTGGTGAACACCTCGGCCACGTGGAACGGCTGGCTGAGGAAGCGCTGGATCTTCCGCGCGCGCTGGACGGTCAGCTTATCCTCTTCCGACAGTTCGTCCATGCCGAGAATGGCGATAATGTCCTGCAGGCTCTTGTACTTCTGCAGCGTCTCCTGGACGCGGCGGGCGACCGAGTAATGCTCCTCGCCCACGACGCGCGGTTCGAGCACGCGGCTGGTCGAATCGAGCGGGTCGACCGCCGGGTAGATGCCCAGCTCAGAGATCGCGCGAGAAAGCGTCGTGGTGGCGTCGAGGTGCGCGAACGAGGTCGCCGGCGCCGGGTCGGTAAGGTCGTCCGCGGGAACGTAGATCGCCTGCACCGAGGTGATCGAGCCCTTGGTGGTGGAGGTGATGCGTTCCTGCAGGTTGCCCATGTCGGTCGACAGGGTCGGCTGGTAGCCCACTGCCGACGGAATGCGGCCGAGCAGTGCCGACACTTCCGACCCCGCCTGCGTGAAGCGGAAGATGTTGTCGACGAAGAACAGCACGTCCTGCCCTTCCTGGTCGCGGAAGTATTCGGCCATGGTCAGGCCCGACAGCGCGACGCGGGCACGGGCGCCCGGGGGCTCGTTCATCTGGCCGAACACGAGGGCGACCTTGGAACCTTCCGAAGTGGCGTTGCCTTCGGCATCCTTGGCGATGACGCCCGCGTCGAGGAATTCGTGGTAGAGGTCATTGCCCTCGCGCGTGCGCTCGCCGACGCCGGCAAACACCGACACGCCGCCGTGGCCCTTGGCGATGTTGTTGATAAGTTCCTGGATCAGCACGGTCTTGCCGACGCCCGCGCCGCCGAACAGGCCGATCTTGCCGCCCTTGGCGTAGGGGGCGAGGAGGTCGATGACCTTGATGCCGGTAACGAGGATCGACGCGTCGGTCGACTGGTCGATGAAGAGCGGAGCCTCGGCGTGGATGGGCGCGCGCATCTCGGCGTTCACCGGGCCGCGCTCGTCGATCGGCTCGCCGATGACGTTGAGGATGCGGCCGAGCGTCTGCGGGCCGACGGGGACCGAGATCTGCGCGCCGGTGTTGCGCACCGGCTGGCCGCGAGTGAGGCCCTCGGTCGCGTCCATCGCGATCGTGCGGACGGTGTTCTCGCCGAGGTGCTGGGCGACCTCGAGCACGAGCCGGTTGCCGTTGTTGTCGGTTTCCAGCGCGGTCAGGATCGCCGGCAGCTCGCCTTCGAAGGCGACGTCGACGACGGCGCCGATGACCTGGGCGATGGTGCCGCCGGCAGCTTGGTTGGGGGTGGTCTGGTTCAGAACGGGGGCGGTGGCCATGATGTGGGTTTCCTAGTGGCTCAGGAATCTACGTGGTGGGAATTGTGCTCGGCACAGATCGTGGCGGCGTCGACGAGTTTCCACTCGCCGTTCTCGGCCATCAGCGAAGCCTTGTGGCGCAGGTTCTCGTCTTCGCCGACCCCGAATTCGCAATCGACGGTGTCCGAACCCATGCCGGCGCGCTTGCAGACAGAGGTTGCGACCTTTTCCGCATCGGGGCAGGTCTTGGCGAAGACTTGCGCGAACAGACCCTCGTTCGGCGGGGGCAGCGCCGGCTCGGCGGGCGCTGCAGCGACGGTCGGGGTGGGTGCCGGCTCGGGTTCGCCCTGGCCACAAGCGGCGAGGGCGAGGGTCGCCAGCGAAAGGACGACGGCAAGCTTCTTCACAGCGCTTCGGCCCCTGCGATGATCTCGATGAGTTCGGTGGTGATCGCGGCCTGGCGACTGCGGTTGTACTGGATTGTCAGCTTGTTGATCAGCTCGCCCGCGTTGCGCGTGGCGTTGTCCATCGCGGTCATCGAGGCGCCCTGTTCCGAGGCGGCGTTCTCCAGCAGCGCGCCGAAGACCTGCGTCTTCAGGTAGCGCGGTAGCAGTTCGGCAAGGATTTCCTCTTCGTCCGGCTCGTACTCCACTGCGGCGGTGTTCGCCGTATCGACCGCGGTCTTGGCGGGCGCGGGGACGGGGATGATCTGCAGGCGCGTGGGTTCCTGCGTCAGCGCCGACTTGAACTTCGAGAAGAACAGGTGCGCGACGTCGAACTTGTCGGCCTCGTACATGTCCATCAGCTCAGCGACGATCTGCTCGGCCTGCGCGTAGCCCGGATCGCGGACGTCGGTGGTGTCGAACATCTGCGCGATGTTGCTGGGGTGCGCGCGGCGGATCGGCGCGCGGCCCTTTCGGCCCACGAGATAGAACGAGACGTCCTTGCCCTCGGCCTTCAGCTCGCGCGCCTTCAGCAGCGCGGCGCGCACGATGTTCGAGTTGAAGGCGCCGGCCAGCCCCTTGTCGCTGTTGGCGACGACGAGGAGGTGGCGCTGGTCCCGGCCGGTGCCGGCCAGGAGCTTGGGCGCGCTGTCCCCGGTCACCTTGGTGGCGAGGCTTGCCATGACCGCACCCAGCCGTGTCGCATAGGGGCGCGCGGCCTCGGCCGCGGCCTGCGCCTTGCGCAGTTTCGCGGCCGCGACCATCTGCTTGGCCTTGGTGATCTTCTGGGTCGACTTGACCGAGTTGATCCGGCCCTTGAGTTCCTTCAGCGAGGCCATTTCGGCTCCCTAACTAGTCTCTTCGGGGGCTCAGGCGTACTGCTTGGCGAACGCGTCGAGAGCGGCCTTGGTCTTGTCGGCGACCTCGCCCTCGAACTTCTGGCTCGAGCGGATTTCCGCCAGGACATCGGCGTGCTCGGCCCGCATGAAGCTCAGCATCTTGTCCTCGTAGTCGGTGACCTTGTCGACCGGCACGGTGTCGAGATAGCCGTTGGTGCCGGCGAAGATCGACACGGTCTGCTCCTCGAACGGCATCGGCTGGAACTGCGGCTGCTTGAGCAGCTCGGTCAGGCGCGCACCGCGGTTGAGCAGCTTCTGGGTCGAGGCGTCGAGGTCCGAACCGAACTGCGCGAACGCAGCCATCTCGCGGTACTGCGCGAGCTCCAGCTTGATCGAGCCCGACACCTTCTTCATCGCCTTCGTCTGCGCGGCGCCGCCGACGCGGCTGACCGACAGGCCGACGTTGATCGCCGGGCGGATGCCCTGGAAGAACAGGTTGGTCTCGAGGAAGATCTGGCCGTCGGTGATCGAGATCACGTTGGTCGGGATGTAGGCCGACACGTCGCCCGCCTGCGTCTCGATGATCGGCAGCGCGGTGAGCGAACCGCCGCCGTTGGCGTCGGACATCTTCGCCGCACGCTCCAGCAGGCGGCTGTGGAGGTAGAACACGTCGCCCGGATAGGCTTCGCGGCCCGGCGGGCGGCGGAGCAGCAGCGACATCTGGCGATAGGCGACGGCCTGCTTGGACAGGTCGTCGTACACGATCACGGCGTGCATGCCGTTGTCGCGGAAGAATTCGCCCATCGCGCAGCCGGTGTAGGGCGCGAGGTACTGCAGCGGCGCAGGCTCCGAAGCGGTCGCGGCGACGATGATGGAATATTCCATCGCGCCGTTTTCCTCGAGCGTCTTGACGAGCTGCGCGACGGTCGAGCGCTTCTGGCCGACCGCGACGTAGATGCAGTAGAGCTTCTTGCTCTCGTCGTCGCCGGCGTTGACCGTCTTCTGGTTGATGAAGGCGTCGATCGCGACGGCCGACTTGCCGGTCTGGCGGTCGCCGATGATCAGTTCGCGCTGGCCGCGGCCGACGGGCACAAGCGCGTCGATCGCCTTGAGGCCGGTCTGCACGGGCTCGGACACCGACTGGCGCGGGATGATGCCCGGGGCCTTCACTTCGACGCGGCGACGCTCGGTGCTGTCGATCGGGCCCTTGCCGTCGATCGGGTTGCCCAGCGCATCGACGACGCGGCCGAGCAGGCCCTTGCCCACGGGGACGTCCACGATGGTGCCGGTCCGCTTGACGTTGTCGCCTTCCTTGATCTCGGAGTCCGAGCCGAAGATCACGACGCCGACGTTGTCGGCTTCCAGGTTCAGCGCCATGCCCTGCACGCCGTTAGCGAACTCGACCATCTCGCCCGCCTGGACGGTGTCGAGGCCGTGGATGCGGGCGATGCCGTCACCGACCGAAAGCACACTGCCGACTTCCGAGACTTCCGCCTCGGTGCCGAAGTTGGCGATCTGGTCCTTGATGACCTTGCTGATTTCTGCGGCGCGAATTTCCATGATTCTGGCTACCTTATGGAAGACGGGCTGACGCCCTTAGGCCTTCATGGCCTGGGCGAGGGAGTTGAGGCGGGTGCGGATCGATCCGTCGATCCGCTTCGATCCGACGGTGACCACGAGCCCGCCGAGCAGGTCCGGGTCCACCTTCGTGGACAGTTTGACGGTGCGACCCTCGCGCGCGGTCAGCTTCTGGCGAAGCTGTTCGACCTGCGAGTCGGTCAGCGCGTGGGCGCTGGTGACCTGGGCGGTTACCTCGCCCCGCTGGGCGGCGGCGATGGTGTGGAAGGCGCGGGCGACGTCGCCCATCTTGGACAGGCGGCCGTTGGCGGCCAGCGTGCCGAGGAACTTCTTCGTCAGGTCCGACAGGCCGAGCTGGGCGGCGACCGCCTCGATCGCCTTGCCCTGCGCCTCGCGCCCGACGAGCGGGTTGGTCGCAAGGTCGCGCAGATCGGCCGATTCGGCGAGCGCGCGTTCGAGTGTGTCGAGGTCCGATTCGACGGCCGTGACGGTCCCCGCCTCGGCGGCGAGCTCGAACAGCGCCGAGGCGTAACGCCCTGCAAGGCTAGCCTGAATACCGGCGGAAATATCCACGCGCGATGGTCCTCTTGGATCCGGAAAGAACGGTTTTGTCGCCGAGCCGCTGGGTGGGCAGCCGCAAGGCTCCCCGGCAAGGCTGGCGCGCCCCTATCACCGCCCTTGCCGCGATGCAACCGGACCCGGCGCCTTACCGCCAGGCGGACGCCGAAATGCGCGCAATGGCTCGACTTATGGCGGAACGCGGCGTTAAGGGGCGGGCATGACCGAGCCCAAAACGAACGCCGACTGGCAGGCCCTCGCCCAGAAGGAAACGAAGGGCGCGGACCTTTCCTGGCAGACGCCCGAAGGCTTCGCGATCCAGCCGCTCTACACCGCCGATGACGTGCCCGCCGACGGGCCGGGCCTCCCCGGTTTCGCGCCGTTCACGCGCGGGGTGAAGGCTTCGATGTACGCGGGCCGCCCGTGGACCATCCGCCAGTACGCGGGTTTCTCGACTGCCGAGGAATCGAACGCGTTCTACCGCCGCAACCTGGCGATGGGGCAGAAGGGGTTGTCGGTCGCCTTCGACCTTGCGACCCACCGCGGCTACGACAGCGACCACCCGCGCGTGGTCGGCGACGTCGGCAAGGCAGGGGTTGCGATCGACACCGTTGCCGACATGGAGATCCTGTTCGACCAGATCCCGCTCGAGACGATGAGCGTGTCGATGACGATGAACGGCGCGGTGATCCCGGTGCTGGCGTTCTATATCGTGGCGGCAGAGCGGCAGGGCGTGGCGCAGGACCAGCTGTCGGGGACCATCCAGAACGACATCCTCAAGGAGTTCATGGTCCGCAACACGTATATCTACCCGCCCGAACCTTCGATGCGGATCGTGAGTGACATCATCGCCTACACCTCGGCGAAC
Source organism: Tsuneonella amylolytica (assembly GCF_003626915.1). NCBI lineage: Bacteria > Pseudomonadati > Pseudomonadota > Alphaproteobacteria > Sphingomonadales > Erythrobacteraceae > Tsuneonella > Tsuneonella amylolytica. Next base: position 2,533,750 of record NZ_CP032570.1, read on the forward strand.
ATGCCGAAGTTCAACAGCATCTCGATTTCCGGCTACCACATGCACGAAGCCGGGGCGACCGCGGTACAGGAACTGGCCTTCACCATCGCCGATGGCAAGGAATACGCGACCCGCGCAATGGCCGCCGGGCTCGACATCGACGCCTTCGCCGGGCGCCTCTCGTTCTTCTTCGGCATCGGCATGAACTTCTTCATGGAAGTCGCCAAGCTGCGCGCCGCGCGCACGCTGTGGTGGCGCACGATGGACGGGCTGGGCGCGAAGTCCGAACGCTCGAAGATGCTCCGCACCCACTGCCAGACCAGCGGCGTGAGCTTGCAGGAGCAGGACCCCTACAACAACGTCATCCGCACCACGATCGAGGCGCTGGCATCGGTGCTCGGCGGCACGCAGTCCTTGCATACCAACGCACTCGACGAGGCGATCGCGCTGCCGACCGACTTTTCCGCCCGAATCGCGCGCAACACCCAGCTGGTGCTGCAGGAGGAGACGGGCATCACGAACGTCGTCGATCCGCTCGGCGGGTCGTACTACGTCGAGGCGCTCACGGCCAAGCTGGTCGAGGAAGCCGAGGCGCTGATCGCCGAGGTCGACGCGGCAGGCGGGATGACCGCCTATGTCGCCAGCGGCAAGCCCAAGGCCGCGATCGAGAGCGCGGCGGCCGCCAAGCAGGCCAGCGTCGACCGGGGCGAGACGGTGATCGTCGGGGTGAACAAGTACCGCAAGGCCGAAGAAGACCCGATCGATACGCTCGACATCGACAACCACGCGGTCCGCGATAGCCAGATCGCCCGCCTGAAGCGCGTGCGCTCGACACGCGACGAGGCGGCCTGCCGTGCGGCGCTGAAAGCGCTGACCGCAGGCTGCATCGAGGGCGGCAACCTCCTCGCGCTCGCGGTCGATGCCGCGCGCCACGACGCCACGCTCGGCGAGATCTCCGCTGCGATGGAGGAGGCGTTCGGCCGCTACGGCACCAACCCGACGCCGGTGAAGGGCATCTATTCCGCCGCCTACGAAGGCGACAGCCGCTACGCGCAGGTGGTCGATGGGGTGAAGGCCGTCGAGCGCCGCCTCGGCCGCACGCCCAAGGTGCTCGTCGCCAAGATGGGACAGGACGGCCACGATCGCGGCGCCAACGTGATCGCCAGCGCCTTCGCCGACATGGGCTTCGACGTGGTCAGCGGTCCGCTGTTCCAGACCCCGGCGGAAACCCGCGACATGGCGCTCGAACACGAAGTGGACGCCATCGGCGCGAGCAGCCTTGCCGCCGGACACAAGACGCTGATCCCCGAACTGATCGGGCTGCTGCGCGAAGCGGGGCGGCCGGACATCAAGGTCGTCGCCGGCGGCGTTATCCCGGCCTCCGACTACGATTTCCTGCGCGAGGCGGGGGTACAGGGCATCTACGGCCCGGGCAGCAACGTCGTCGAATGCGCGGCGGATATGCTGCGCCTGCTGGGGCATAACATGCCGCCTGCCGGGGAAGAGCTGGAGGCGGCGGAGTAGTGCCGACCGTCCTGCGGATTGGGGCGTTCCGGTTCTATTTCTACAGCCACGAACCGAACGAGCCGCCGCATGTCCACGTCGATCGCGGCGATGCGACGATCAAGGTCTGGCTCGACAGTTGCGAAGTGGCGAAAAGCCGGGGCTTCCGGGCACACGAGATAGGTGACATTGTGAATCAGGTAACATTGCATCGCGAGATGCTGACGGAGGCGTGGCATGAATATTTCGGCTAAGGTAACCGATGAACGCGTCCTCGACGTGCGCTTCGACGATGCCAGCCTGATCGTCGACCTGATGGACGGACGGACGATTTCGGTCCCGTTGGCATGGTATCCCCGCCTGCTTCGTGCATCGGCGAAAGAACGCGCGACGTGGGAGAAGGCCGGTGCCGGCTACGGAATTCATTGGCCGGGCATTGACGAGGACCTGAGCACCGAAGGCCTGCTGCGCGGCGCTCCGGCCCCGAGGGCGGCATGAACCCCGAACCGACCAGCGTCCGCACCGACTGGACGCGCGAGGAAATCGCCGCGCTGTTCGACCTGCCGTTCACCGAGCTGCTGTTCCAGGCGGCGAGCGTCCACCGCGCAAACCATCCGCCCGCCGAGGTCCAGCTGTGCACGCTGCTCTCCATCAAGACCGGCGGCTGCCCGGAGGACTGCGGCTATTGCTCGCAGTCGGTGAAGGCGGATAGCGGGGTCGAGGCATCGAAGCTGATGGACGTGCGCAGCGTCTTGCAATCCGCCGCGCAGGCCAAGGACAACGGCAGCCAGCGGTTCTGCATGGGCGCCGCCTGGCGCAACCCCAAGGACCGCGACATGCCCGCGATCGTCGAGATCGTGAAGGGCGTCTCCGCGATGGGGCTGGAAACCTGCATGACGCTCGGCATGCTGACGCCGAAGCAGGCCGACATGCTCGCCGAGGCGGGGCTCGACTACTACAACCACAACATCGACAGCAGCCCCGAATACTACGAGCGCGTGATCACCACGCGCACGATGGGCGAGCGGCTCGACACGCTGGGACACGTGCGCGCGGCGGGGATCAACGTGTGTTCGGGCGGGATCGTCGGCATGGGCGAAACGCGCAGCGACCGGGTCGGCTTCGTTCACACGCTCGCCACTCTGCCGCAGCATCCCGAAAGCGTGCCGGTCAACGCGCTGGTTCCGGTCAAGGGCACGGTGCTGGGCGACATGCTGGCCGACACCCCGCTCGCCAAGATCGACGACATCGAGTTCGTCCGCACCGTGGCGGCGGCGCGGATCACGATGCCGCTGTCGATGGTACGCCTCTCGGCCGGGCGCGAGAGCATGAGTGAGGCGACCCAGGCGCTGTGCTTCCTCGCCGGCGCGAACTCGATCTTCACCGGCGACAAGCTGCTGACCGCGCCGAACGCCGGCGACGACAGCGACGCCGCGCTGTTCGCCAAGCTGGGGCTGACGGCGCTGAAGGGTGAAGAGCCGCTGCGGGCGTGCCACGTGGCGGAAGCGGCGGAGTGAGTTTCGCTGATCGTCCGACTGTTTCTCTGACGGGGAAGCTTGGTTGCCTTGTCTATATTCTTGCGGCCACTCCGATCGCAATGTTTTCGCTTGGCACCGTCCTCCTCGGACGGTGCGATCCCGATGGGGGATGTTATTCATACCCCATCTTCTTCCTCATATTCCCAGGCTTCATGCTCCTACTCGCCGTCGGCGGGTTCGTGCTGCTGAGGTGGGTAACTCGGACAACTCATGATGTTCTCTAAAATACTCATCGCCAACCGGGGCGAGATTGCGTGCCGGGTCATCAAGACCGCGCGCCGGATGGGTATCGCGACCGTCGCGGTCTATTCGGATGCCGATGCGCGCGCGCCGTTCGTGCGGATGGCGGACGAGGCGGTGCACATCGGCTCGGCGCCGGCGGGGGAGAGCTATCTCGTCGCCGACAAGATCATCGCCGCCTGCAAGCAAACCGGGGCTGAGGCCGTGCATCCGGGCTACGGCTTCCTGTCCGAGCGCACCAGCTTCGCCGAGGCGCTGGCGAAGGAGGGGATCGCCTTCATCGGTCCGCCGATGAATGCGATCGCCGCGATGGGGGACAAGATCGAGTCGAAGAAGCTGGCGAAGGAAGCGGGCGTGAATGTCGTCCCCGGCTTCGTCGGCGAGATCGAGGATACCGAGCACGCGGTGCGCATCTCGAACGAGATCGGCTACCCGGTGATGATGAAGGCCAGCGCGGGCGGCGGCGGCAAGGGGATGCGCCTCGCCTACACCGAAACCGACGTGCGCGAGGGCTTCGAAAGCGTGAAGCGCGAAGGCCTGAACAGCTTCGGCGACGACCGCGTCTTCATCGAGAAATTCATTCTCAATCCGCGCCACATCGAGATCCAGATCCTCGGCGACCAGCACGGCAACATCCTCTACCTCAACGAGCGCGAGTGCAGCATCCAGCGCCGCCACCAGAAGGTCGTCGAGGAAGCGCCGTCGCCCTTCGTCACGCCGCAGATGCGCAAGGCGATGGGCGAGCAGTGCGTCGCGCTGGCCCGCGCGGTGGGGTATTACAGCGCCGGCACGGTCGAACTGATCGTCAGCGGCGCGGACCCGACGGGGGAGAGCTTCTACTTCCTCGAAATGAACACGCGCCTGCAGGTCGAACACCCGGTGACCGAAGCCATCACCGGCATCGACCTCGTCGAACAGATGATCCGCGTGGCGGCGGGCGAGAAGCTGGCTTTCACGCAAGCCGACATCGGCATCGACGGCTGGGCGATCGAGAACCGCGTCTATGCCGAAGACCCCTATCGCGGGTTCCTGCCGAGCACCGGGCGGCTCACCCGCTACCAGCCGCCGGTCGAGGGCTGGACCGATGACGGCGACGCCAACGGCCGCCGCGGCGTGGACGGCGTGCGCGTCGACGACGGCGTGTACGAAGGCGGCGAGGTCTCCATGTTCTACGACCCGATGATCGCCAAGCTGGTGACCTGGGGCGCGACCCGCGACGAGGCCGCCGATCTGCAGGTCGCCGCGCTCGACGCGTTCGAGATCGAGGGGCTGGGCCACAACGTCGATTTCCTCTCCGCCATCATGCAGCACCCGCGCTTCCGCAGCGGCGAACTCACCACCGGCTTCATTGCCGAGGAATACCCGGAAGGCTTCCAGGGCGCCGAGACGGACACGCGCACCGTCGGCGTGCTCGCCGCAGTGGCGGGCGCGATCGCGACTGCCGACGCCGACCGCGCGCGCCGGATCGACGGCCAGCTCGGCGACGAGAGAGCCGCGCCCGGCGACTGGTCGGTCCGCGTTGGCAAGGAGGACCATGTTGTCGCTTTGGAGGAGGACGCGATCACCGTCGACGGCCACCCCGTCGCGATCGCGATGGAATACACCCCCGGCGATCGCTTCGTTTCGGTCGAGCTCTACGAAACCAACGACGACGATGAGGCGGAGCCGCTCGAGACCTACGGCATTCAGCTCAGCCCGAACCGCACCGGCTACCGGATGACCACGCGCGGCGCGAAGCACGATGTCCGCATCCTGCCCGCCCACGTCGGCGGGTACGCGCAGCACATGATCGAAAAGGTGCCGCCGGACCTCAGCAAATTCCTCATCTGCCCGATGCCGGGCCTGCTGGTTGCGCTGCATGTGTCGGAGGGCGAGGAGGTCCAGCCCGGCCAGCCGCTCGCCACGGTGGAGGCGATGAAGATGGAAAACATCCTGCGCGCCGAGAAGTCGGGCACGGTCAAGACCATCAACGCGGCGCAGGGCGATAGCCTGGCGGTGGACGAGGTTATCCTCGAACTCGAGTAGCTTGCGCCCTATATCGGACAGATGGCGACGATCTTCACCATCGGGTACGAGCAGGCGACGCAGGCCGCGCTGGTCGCGGCGCTGGCGGGGGCCGGGGTCGAGGTGCTGGCCGACATCCGTTACCTGCCGCTGTCGCGGCGGCCGGGGTTTTCGAAGTCGGGCCTGAAGGCCGCGGTCGAGGAAGCGGGCATCGCCTACCGCCACTTCCGCCACCTCGGCACACCCGCCGAAGGGCGCGCGGCGGCACGGCGCGGGGACCACGGCGAGCTCGCGCGCATCTATGCCGGGCAACTCGAACTGCCCGAGGCGCTGGCGCAGATGGCGGAAATCCGCGACCTCGCGGAAACGAAGCGGGTCGCGCTGCTATGCTACGAACGCGCCGCAGCCGAGTGCCATCGGTCGCTGTTGTTCGACGCGCTGTTCGCCGATTTCAAGCGAGTCGACCTCGAACCGGAACTCGTCGTCTAGCCGGGCCGGCGCTCAATGCGCGCGCAGTTCCTCGTCGAGGAACGCGGCGATATCGGCAAGGTCGACGTTCTTCGCGAGAAACGCATCGCCGATCCCTCGCAGCAGTACGAAGGGCAGGGTCCCTGCATCCATCTTCTTGTCGTGCAGCATATGGTCCGCCAGCCGCCGCCCGTCGCAATCGAGACCCAGCGCCGCGATCTCGGACGGCAATCCCGCCGCATCGACCGCGCGGGTCACCGCCGCCGCATCGTCGATCCCGACGAGGCCGATCCGTTCCGAATAGCGGGCGGCCAGCACCATCCCCAGCGCCACCGCCTCGCCATGCAGCAGGCGGTCCGAGAACCCGGTTTCCGCCTCCAGCGCATGACCGAAAGTATGCCCGAGATTGAGCAGCGCCCGCCGACCCGTCGTCTCGCGTTCGTCCTCGGCCACGATCGCGGCTTTCATCGCGACGCAGTGGGCGACTGCGCGTTCGAGCGGGTTTTCGCGCAAGGCGAGCGCATCGCTGCCGAATTCGGCGAGCCAGGTGCAGAATTCGGCATCCCCCAGCACGCCGTATTTCAGCACTTCGGCGTACCCGGCACGCAATTCGCGCGCCGGCAGGGTCTCGAGCGTGGCAAGATCGGCCAGCACCAGCGACGGTTGATGAAACGCCCCGACGAGGTTCTTGCCCGCCGCCGTATTGATCGCGGTCTTGCCCCCGACCGAGCTGTCGACCTGTGCCAGAAGTGTGGTCGGCAGCTGGACGAAACCGCACCCCCGCTTGAGGATGGCGCAGGCAAAGCCGGTGAGATCGCCGACGACCCCTCCGCCCAGTGCCAGCACATGGTCGCCGCGCTCGACACCATGCGCGAGCAGCCAGTCGACGAGCGATGCAAGTCCCTCCCAGCTCTTGGAGTTTTCCCCCGGCGCGACTTCATACACCGCGGCCGTCCGGCCGGTCGCGGCAAGCCCCGCCTCCAGCCGTCGGCCGTGCATCGCCCACGCATTCGCGTCCGCCACGACCGGCACATGCTCCTTGCGCAGGAACGGCGCGGCGAGATCGCCCGCCTGCTCCAGCAGACCGCGCGCCACGTGCACGTCGTATCCGCGTCCCGACAGGGCAACCGGGATCACAGCCATCGGTCGATCGCCTCCACGATGCGCAGCGCCGTATCGAGATGCGGACCCTCGTCGCTCGTTACCCGTATCGGCGCCTCGGCGTATAACGGCTCCCGCTCAGTCTTGAGACGGCCGAGAATTTCGGCCGGGTGCCCGGTATTGAGCAGCGGGCGATGGGACTTGCGGGAAGTGCGCGCGACGAGGGTATCGAGATGCGCGTCGAGCCAGACGGCAACCCCCTGTTCGAGGATCAGCGCCCGCGTTTCCGGATCGACGAAAGCCCCGCCGCCGGTTGCGATCACACCGCGGCGTTCCTCCATCAGGCGCGCGATCACGCGCCGTTCTCCGTCGCGGAAATACGCCTCGCCGAAGCGTTCGAAGATCTCGCCGATGGACATCGCCGCCGCTTGCTCGATCTCGGCATCCGCGTCGACGAAGTCGCTCTTCAGGAGGGCGGCGAGTTTCTTGCCGACCGTGGACTTGCCGACACCCATCAGGCCGACCAGCACCACCGGCCGGTCGAGCCGGCGGGCGAGGGCGGCGATCTCGGTATCGCTTGGCCCCGGATGTCCTGCGGATGCGGCGGAGTGCATTGCCGCTCGGCCTATAGATGGGCTAGGGCGCGTGCAACCATGCATACGGGCACGCAATTCGGTCGGGAAGGGTCGCGCTGATGGCGCTGGAGAAACGGCGGATCGGCTGGATCGCGGGCACAATCGTCGTCGCGCTGCTCGCCTATGCCTGGGTCGACGGCGGGGAGGAGCCGCTGCGCCCGATCGTCGAGCCCGTACCCGTTCCGGAGCACGTGCGATGAAATTGTTGCATCTGGCCGCGGGCGCCGCCGCGCTGGCTCTCGTATCGGGGCTGGCCGTGGCGCAGAGCGCGCCCGAATCGATCCTGCCGCCGGGTTACGACAACCCCGCACCGGCACCGGCGCCCGCACCCACGCCCGCGCCGCGGCCGACCCCCGCACCGCGGCCCGCCAGCCCGGCACAGGACCAGGCTCCGGCGACCACCTCGAGCCCTGTCGTCCAGCCGATCCCGCGCTCCGGTTCCGCCTCGTCGGCGCCCGCCGCGTCCGCAGCCTCGACGGCTCTGGGACGCGACCTGCCGACGCTGGCCGAGCTGGAGCGAATGTCGACCGACGAGCTCGACGAACTGCTCGGCCTGAAGCCCAAGGTCGACATTCCGCCCGCCGCGCGCCGCTCGCTCGCCGAAGTGGGCATACTTTCGCCGGCCGAGGGCGGGCTGCCGACACGATCGCTCGCCAATCAGCCGGCGTCCCTCGTCCGCGCGGCGCTGAGCGGCACGACCCGGCCGCTCGTCTCGCGCTGGGGCCACATCCTGCTGCGCCGCGCGCTCGCCAGCCGGCTCGCCGCCCCGCAAGGCATGGACCCAGCCGAGTTCGCCGCGCTGCGCGTCGCCGCGCTCAATGCGATGGGCGAATTCGTCGCGGCGCGCGCGGTGGCGCAGGACGTCGATACCGCGAACTGGAACCCGCGGCTGACCGCGGCTGCGCTCGACGCGTATATCGGCACGGCCGATCTCACCGGCGCCTGCCCGGCGGTACGGCTGCAGGGCAACGTGCGCGAGGACGGCAACTGGCGCCTGTTCCAGGGCATCTGCAATGCCTATTCGGGCGAAGGCGCGCGGGCCAAGGCCGATCTCAACCGAGTGCGCAGCCGGGGCCAGGCAGCCAGCATCGATGCGCTGCTGGCGCAGCGTTTCGCGGGCGCCGCGGGGCGGGGCCGCAATGCCGTGACCATCGAATGGAACGGGGTGGAGGAACTCACGCCGCTGCGCTTCGCGCTGGCGAACGCGGTGGGCGAACCGGTGCCGGAAGGTTTGCTCGAGAACGCGAGCCCTTATTACAGCCGGGTGATGGCGACGGCCCCGATGCTCGGGCTGCCGCAACGCATCGCGGCGGCTGAACGGGCAGGGCGCGAGGGCATCCTGTCGTCCTCCGCGATGATCGACCTTTATTCCCAGCTTCATGCCGAACAGGTTGTCGAAGGACCGGCCGCCACCACCGCCGACCGCTTGCGCCAGGCCTACGTTGGCGCGGACGCCGCCGCACGGCTGGCTGCGATCCGCGACGTTTGGAACGGGACGGGCGACACGGCCGGGGCGAACGGCGGCGGCGCGGCGGGGGCCATCGATTACGCTCGGCTGGTCCTCACCGCCTACGCCTCGGCGCGGCTCGAACCGAGTGATGATTATGCCGACGACGCACCAAACCTCATCGCCGCGATGCTCGCCGCCGGGCTCGAGCGCGATGCGCTGCGCTGGGGCGAGGTGGTTCCGCAAGGGGGGCAGGCCTGGGCGCAGCTGGTCTTCGCCGCGCCCGGACGCCGCGATGCGGTGTCGGACGGGGCCATCGACGATTTCGTCGGCGACGACGGCAGCGCCGACAAGCGCAAGTCCCAGTTTCTCGTCGCCGGGCTGGCTGGCCTCGGCCGAATGGACGAGGGTTCGGTCGCCGGATATTCCAGCGACCTCGGCATGAGCCTAGGGTCGCAGACGCGCTGGACACAGGCCATCGACGCGGCCGCCGCGGTGGACAACCAGGCGCTGGTCGCCTTTCTCGCCGGCCTCGGCATGCAGGGCGAGGGGTGGGATCGGATGACCGCCCGACACCTCTACCACATCGTCGCGGCGCTGAACCGCGTGGGCCTCTCCGCCGAGGCGCGCATGATCGCGGCGGAGGCCGTGGCGCGCGGGTGATCGCGCGAAAAGGCCGCGTCCGGTGACCGCCATCGACGAGTTCCTGTCGATGCTCGCCGCCGAGCGCGGGGCGGCAGCGAACACGCTTTCGGCCTATCGGCGCGATCTCGAAGGGGCCGAAGCGGCGATCGGCGATCTGGCTGCGGCCGACGGGACGGCGCTCGCCCGGCTGGGGCAGGCGTGGTCGGAGTTGGCCCCTTCGACGGCGGCGCGCAAATCGTCGGCTCTCCGCCAGTTCTACGGCTTTCTCGTCGACGAAGGTCTGCGCGAAGACGACCCGGGCTCCGCCCTGCCGCGACCCGCCCCCCGGCGACCGTTGCCCAAAGTCCTGACCCATGCCGAGGTGGAGGCGCTGTTCGGGCGTGCCGAGGACGAGGCTTCTGGCGATCGCCCGGCGGCGATACGGCTGCTGGCTTTGCTGGAACTGCTCTACGGCTCGGGCTTGCGTGCGACCGAACTGGTGTCGCTACCCCTGTCCGCCGTCCCGCGCGATGCGCCGCTGCTGACCGTGACCGGCAAGGGCGGGCAGGCGCGGATGGTGCCAGTCGGGGGGCGCGCCCGAACGGCCCTTTCGCGGTGGCTGGCGGTGCGGCCCGCGGGCGGACGCCATGTGTTTCCCTCGACGGCCAAGTCGGGCCACCTTTCGCGGGTGCGCCTGTTCCAGCTCGTCAAGGAACTCGCCCTGCGCGCCGGCATCGCGCCGGAGCGGGTGAGCCCGCACGTCCTGCGCCACGCGTTCGCGACCCATCTGCTGGAGGGCGGGGCGGACCTGCGCGTGTTGCAAACCCTGCTCGGCCACGCCGACATCGCGACAACGCAGATCTACACCCACGTCGATTCGGCCCGGCTGGTGGCGCTGGTCAACGAACGCCACCCGCTTGCGCGCGGCGGCGCACGCGCCTAGCTGCCGCCGGATGCAATCCTATCTCGAATTCGAGAAGCCGGTCGCCCAGCTCGACAAGCGGATCGAGGAACTGCGCGCCGCGTCCGAGGGCGACGATGTCGATATCTCGGCCGAGCTCGCTCGCTTGGAGGCGAAGAGCGCCGAGCTTCTTGCCTCCACCTACGCCTCGCTGACCCCATGGCAGAAGACGCAGGTCGCCCGGCATCCCGCGCGCCCCCACTTCCGCGATTTCGTCGAGCATATCTTCGACGAATTCGTGCCGCTCGGCGGAGACCGGCTGTACGGCGACGACCAGGCGATCATGGGCGGCCTCGCCACGCTGGGCGATCGCAAGGTCGTGCTGATCGGCCACGAGAAGGGTCACGATACCGAGACGCGGATTCGCCACAACTTCGGGATGGGCAAGCCCGAAGGATACCGCAAGGCGATCCGCCTGATGGAACTCGCCGGGCGCTTCGGGCTGCCAGTCGTCACGCTGGTCGACACCTCGGGCGCGTTTCCGGGCATCGAGGCGGAAGAACGCGGGCAGGCCGAAGCCATCGCTCGCGCGACCGAGGCATGCCTTGCGCTGCCGGTGCCGATGGTCGCCGCGATTGTGGGCGAAGGCGGATCGGGCGGTGCGGTCGCGCTGGCGAGTGCCGAGCGGGTGCTCATGTTCGAGCATGCCGTCTATTCGGTCATCTCGCCGGAAGGGTGCGCGTCGATCCTCTGGCGCACGGCCGAGAAAGCGCCCGAGGCGGCCGAGGCCATGAAAGTCACTGCGCAACATCTCGAGCGGCTGGGCGTGATCGACCGGATCGTGCCCGAGCCGGTGGGCGGCGCTCATCGCAATCCCGCCGCGGCCGCCGCGGCGCTCGGCGAAGCGATCGGCGAGGAACTGGATGCGCTTGCCGGACTGGGTCCTGACGCCCTCCGGCGCCTGCGCGAGGAACGCTTCCTGACCATCGGCGGCAACTGAGTACAGCGACCCCGCTTAGGGGAACCAAGCCCGCCCCGAACGGGTTTCCAAGGCCATACATGCAATCTCGCGGCGAGGGGTGGACCGCCGCATGGCCCTTGGAGACAGTTCCCATGAAACGATTCGTACCCGCGCGCCACGCCGCGCTATACCTCAGTGCGGCAGCCCTAGCCGTCGGCGGTTGCGCGACGACGGGTCCGGCCGTGGCCCAGTCGAACACCGGGATCACTGCTGCCGAAGCACGTCAGGGTGCCGAGGCGAACCCGCAGCTGTTGCAGGAGTTCGGCGGCCGGATGACCGGCCCCCAGGCCCAGTATGTGGAGCAGGTCGGCAAGAACATCGCCATCCAATCGAGCCTGTCGAACGCGCGCGACGCCTTTACCGTGTCGCTCCTCAACAGTTCGGTGAACAACGCCTTCGCGATCCCCGGCGGCTACATCTACACCACGCGCCAGCTGGTCGCGCTGATGAACAACGAGGCGGAACTCGCGGGCGTGCTCGGGCACGAGGTCGGCCACGTGGCAGCCCGCCACTCGCAAAAGCGCCAAAGCCGCGCGACGCAGAACGGCATCCTCGGAGTGCTCGGACAGGTTCTCGGTTCGGTCGTCGGTGGCGGCTTCGGCAACCTGATTTCGCAAGGGTCGCAGTACGCCACGCAGTACTACACCCTCAAATTCTCGCGCAGCCAGGAGAATCAAGCCGATGCGCTCGGTGTGCAGTACCTGACCCGCGCGGGGTATGATCCGCACGCGATGGCGACCGTCCTGCAGAGCCTCGCGAACCAGAACGCGCTCGACGCCGCGCTGCAGGGCCGGGGTGCCAGCAGCACACCGGCGTGGGCCTCCACCCACCCCGATCCGGCGAGCCGGGTGCGGACGGTCAACAACCTTGCGGGTAGCCGCACGGGCATCACCAATCGCGACACCTTCCTCGCGCGGATCGACGGGCTTACCTATGGCGACGATCCGCGGCAGGGCGTGATCGAGGGCAACCAGTTCATCCATCCCGACCTGCGGCTGAGCTTCAGCGCCCCGTCGGGCTTCTACCTGATGAACGGCACCGATGCCGTGTCGATCAACGGGCAGAGCGGGCAGGCGCAGTTCAAGGGAGGCGCCTACAACGGCAACCTCGAAACGTACGTAAGGCAGGCGTTCGCAGGGCTGAGTCAACAGCAGCAGATCGCGCCGCAGAACCTGCAGCGCACCACGATCAATGGCATTCCCGCCATGATCGGACAGGCACGCGTCAATTCGGGCAACGGGCAGGTAGACGTGACCGTGGTCGCCTACGAGTTCTCGAACAATCAGGCGTATCACTTCGTCACGATCAGCCAGGCGGGTCGTTCGGCCGTCTTCAACCCCATGTTCCAGTCGATGCGGCGGATCACGTCGTCGGAAGCAGCGCAGGTGATCCCGCGGGTCATCGACGTGGTGACAGTCGGCAGCAACGACACCGTCCAGTCGCTGGCGGCGCGGATGGCCTATACCACGGCGCAGGAGCAGCGTTTCCGGGTGCTCAACGGCCTGAGTTCGGCCGAGCGCGTGGTGCCGGGACAGAAGGTGAAGCTCGTCGTACGCTCGCGCTGACGGCAACCGGCGTCGCTCCGGCGGCGCCGTTTCCGGCAATCGCCCAAACGAAAAAGGGCGGCGGGATCGCTCCCGCCGCCCTTCTCTTGTTTCGGTCGTGACCGATTAGCAGGCGGTGCCCGTGCCGGCCATGCAGGTCGAAACCTTGGTGAAGGTGCCGGTCAGCTGATTGCCGAGGCCCTGCATCGCGGCGATCGCGGCAACCGCGATGAGAGCGGCGATTAGGCCGTATTCGATGGCGGTCGCGCCGTTTTCGTCACGGGCGAGAGTCTTGATGAACTGCATGTGATGTCTCCTGTTTGATCTTCGCATTACCCCGCCCTTGCCGCACCCAATTAACGGCTTCGGGCTATCGTGCTTTTACGGAGAGGTGATTGAAAATTTCCTAACCGCAAAACCCAATCACTTGGTCGTGGCCTTCTGCATCTTGTCCGCCGTGTCATTCCACATGTTGGTCGTGACATTTCCGAAGTTCTGGATTGCCGCGACCATCGCGAGGAAGATGAGGGACAGTATCAGGCCATATTCGACGGCGGTCGCGCCCGAGATGTCGCTGGCAATGGCCCTTATGAGCTTGCGCATCGGCATTGGTTGTTCCCGTTCCATCGGCTACTGCCCGACGAGCGCCGTTTTGGGTCCGACCCGTTAAGAAAAGGTTGCAGCAAGGCCTCGAAGTGGAAAAACCTCCGACAATTCTGATGGTCGTCGCGGTCGCGCTGACCAACGGTGAAGGCCGGTTCCTGCTGCAACGGCGACCGGCCGGAAAGCAGCACGGGGGCCTGTGGGAGTTTCCCGGCGGCAAGGTCGAACCTGGCGAAACCCCGCGCGCTGCGCTCGTCCGCGAGGTTAACGAGGAGTTGGGCATCGCGCTTGACCCGGGCGCGATCCAGCCGGCTGCGTTTGCCGACGGAGCTGCGGCGACACACGAGGGCGGCATCGTCATCCTGTTTTACAGCTGTCGGCGCTGGCAGGGAAAACCCGTAGCAACGGATGGGGCGACGATCGGCTGGTTCGCGCCAGGCGAGGCGGCCCGGCTCGCGATGCCGCCACTCGATATCGAACTCCTGGCCCAGTTGTCGGGAGGCGGCGGATAGGTGTTGCCAAGCCGGTTTCGCCTGCCTATGTGCCGCCCTCCAGTGCGCGCCCGTAGCTCAGCTGGATAGAGCATCAGACTACGAATCTGAGGGTCGGACGTTCGAATCGTTCCGGGCGCGCCAACATTTCAGGCCGGTCTCCATCGCGGAGGCCGGCCTGAAATGTTTCAGGGCTGCCGCTTGCGCCGTTCACCCCGATGCGTCAGGCAGCGGTGATCCGCTGTCTTTCGGAACCTTGCGCGGCATCGCGAGGTTCCTCTCGGCAGCCGCAGAGGCAAGGGGGGGAAGATTGGCCCAAGAGCCAAAGTCCGAAATCGAATTCGACGACGAATCGACCGAGAAGGGGGTCTGGCGGTTCGCCAGGGCCGAGCGTGCGAGCGTCATCATCGATGCGGAAGATTACTTCGCCCTGATGCAGCAGGCGATGTTGAAGGCGAAGCTCCGCATTTTTCTAGTCGGATGGGACTTCGATACCCGCATCCATCTTGCCGTCGGAAGGCGCTGGTTCAGCCGCCTGTTCCGACGCAACCATCCGCGCCGTCTCGGCAGCTTCCTCATGTGGCTCGCGCGAAAGCACAAGCCGCTCGAGATCCGCATCCTCAAGTGGAGTTTCGGCATCTTCCAGTTCGCCAAGCGCGGATACATGCTGATCGATATCCTCCGCATGGCCAGCTATAAGGGGATCACGTTCAAGTTCGATACCCATCACCCTGTGGGCTGCAGCCATCATCAGAAGATCGCCGTTCTCGACGACCGGCTGGCGGTCTGCGGCGGGATCGACATGACCCAGGATCGCTGGGACACGCGCGAGCATATCGAGCACGACCGGCGGCGGCGTCGTCCGCACGGGTTCAAGTACGGCCCGTGGCACGACGCCACGATGATGATGGAAGGTGAGGTCGCACGGCAATTGGGCTGCCTCTCCCGCGAACGCTGGCATCGCGCCGGCGGCGAGCAGCTGAACGAGGTCCAGATTCCGGACGACAGCCTCTGGCCGGAAAAGCTGCCCGTCATGTTCGAGAATGTCGAGATCGGCATCGCGCGCACGCGGGCGAAGTACAAGGAACTGCCCAAGGTCGACGAGATCGAGGACCTGCTGCTCGCCCAAATCGCCGGCGCGAAGAAGTTCATCTACTCCGAGAACCAGTACCTCACCTCGAACAAGATCGCCGACGCGCTGGCCAAGCGCCTCGCGGAGGACGACCCGCCAGAGATCGTGCTGGTCCAGCCGATGACGGCCGACGGCTGGCTCGAACAACAGGCGATGGATCACGCCCGCGCCTGCCTGCTTCGCGGCTTGCACGAATGCGACCACAAGAATCGCTTTGGTTTGTTCGTGCCGCATACCGGCGAGAAGCCGATCTACGTCCACGCCAAACTCACCATTTTCGACGACACCATCCTCCGGATCGGCTCGGCGAACTGGAACAACCGGTCGATGGGGCTCGATTCGGAGTGCGATGTCTTCATCGACTGCGAGAGGCCCGGCAACGCCGACGCATGCCACCAGATCGCCGCTGTTCGTCGTTCGCTTCTGGCGGAGCACTGCGGAATGGAAGAGGACGAGGTGGAGCGCTTGCTCACCGCCGATCCGTCGATGCTCAAGCTGATCGCCGAGCACGGCCAGAAGAACAGCCGCACCCTGCAACCTTTTCAGATCCCCGAGCTCAACGAGATCGAGGAAACGCTGGCAGGCTCGCAGCTTCTCGATCCGGAGGAACCCGACGAGATGTTCGAACCGTTTGCCGGCGGCGGCCTGCTTAAGAAGGGCAGCTTTATCGGCCGCGCCTACAACCGCGCGAAGAAAGGATTCCGCAAATGAGCAGTCTAGTCGGACCCGACGAAGACGATCCCGTATCCCGCGATGGTACGACGAAACCGCCGGTGCCGGAACACGTGCAGGCGGCGATCCGGACGCTCATCGAATGGGCTGGCGACGATCCGGCGCGGGAAGGCCTGCTCGATACGCCCAGCCGCGTCGCGCGGGCGTGGAAGGAATACTGCCTCGGCTATACCGAAGACCCGTCGATCTATCTCGGCCGGGTGTTCGAGGAGGTCGGCGGCTACAACGATATCGTGCTGCTCAAGGACATCCCGTTCCAGAGCCACTGCGAACATCACATGGCCCCGATCATCGGCAAGGCGGCAATCGCCTACCTGCCGACCGATCGCGTGGTCGGCATCAGCAAGCTCGCGCGTGTGCTCCACGGATTTGCCCGCCGGTTGCAGGTTCAGGAACGCCTGACCGCCGAGGTCGCCGACTGCATCTGGGACCATCTGCAGCCGCAGGGCGTCGCGGTGGTGATCGAGGCGAGCCACGCGTGCATGACGGCGCGCGGCGTGCGAACGCCGGGCGTCTCGATGATCACGAGCCGGATGATGGGCACGTTTCTGGAAGATCCCCGCAGCCGCGAGGAAGTGCTCAAGCTGATGGGTTACTGAGCGAACGCACTCGCGCCGGGCACATGGGCGCACGCGGCGGGCGCGGTTGCCGCCAGCGCGAGATTGGTCGCCATCAGACAGGTCAGCGCCGCCATGCAGGCCAGCGCGCACAGTTCGACGCGGCGGGCCGCGCGGGGTGCCAGCATCGCTATAAGCAACCGGGTCGCACTGGCGATGACGGCAGCTTGCAGGAAACCGCCGGCGATCGCCGTGTCGCCGAGAAGAGCGGAAACGACCGCGCCGATCAGCGCGGCCGCCGCCATCCCCGTCCACGCGACCGGAGCCGCGAGGCGAGCGGAAAGCGGGAGGGCGGGGCGATCGAGATACAGGCCGGTCATTCTCCGGCGCATAGCCCGCACGGGTTAAGGAACCGTTGCTCCGCGCCTCCCGCTCGTCGTCAGAGCTGTCCGAGCATGTGGTCGGCGCTGGATACCGAGAAATCGCCCGGGGCCTCGACGTTCAGTTCCTTGACCACGCCGTCTTCGACGATCGCCGACCAGCGC
Organism: Tsuneonella amylolytica; assembly: GCF_003626915.1. Lineage (NCBI taxonomy): Bacteria > Pseudomonadati > Pseudomonadota > Alphaproteobacteria > Sphingomonadales > Erythrobacteraceae > Tsuneonella > Tsuneonella amylolytica. The sequence continues at coordinate 2,550,815 of NZ_CP032570.1, forward strand.
TGGCCGCGCTTGCCCATGCCGAAGCCCGATCCGTCCATGGTGAGCCCCATCGCCTCGGCGAATTCGCCGTTGCCGTCGGCCAGCATCGTGATGTCGTCGGATCCCGTCGCCTTGTTCCAGGCGCCCATGACGAACGCGTCGTTGACCGCGGTGCCGACGATCTCGTCGACGCCCTTCGACTTCAGGTCGGCTGCCTTTTCCACATAGCCGGGCAGGTGGCGCGCCGAACAGGTCGGGGTGAAGGCGCCGGGCACGGAGAACAGGGCGACCTTCTTGCCCTTGAAATATTCGGCGCTCTGCACCGCTTCGGGGCCGTTCTCGGTGGCCTTGACCAGCTTCACGTCGGGCAGGGTGTCGCCCACTTGGATCGTCATCGAAGAATTCCTTTCGCTGTCCCGTCCGTCCGCCGCCCGAGATAGCGAAGCGCGACTTGCGCGCAAGGTCGGGCGCGCCTGGCGGCACATATAAAGGAAGCTTTATATTTGCCTTGGCGGGATACCGGCGCTAGGGCGCGGGCAACCTGAATTCCCCGGAGACAAGACCAGTGGCCACTACCGCCGAAACGACCGCCCGCGACTATGTCATCAAAGATATAGGCCTTGCCGACTACGGCCGCGACGAGATCGCGATCGCCGAGACCGAGATGCCTGGCTTGATGGCGCTGCGCGAGGAATACGGCGCGTCGCAGCCGCTCAAGGGCGCGCGTATCACCGGCAGCCTGCACATGACCATCCAGACCGCGGTGCTGATCGAGACGCTTGTCGCGCTGGGCGCCGAAGTGCGCTGGGCGACCTGCAACATATTCTCCACCCAGGACCACGCCGCCGCCGCGATCGCTGCGCAGGATATCCCCGTCTTCGCCGTGAAGGGCGAGAGCCTCGCCGAATACTGGGACTACGTCGGCCGCATCTTCGACTGGTCGAGCGAAGGCGATCCGGATCTCACCTGCAACCTCATCCTCGACGACGGCGGCGACGCCACGATGTTCGCGCTGTGGGGCGCGCGGGTCGAGGCGGGCGAGGACCTGTTCGAGCCCTCGAACGCCGAGGAAGTCGAATTCGTTCGCGCGCTGAAGGCGTTCCTCAAGGCGAAGCCCGGCTACCTCTCCGCCAGCGTCAAGGCGATCAAGGGCGTTTCGGAAGAGACGACCACGGGCGTCCATCGTCTCTATAGCCTCGCCAAGCAGGGCAAGCTGCCGTTCCCCGCGATCAACGTGAACGACAGCGTGACCAAGTCGAAGTTCGACAACCTCTACGGCTGCCGCGAATCGCTGGTCGACGCGATCCGCCGCGCGACCGACGTGATGCTGTCGGGCAAGGTCGCCTGCGTTGCCGGCTACGGCGACGTCGGCAAGGGTTCCGCCCAGAGCCTGCGCAATGGCGGTGCGCGCGTGCTGGTGACCGAGATTGATCCGATCTGCGCGCTGCAGGCGGCGATGGAAGGCTACGAAGTCGTGACGATGGAGGAAGCGGTGACCCGCGCCGACATCTTCGTGACCACCACCGGCAACGAGGACGTGATCACCGCCGAGCACATGAAGGCGATGAAGCCCATGAGCATCGTGTGCAACATCGGTCACTTCGACAGCGAGATCCAGATCGGCGCGCTCGACAATTACGAGTGGAAGGAAGTGAAGGCGGGCACCGACCTCGTCACTTTCCCCGACGGCAAGCAGATCATCGTGCTCGCCAAGGGCCGGCTCGTGAACCTCGGCTGCGCCACTGGCCACCCGAGCTTCGTGATGAGCTGCAGCTTCACAAACCAGACCTTGGCGCAGATCGAGCTGTTCACCAAGGGCGGCGAATACGGCAACGACGTCTATGTCCTGCCCAAGCACCTCGACGAAAAGGTCGCAGCCCTGCACCTCGACAAGCTGGGTGTGAAGCTGAGCAAGCTGACGAAGGAACAGGCCGATTACATCGGCGTGCCGGTGGAAGGGCCGTTCAAGCCCGATCATTACCGCTACTGACGCTGCCGGCCGAGGTTGCATCGGCGCGGCAGCGCGCATAGCTGCCGCGCATGCAGTTCACCCCCACCGCGCTCGCGCTCATCGGCCTCGTGCTCGCGGCGTGGGTCGCGGGGGCGGCCTGGCTGATGATCGCCGCCGGCGCCAGGGCGCGGGCGGCCGAAGCCTCGCGCAAGGCCGCGCGCCGGATGGCGCGGATGATCGACGAGGCTCCGGCGATCCCGCTGCTGGTCCGCGCTGACGGGAAGATCGAAGGCAGCGAGCGGCTGGCCGGCTGGCTCGGCCTGCCGAAACTGCCGCAATACCTGTCCGAGCTCGGCGGTAGCCAGGGCGGGGGGAAGGGTCTTTCGGCCGAACAGCTCGCGACGCTGACCGATAACGTCGTGCGCGCGCAGAAGACCGCCGCGCCGTTTCGCATGGCGCTGACTCCGCCGGGTTCGCGCCGCAGTCTCGCCGTGCGCGGATCGCTTGCCGATCCGCAGGTGTCCCCCGGCGGCGCGGCGCTGCTGTGGGTGTTCGACTTTTCGGAAAGCGAGAACGAACTGACAAAGCTGCGCGCGGAGGCGAGCCGGGCGCGCAGCGACTTCGCCGCGCTGGTCGGTCTGATCGAGGCGGCCCCCATGCCGATGTGGTTCCGTGGCCCCGACGGGCGATTGAAGCTCGTCAACCGCGCCTACCTCGCCGCGGTCGGGCGCGACAGCGCCGAAGCGGCGGTGGCCGACCAGGTCGAACTGATGGAATCGGTCGACGGACTCACCGCCGCCGAAGTCGCGATTCAGGCCGCTCAACAGAAGACGCCGGTCGAACGGATCGTTGCCGCGACCATCGACGGGGCGCGTCGGAGCCTCAGGGTCAGCGACCTGCCGTTGGGCGACGAAGGCATCGCCGGCTACGCGGTCGATATCGAGGAGATGGAAGAGCAGGCGCGCAGCTTCCGCGCGTTCCGCGAGGCGCAGCGCCAGATGCTCGACCAGCTGTCGGTCGGCGTCGCGCAGTTCGGCCCCGACCGGCGCCTGCAATCGGCCAACCAGCCCTTCCGCCGTGCATTCTCTCTGCGGCAAGGCGCGGGCGAGATCGAGTTCGAACGTTTCCTGCGCGAATCGCGCGAGGCCGGGCGGACGCCCGAGGTGCGCGATTTTCCCGCCTGGCGCGCCGAGCGCAGCGAATGGTTCCTGGCCGATGCGCCGGTCGAGGAAGCATGGCCGCTGTCGAACGGCACGCACCTGCGCATCGTGGCGCAACCGATGCCCGACGGGGGCCTCGTCCTCATCGCGGAGGATCGCACCGAAAGCCTCGCACTGTCCGCCAACCGCGATACCTTGCTGCGCACCCGCACGGCGACCTTCGACAGCCTGTTCGAGGCGCTGGCGATCTTCGCGCCCGACGGACACATGCAATTGTGGAACCGCCGGTTCGCCGCCGCATGGGGACTGGCCGAGGACGACCTCGACGGCCATCCCACCGCGGACGAACTACTGGCCAAAGTCGGTCCCCTGCTGGCCAAACCCAAACAGGCCAAGGCGATCGGCGAGATCGTGCGCGGCGCCACGCTCGATCGCAAGCAGACCGGCGGGCGCGTGCTGCTCGGCGACGGACGCACGCTCGAGATCGCGGGCGTGCCGCTGCCCGACGGCAACGGCCTCCTTACGATCCTCGACATCACCGATTCGCAGATGGCCGAAGATGCCTTGCGCGAACGGGCCGAGGCGCTGGAGGCGGCGGACGAGTTGAAGACGCGCTTCCTCGCCAACATGAGCTACGAATTCCGCGTGCCGCTGACCTCGATCGGCGGGTTCGCCGAATTGCTGGAGGCGGGGGTCGCCGGCGAGCTGACCGAACAGGGTCAGGAGTACGTCGCGGCGATCCTCGAATCGGTTCGCAAGCTGACCGACCAGGTCGAGAACGTGCTGGACCTGTCGCAAAGCGAGGCAGGCCTGCTGCCGCTCGCGACCGAGCGGCTCGATCTGCTCCCGTTCGTGACGCAGGTCGTGCGCGACCGCGAGGCGGCGATCGTGGCCGCAGGCCTTGCGCTCGATTTGCGCGGAGGCGGCGCGGCCAAGGTGGAAGCCGATCCGCGCCAGCTCGGCCGGGCAATCGGGCAACTGCTCGACAACGCCATCGCCGCGACGCCGGAGGGCGGCAAGCTGCTGGTCGATCTGTCGCGCAGGAACGATGGCGTGCGGATCGTCGTGTCGGACAACGGGCGCGGCATGACGAAAGACGAACTACGCCGCGCACTTGAGGGGCTGACCACCGGTCCCGACGGGCGGCCGGAACGGCGGCAGGGCCTTGGCATTCCGCTCGCGCGGCAGCTGGTCGAGGCGCACGGCGGCACGCTCGATATCGTGTCCCGGCGCGGCGAGGGCACCTTCGCGACGATCTGGCTGCCGTGACGGTCGACCTGCCGGACCTTGCCGCGATGGACGCGTTCGGCGCGCGGATTGCGAAATGCGTGCGGGCTGGCGACGTCGTTGCGCTGTCGGGCGGGCTCGGTGCGGGCAAGACCACTCTTGCGCGCGCGGTCCTCCGGGCGCTCGGCCACCCGGGCGAGGTGCCGTCGCCCACGTTCACCATCCTCGAAACCTACGACGACCTCGATCCTGCTGTCGTCCACGCGGACTTCTACAGGTTGCGCGATCCGGGCGAAGTCGCGGAACTGGGGCTCGACGATTATCGCGAAGGCGCGGTGCTGCTGGCCGAATGGCCCGATCACGCGGGCGGCTTCGCGGGAGAGGCGCAATGCCTCGAAATCGCGCTGGAAAGCCGTGGGCAAGGGCGCAGGGCCGTTGTGCGGGGCGGGGCCGATTGGCTAGGGCGGATGCCATGAGCGAGCTACCGCCCGGATGCCCCGAGGGCCTCACCGATTTTCTCGACCGTGCAGGCTGGCGTGCTGCAGAGATCGATACGATCCCCGGCGATGCCTCGTTTCGTCGCTACTTCAGGGTGCGGGACGGGGACCGCAAGGCGATGCTGATGCACGCTCCGCCCCCGCACGAGGATCCGCAGCCGTTCCTCGATGTCGCGGGCTGGCTGACCAGCCACGGGCTGCGCGCGCCCGGCATCTTCTCGTCGGAAGCCGAAGCAGGCTGGGTCCTGCTCGAAGATTTCGGCGACGACCGGATGCGCGACTGGCTCGACGTCAACCCCGGCGGCGAGACCGGGGCCTACGCCGCGGCGATCGACGCGCTGGTCGAGCTCCGCACGATGCCGCCGGGTCCGTTCTCGCCTTACGACCTTGCGACCTACCAGCGCGAGACGGCGCTGCTGACCGAATGGTATGCGCCCGCCGCGGGGCTGGACGTCGACGTGGCCGGGTACGAGACGGCGTGGTTCGCGGTCCTCGGCCCGCTGATCGAGCGCCAGCAACCGGGCGTCACCGTGCTGCGCGACTACCACGCCGAGAACATCATGCTGCTCCCCGGCGGTCAGCAGGGCCTTATCGATTTCCAGGACGCGCTGGTCGGCCACCCTGCCTACGATGTCGTGAGCCTGCTGCAGGATGCCCGGCGCGAGGTTTCGCCCGAACTCGAACGGGCCATGCTCGACCGCTACATCGCCGCGACGGATGCCGGGCCAGATTTCGAGGCCGACTACGCCCGGCTCGGCGCGCAGCGAAACGCAAAGATCGTCGGGATCTTCACGCGGCTGTACAAGCGTGACGGGAAACCGCGCTATCTCGAGATGATCCCGCGGGTGTGGGAGGCGATGGAACGCGATCTCGCGCACCCCGCACTCGCGCCCGTGGCCGCGTGGTTCGATGCGAACATCCCGCGCGCTCTGCGCGAAGCGGGCGGCGGGACGATTTCGTGAAGGCCGGCGGATGAAGCTCGCCAGCGACACCGCGATGGTCATGGCCGCCGGCCTCGGCAAGCGGATGCGGCCGCTCACCGCGACGCAGCCCAAACCGATGGTGCGGGTGGCGGGCAAGCCGCTCATCGATCACGCGCTCGACCGGTTGGCGGAAGCCGGTGTCGAGAAGGCGGTCGTGAACGTGCACTACCTCCCCGAACCGCTGGAGGCGCATCTCGCCCTGCGCGACATGCCCAGGGTCGCCGTGTCGGACGAACGGGCGCAGCTGCTCGAAACGGGCGGAGGGATGACCAAGGCCCATGCAGCCGGGCTGCTGCCCGATCCGTTCTTCTGCCTCAACGCCGACAACATCTGGCTCGACGGGCCCCGCAACGCTTTCGCCGACCTGTCCGCGCGGTGGGACCCGGACGCGATGGACGCGCTGCTGCTGGTGGTGCCGCACGCCCGCGCGCTCAATTTCCGGGGCGAAGGCGATTTTCACATGGACACCCTCGGCCGGCTGAGCCGTCGCAAGGCGGGACACATCGCGCCGTTCATCTACACCGGCATCCAGCTCGTATCGCATCGCCTGCTGCGCGACGCGCCGGTGGGCCCATTCAGCACCAACGTGCTGTGGCAGCGGGCGATCGAGGAGGGGAGGCTCTACGGCGCGGTCTTCACCGGCCAGTGGTTCGAGGTCGGCACGCCGCAGGCGATCCGCCCGACCGAGGACGCATTGCGGGGTGGCTGAAGCGCGCACGCCGGCGGTCTATTCCATCGCGGCGCACCGAGGCTTTGCCGATGCGCTGGTCGCCGGCCTGATCCCGCGTTACGCGGACGCGGATGTCGGCCTCGCCCGGCTGACCCTGCTTCTGCCGTCGACCCGCGCGGCGCGCACCGTGCAGGAAGCGTTCGTGCGCGCGTCGGACGGCGGGCTGCTGATGCCGCGCATGGCGGTCGTCGGCGACCTCGATCTCGACGAGACGCTGGGCACCCTGCTCGACCCGCTGGGAGCCGCGGACATCGCGCCGGCAGTCGATCCGACCCGGCGCTGGCTGCGCCTGGCGCAGTTGCTGGCCGAGGAAATGGCGGCGACGGGGCGCGACGTGCCGCGCGGTGCGGCACTGCTGTCGCTGGCGCGCGATGTCGCGCGCACGATGGACCGTCTGCTGGTGGAGGACATCGGGCCCGAAGAACTGCTCGAACAGCGCGTGCTCGACGCGGTGGAGGACCAGTCCGAACATTGGCAGCGGGCGATCCTGCTGTTCGCGCGGGTCCAGGCGCGGTGGCTCGCCGAACTGCAGGCGAGCGGGCGGCTCGACGCGGCAGCGCGGCGCAACCGCCTGTTCGAACATGCGGCACGGCGCTGGCGGCACTCCCCGCCGGCGACCCCGATCGTCGCCGCCGGCGTCACCAGCGCGGCCCCGGCACTGGCAAACATGCTGCGCGTCGTCAGCGAGTTGCCGCAGGGCGCGGTGATCCTGCCCGATCTCGACCTCGCAATGCCGCAGGCGGTCTGGGACGAACTAGGAGCGGCGGGGGCGAGCGACAATCCGGGCGATCCGCCGTTCGCGCGCGGCGATGCCGTCACCCACCCGCAGTACCACCTCAAGCTCCTGCTCAACCGGATGGGTGTGAACCGGGCGGAAGTGCGCCCGTGGCACAGGCGCGGGATCGGCGCGGCGGAGCCGGAGCGGAGCCACGCGATCTCGAACCTTTTCCTGCCCCCGCAGGCGAGCAAGGCCTGGGTCGATCTGCCCGCGGACAAGCGCCGGCTGTCGGGCGTGCGCCTGATGGAAAGCGCCAATCCGGAAGCCGAAGCGCAGGCCATCGCTCTCTTGATCCGCGAGGCGGTCGATTTGCCGGAGCGGCGCGTGGCTCTCGTCACGCCCGATCGCGGACTGGCGCGCCGGGTGGTCCAGCACCTGCGCCGCTGGAACCTGGAAGCCGACGATACCGCAGGGCGCGCGCTGTCGGATACAACCGCCGGGCGGCTGTTCCTCCAGCTGGCCGAATTGGCCGCCGAACGCGCCGCACCGGTCGCGCTCGTCGGGGCGCTCGCGAACCCCCTCGTCCGTCGCGATGCGGGGCGGCGCGAATGGCTGGAGTCCTTGCGCCGGTTCGAGAAGCGCCTGCGCGGTCCCCGGCCAGAGCCGGGCCTCGCGCCGTTGCACGCCACGGCGACGGAAGCGCGCGTGGAGGATTGGTGGAGGGAGGCCGCGGCTGTCCTCGGCCCGCTCCTGTCCGACGATGCACTGCCGCTCGCCGACTGGCTCGATCGCCTGTCGGCGGCGGGCGAGGCGCTGGCCGGTTCGGCGCAATGGGACCGCGAGGACGGGCGGGCCCTGGCGCAGTTCGTGGAAGGCCTGCGGCTCCATGCCCGCGAGATCGGTACGATGGTGGAGGCAAGCGATCTCCACGCGGTCCTGCGCGATGCGATGGAAGGCATCGCGGTGCGGCCGCCCTACGGCGGGCATCCGCGCGTTGCGATATACGGCCTCATCGAATCGCGCATGGCGCGCGCTGATCTGGTTATCGCGGCGGGGCTCAACGAAGGAACCTGGCCCGCACGCCCGGCGACCGACCCGCTCCTCGCCCCGGCGGTGCTTCGGGCGCTCGGAGTACCGGGCGCCGATTTCCGCATCGGGCTCGCCGCGCACGACCTGGCCGCGGCGATGGGCGCGCCCGAAGTCGTGCTCAGCCGATCGCGCCGCGACGAGAGTGGGCCGGCGATCGCGAGCCGGTTCCTCCTGCGGGTGCAGGCCCTGCTCGGCGAACTCGGCCCGGCGCACCGCGAGGACGAAGCGCCGCGCCTTGCCGCCGCGCTCGATTATGCCGATCCCGCGCCGCCCTATCCGCGCCCGCATCCGATGCCGGACGCATCGCAGCGCAAGGTGGCGCTGTCGGTCACCGGGCTCGATCGCCTGCGGGCCGATCCCTACCAGTTCTACGCCTCGAGCATTCTGCGACTGTCCGAGCTCGACGGGCTCGATGCCGAACCCAGCCCCGCCTGGCAGGGCGAGGTGGCCCACGCCATTCTGGAGAAGTGGCACAAGGAAAGGCGCGCGCTCGCGGAAATTGCGGAGGAGGAACTGCGCGCCATGAACGCGCATCCGCTCGTGCGCGCGCTGTGGCGTCCGCGGCTTTTGAAGGCGCTGCGCTGGGTCGAGGAGGCAATCGCCGCCGAACCCGGCCGGGTGCCCGAGCTCGTCGAGGAAAAGGGCGAGCTCGAGTGGCGCGGCGTGACGATCCGGGGGCGCATCGACCGGCTGGACAGGTTGGCCGACGGCACGGTCGCGGTCGTCGATTACAAGACCGGCCGTCCGCCCAGCGGCGCGCAGGTGCAGGAAGGCTACGCGCTGCAACTCGGTACGCTGGGCCTCATGGTCAAGCGCGGCGCCTTCGGTCCGCCCGCGTCGCCCAGCCGTTTCGAATACTGGTCCCTTGCGAAGAACAAGGACGGCGGCTTCGGTTACATCGACACGCCCGTCCTCGAAGGCCGCAAGCAGAAAGGCATTCCGCCCGAGGATTTCCTGCCCGAAGCGAAGCGTTTTCTTGATGATGCGCTCGACCGCTGGGTACTCGGCGATCAGCCGTTCACCGCGCGGCTGAACCCGGATGCGCCGGGCTACGACACCTACGACCAACTCATGCGACTCGACGAATGGGTGCGGCTGCAGGACGACGAAGCATGAGCGGCGAGGTTTTCCCCCTGCAGGACAATCAGGCCCACGCGGTCGCCCCGGCGCGCAGCGTCTGGTTGTCGGCATCGGCGGGGACGGGCAAGACCCAGGTGCTTTCGGCGCGCGTGCTGCGGTTGCTGCTGCGGCCCGACGTCTCGCCCTCGGCAATCCTGTGCCTCACTTTCACGAAGGCCGGCGCGGCGGAAATGGCAGAGCGCGTGAACTCCGTCCTGGCGAGCTGGGTGCGGATGCCCGACACCTTGCTCGGCAAAGACCTCCTCGCCATCGGAGCGCCCGGCGATCCGGAAACGCGGGACCGCGCGCGCACGCTGTTCGCCAGCGTGCTCGACTGTCCGGGGGGCGGCCTGCGGATCGATACGATCCATGCATTCTCGCAGTGGCTGCTGGCGGCATTCCCCGACGAAGCCGGGCTGATTCCCGGCAGTCGTCCGATGGAAGACCGCGACCGCGACGTCCTCGCGCATCAGGTCCTTGCCGCGATGGTCGCCGATGCGGAGGCCGCGGGCGACACCGCCGTGCTCGGCCCGCTGGGCATGCTCAGCGAGCGGATGGGGCCGGGCGAGGTACCGGGATGGCTGATGCGGTGCGCTGCCGCGCGCGAGCTCTGGACCGGACCCGCCGGGTGGCAGCCGCCGATGCGCGACCGCGTGCTGGCCCTCTTCGGCCTGCCAGCCGATGCCGGCGAAGCGAGCCTCGCGGAACTATGCGCGGACGGCGTGTTCGATTGCGCGGCGCTGGGGCGGATGCAGGCGGCGAACGCGGCCTGGGGCACTGGCACCGCGCAGACTTCGCTAACAGCGATCGGCGACTTTCTCGCCGCGAGCGGGCTGGGCCGCGTCACGGCGGCCGACACGCTTGCCGCAGCGCTGTTCACGCAGAAGGGGGAGCCGCGCGCGCTCAAGAGCCTCGAGAAGCACGACCCCGACTATGCGCTGCACGCCGAAGCGGTGCTGGCTTCGCTCGCCGCCCTTCGCGACCATCGCTCTCTGCTCGACCTCGCCGGCTTCGTCGCCCCGGCGCTGGAGGTCGGCCGCCGGTTCGCGCTGGCGTGGGACGAGGCGAAGGCGCGCGAAGGACTGATCGATTTCGACGACCAGATTCGCCGCGCAGCCGCCCTGCTGCGCGACCCCGCGCTGTCGGGCTGGATACGCTACAAGCTCGACCGCCGGTTCGATCATGTCCTCGTCGACGAGGCGCAGGACACGAACCGCGCGCAGTGGGATATCGTGCGCGCCGTCACCGACGATTTCTTTTCCGGCGACGGCCAGAAACCCGGGGTCCAGCGGACGCTGTTCGTCGTTGGGGACTACAAGCAGGCGATCTTCGGCTTCCAGGGTACCAGCCCGCGCAACTTCGCCGATGCCAAGCGGTACTATGCCGACCTCATCGACAGGCTCGCGAACGAGCAGCCTGATGTCGAGCGATTGCAGGACCTTGGTCTCGGCCGGTCGTACCGTACTTCCCAGCCGGTGCTCGATTTCGTGGACGACGCGATTGCCACGATCGGCCCCGAAAAGTTCGGACTGGATCCGGCCGAAGCGCTCGATCCGCACAAGGGATACGACCGACCCGGCCTCGTCACGTTGTGGCAGCCGGTAAGTGGCCATGCCGATGCCGACGATGAGGCGGCGGACGAGTGGCTGTCCGAACCCGAACGCGAGATGGCGAACCGCATCGCCGCCGAGGTGGCCGGCTGGATGCGCGACGGCTTCCCGCTGACGAAAGGGCGCAACGCGGGGCCGGGCGACGTGATGGTGCTGGTGCGCAAGCGGCGCGATCTCGCCGGGCTCATCGTTGCGCGCCTTCACGCGGCGGGCGTGCCGGTGGCCGGCGTGGACCGCCTGCGGCTGGGCGCGCCGCTGGGTGTCAAGGACCTGATGGCCGCGTTGCGTTTCGCCGCCCAGCCGCTCGACGATCTCAGCCTTGCCGGTCTGCTGGTGAGCCCGCTGATGGGATGGACGCAGGAAGACCTGCTCGCATACGGCTGGCGGGAAAAAGGATCGCTGTGGCACCATCTGCGCGATGGTTCGCACCCGCGCCAGCGCGAGACGGCGGACCGCCTGCGCGACCTGCTGGCGCGCGCGGATTACGAACTGCCCCAGGCCTTGCTGCACTGGATGCTGGTGGGACCGTGGCAGGGCCGCAAAGGCCTCGTCGCGCGGCTGGGCAGCGAAGTGAACGATCCCGTCGACGAACTGCTCAATGCGGCAGCCGCTTATGCGGCGACCCACACCGCTAGTCTGGCCGGGTTCATCGCCTGGTTCGATGCGGGCGACGGCGAACTCAAACGCGAGAGCGAGGGCGGGGCGGGGCAGGTCCGAGTGATGACCGTGCACGGCAGCAAAGGGCTGCAGGCACCCATCGTGATACTGGCGGATGCGGCGGGCAATCCCGATCGCTCGCCCCGGCGCGACCTGTCGCTGGTCGAACAGCGGATCGGCGGGGGCGGGGCGCCGGTCCCGCTGCCCGCGCTGCGCAAGGAAGAGAAAGCCGGTCCCGTTGCCGAAGCCGAGGCCGCCGCCAGGGCCGCCGAGCGCGAGGAACACTGGCGCCTGCTCTATGTGGCGATGACCCGCGCGGAAGAGGCGCTGTTTATCGGCGGCGCGCTGGGCAAGCGCGAAAAGGAACCGAGCGAGAATTCGTGGTATGCGAAGCTGCGACCGCTGTTCGCGGGCGACGAGCTTGCCGATCCGGTCTGGGGCGCGCGACTGGAGCGCGGGACGAGGGCCGCTGTTGCCGAACCCGCGCCTTCCACTGATGGTCGAACCGCCATCGATTTGCCCGCATGGGCGGTCACGCCGATCGGGCCGGAGCCGCGGCCTCCGCGTCCGCTCGCGCCGTCGTCGGCTGGAACGGATACCGCGGCCGACCCGCCGCTTTCGCCCGACGTGGCGCGCGTTGCGGCGCGGCGCGGCGTTCTCATCCATGCCCTGCTGGAGCGGCTGCCCTCCATCGGTCCGGACGAACGCGAGGCGGCGGCAAGTCGGTGGCTGGAACGGCAGGCGCCAGACCTCACGCCCGGCGATCGCGCCGAAATGCTCGGCAGCGCGCTCGCCGTTCTCGCCGAACCCGAATTCGCGCCGGTATTCTCCTCCGCCGCGCTCGCCGAGGTGCCGCTCGCCGCGACCGTTGACGGGCAGGTTATCGCGGGCACCGCCGACCGGTTGCTGGTGGAGCCCGGCAAGGTCACCGTGGTCGATTTCAAGACCGCGCGCCGGCCGCCAACATCGCTGGCCGAAGTACCGGAGGGGACGCTCCTCCAGATGGCCGCCTATGCCGCAGCGCTGGCCGCGATCTATCCGGGGCGGGAGATCGCGGCGGCGCTACTCTATACGCAGACCCCGCAGCTGATCCGGGTCCCGGCTGCCGAACTCGCCGCGCGCAAGGCGCTGTTGTCCGCCAAATCGGAAAGCTTTCCGCCGCCGCCCGTTGAGTGATCGCGCACACGCCCTACATGTCAGGGCAACGAACAGGAGATACCCATGCCGACCATCGCCGTCACCGACGCCAGTTTCCAGTCCGACGTCCTCGACGCCGACAAGCCCGTACTCGTCGATTTCTGGGCCGAATGGTGCGGTCCGTGCAAGATGATTGGCCCCTCGCTCGAAGAGATCGCCGACGAATTGTCCGACAAGGTGACCATCGCCAAGATGGACATCATGGAGAACACCGGCGTTCCCGGCGAAATCGGCGTCCAGTCGATCCCGCTGATGGTCCTTTTCAAGGACGGCAAGCCGGTGGCCCAGAAGCTCGGCGCGGCGCCCAAGGGCGCGCTCAAGCAGTGGCTCGAAAGCGAGCTCTAATCGCCTCCGGGCCGGTACCCCGACCGGTCGAGCCGGGCGACGAATTCGTCCCATAGCTGCGCGGTGGCGGCGGCAATCATGCCCTTTCGGTCGGTATCGACGCGGTAGGGGCTGCCGTCCTGCCGCGCGCAGCGGCCGCCCGCTTCGGCGAGGAAAAGGGCGCCCGCCGCGTGGTCCCACGCCAGCGTGCGTTCGTAGATCGCAATGTCGTGATCGCCGAACGCGACCAGCGGATACTGCTCCGCAGCGCACCCGGGCGCATCGGCCGGGGTGTAGTGCGGCAGGATGTCCCGCTCGAACAGGTCGCGCTGATCGGGCGCCATGAACTTCGTCATCGCCGCCAACGCGGGCGGTGCAACACCGCTAGGGCTCGTCCAGATGCGTTCGCCATCCACGAACGCGCCTTCGCCCCGCCGCGCGCGGCACAAGCGGTCGCGGCGGGGATCGTAGATCCAGCCCGCGATCGCCTCGCCCCCGTCGGCGAGTGCGATCATCGTCGCGAAATGGCCGCTGCCTTTCGCGAAGTTGCCGGTGCCGTCGATCGGATCGACGATCCAGCAGGCACCCGAGAGCGCGCCCAGCACCGCCGAATCGGCCGCCGCGGCTTCCTCTCCCACGACCGCCACGCCGGGGGCGAGGCGGGTGAGCGCTTCGGACAGGAACGCCTCCACCTCGCGGTCGGCGATCGTCACGAGATCGTCCGTCGCCTTTTCCTCGACCTCGCCTTCGGCGAGATTGCGCCAGCGAGGCATGATCGCCTTTCCCGCCGCGAAGCGCAGGAGGGCGAGGATCTCGTCGTCAAGCGCGGAATTCACGAGTGCCACCGCTCATGCTGAGCCTGTCGAAGCGTCACGAGCGATAATCGGCGTTGATCGAGATGTATCCGTGGGTGAGATCGCATGTCCACACGGTGGCGTGGCCTTCCCCGAGGCCGAGTTCCACATCGATGCGCACTTCGTCACCCTGCAAATGGGCCGCGACCGGCGCTTCGTCGTAGTCGGCGAGCGGCTGCCCGTCGCGCGCGGCCCAGGTGCCTCCGAAGCCGATCGACAGCCGGTCGCGGTCGGCCGGCTCGCCCGCCTTGCCAACCGCCATCACCACGCGGCCCCAGTTTGCGTCCTCGCCCGCGATGGCGGTCTTGACCAGCGGCGAGTTCGCCACCGCGAGGCCGATGCGGCGCGCGCTTTCATCGCTGTCGGCGCCGGTCACCGCCACTTCGATGAACTTCCTCGCCCCTTCGCCGTCGCGGACGACGAGGTGCGCGAGCTGGCGGCAAACGTCGTGCAGCGCGGCAGCGAAGGCATCCGCGCCGACGTCGTCAGATGCGGCGAGCGCTGCATTGCCGGCGGCCCCGGTCGCGAAGGCGAGGACGGTGTCGCTGGTCGACGTATCGCTGTCGACGGTTATGCAGTTGAACGTGGCATCGCTCGCGGCCGACAGCACCGCCTGCAGAAACGCAGGCTCGACCGCAGCGTCGGTGAAGACGTAACCCAGCATCGTCGCCATGTCGGGCGCGATCATGCCGCTGCCCTTGACGATGCCGACCAGCGTGACTTTCGTTTCGCCGAGCATCGCGGTGGCGACGGCCCCCTTGGCGAACGTATCGGTCGTGCCGATCGTGGCGGCGGCTTCTTCCCACGAGCACGGCTCGGCCGCGAACACCGCGTCGAGACCGGCCTGTGCCTTGTCCACCGGCAACGGCACGCCGATCACGCCGGTGGAGGATACGAAGACGTCGCTCGGGGCGCACCCGAGGTGGGCGGCGACCTGTCCCATGATCGCCTCCACCGCTTCGCGCCCGCGATAGCCGGTGAAGGCGTTCGAATTGCCTGCATTCACCACCAAAGCCCGTGCGCGGCCTAGCCGCACCTGCTCGCGCCCCAGCTCGACCTCGGTCGAACAGCAGACATTGCGCGTGAAGACGCCCGCCACGCTCGTCCCTTCGGCCAGTTCGACGTAGGTCAGGTCGCAGCGACCCCAGTCCTTGTAGCCAGCGCGGGCGATGCGCGGAACCGCGCCGGCGATCGGCGGGGCGTCAGGGAAGGGCCGGGCAAGGGGGGAAACGCTATCCATCCTCTGTCACCTACGAAGGTCGACCAGCGAGAACAATGCGGTTTCTCGGCGGGGGTGGACGCGGCGCGCGCGAAAGCATATCTACCTGGCGACATGCTCGCACGCATCCTTGCAGCCTTTGCGCTCATCACCGGGCTCGCCGCAGTCGGCGCTCCGGCGGAAGCGCGGCTGTTCTCGGCGCTCAGCCAGCCGGCCGATGCCCCGTCTTCGGGGAGCCAGCAGGGCGGGGCGCAGCAGCCGTGTCCGCTGCCGACATCGAAGCCCAGCCTGGCTAGCAAGACGGAAGTCCAGCCCGGCTGCCGCCAGCGCAAGCCGGTGATCATCTACATCCCGACGATCCAGTTCGGTCCCGACCGCGCGCACGAATAGCGCGCCCACCGCTCATACCGTCATCTCGACGCCGCCCGGGCCCATGCGCCCCGGCGGGCGTTCCGCCATATGAATTCCTGCCCCGGGGGCATCCATGATCAACAACATCGCCAAGGCCCTGTTCGGGTCGTCCAACGACCGTTACGTCAAATCGCTCGACAAGATCGTCCGCCAGATCAATGCGCTGGAGCCGCAGCTCCAGGCGCTGTCGGACGACGAGCTCGCCGCGCAGACCGCCAAGTTCCGCGAGCAACTCGCCGGCGGCAAGACCCTCGACGATATCCTGCCCGAAGCATTCGCGACCGTGCGCGAGGCTTCGGTCCGCGTGCTCGGCATGCGCCACTTCGACGTCCAGATGGTCGGCGGCATCGTGCTGCACCGCGGCGAGATCGCGGAAATGCGCACGGGCGAAGGCAAGACCCTCGTCGCGACGCTGGCGACTTATCTCAACGCGATCGAGGGCAAGGGCGTCCACGTCGTCACTGTGAACGACTATCTCGCCAGCCGCGACGCGGGCTGGATGGGCCGCATCCACAAGTTTCTCGGCCTCACGGTCGGCGTGATTGTGCCCAACCTCAACGAGTTCGAGCGGCGCGAGGCATACGGCTCCGACATCACCTACGGCACGAACAACGAGTTCGGCTTCGACTACCTGCGCGACAACATGAAGCACGAGCGCGGGCAGATGGTGCAGCGCCCCTTCAACTACGCGATCGTCGACGAAGTCGATTCGATCCTGATCGACGAGGCGCGCACCCCGCTGATCATCTCCGGCCCGACCGAGGACAAGACCGATCTCTACGTCTCGATCGACGCCATCGTTCGGGAGATCGACGAAAGCTTCTACGAAGCCGACGAGAAGTCCAAGAACATCACCTGGACCGAGGAAGGCGCCGAAAAGATCGAGGAGCTGCTCGCCGGCACCGGATTGCTGACGACGCCCAACCTCTACGACGTTGAGAACACGCAGGTCGTCCACCACCTCGACCAGGCGCTGCGCGCGAACAAGATGTTCAAGCGCGACATCGATTACATCGTAAAGGACGACAAGGTCGTCATCATCGACGAGTTCACCGGCCGCATGATGGACGGCCGCCGCTGGTCGAACGGCCTGCACCAGGCTGTCGAGGCCAAGGAGGGCGTGAAGATCGAGCCCGAGAACCAGACGATGGCCTCGATCACGTTCCAGAACTATTTCCGCATGTATCCCAAGCTCTCGGGCATGACCGGCACCGCCGCCACCGAGGCGAGCGAGTTCTGGGACATCTACAAGATGAACGTGGTCGAGATTCCGACCAACCTGCCCGTCCAGCGCATCGACGAGGAGGACGAGTTCTACAAGAACACCGTCGACAAGTTCCAGGCGATCGCGAAGTCGATCCGCGAGAAGCAGGAAATCGGCCAGCCGGTGCTCGTCGGCACGGTGTCGATCGAGAAGTCGGAACTGTTGTCGGGCTTCCTCGAGAAGGAGGGCGTCAAGCACTCCGTCCTCAACGCCCGCTTCCACGAGATGGAGGCGCACATCGTCGCCCAGGCGGGCCGGCTGGGCGCGGTGACGATCGCCACCAACATGGCGGGGCGCGGCACCGACATCCAGCTCGGCGGTAACGCCGAATTCCGCATCGAGGACGAGCTCAAGGACTTGGCAGAGGACGATCCCAAGCGCCAGCTGGAGGTCGACCGGATCAAGGCCGAGGTGAAGGCCGAGCGCGAGAAGGTGCTCGCTGCCGGAGGCCTGTTCGTGCTCGCTACCGAACGCCATGAATCGCGGCGTATCGACAACCAGCTGCGCGGCCGGTCGGGCCGCCAGGGCGACCCGGGCCTCTCGAAGTTCTACCTGTGCCTCGAGGACGACCTCCTGCGCATCTTCGGACCCGACACGCTGTTCTCGCGCATGATGAACAGCAACCTTGCGGACGGCGAGGCGATCGGTTCGAAGTGGCTGTCGAAGGCGATCGAGACTGCGCAGAAGAAGGTCGAGGCGCGCAACTACGACATCCGCAAGCAGGTCGTCGAATACGACGACGTGATGAACGACCAGCGCAAGGTCATCTACGAACAGCGCGCGGAGATCATGGATTCCGAGGCCGTCGACGATGTCGTGGTCGACATGCGCCACGACACCGTCAACACGCTGGTCGGCGAGGCGTGCCCCCCGGGCTCGTACCCCGAGCAGTGGGACGTGGCCGGTCTCAAGGAACGGGTCGCCGACGTGCTCGGCCTGACGCCGCCGATCGACGACTGGCTGCAGGAAGACCATGTCGAACCCGAGCTGATCGAGGAACGCCTCGCCGCCGAAAGCGACGCGGTGATGGAGGCGAAGATCGCCGAAGTCGATCCGGCCATGTGGAAGCGGCTTGAAAAGCAGATCCTGCTCGAACGGCTCGACCACCACTGGAAGGAACACCTGAGCACGCTCGACGCGCTGCGGCAGGTGATCTTCCTGCGAGCCTACGCAC
The DNA here is from genome assembly GCF_003626915.1 of Tsuneonella amylolytica. Classification (NCBI taxonomy): domain Bacteria; kingdom Pseudomonadati; phylum Pseudomonadota; class Alphaproteobacteria; order Sphingomonadales; family Erythrobacteraceae; genus Tsuneonella; species Tsuneonella amylolytica. The sequence goes on from NZ_CP032570.1 coordinate 2,568,978, forward strand.
AGAAACAGCCGATCAACGAGTACAAGCGCGAAGCGTTCATGCTGTTCGAGCGCATGCTTGACACGTTGCGCGAGGACGTGACGGCGATCCTGCTGAAGAGCCAGTTCCGCTTCAACCAGCCGCAGACGCTCGCGTTGCCGGACCTGCCCGATTTCCTGACCGGACATATCGATCCCCTGACGGGCTTCGACAATTCCGACGACGGCGACGGGTCGGAAGGGAGGGCGGAGCTGTTCGGTTCACTCGCCGGCTCGCCGCGCGCCGCGGCCGGTCCGGGGGGTGTCGCCGACAACCCCTTCGCCGGCGAGGACATCAGCCGCAACGCCCCGTGCCCGTGCGGGTCGGGCAACAAGTACAAGCACTGTCACGGGGCGGTAGGCGCCAAGGCGGCAGGCTGAACCGACGGCCTTCGGCGCGGATCGCGACCCTTACCGTCTTGCGATAATAGCCGCATCCGATGCCGTTACTCGTTGCCGCCTTCGCCCTGACCGCGCTGCTCTATGCCGCGGTCGGGTTCGGCGGAGGATCGACCTACAGTGCCCTGCTGGCGCTGTCGGGCGTCGATTTCCGCCTGCTGCCGGTAATTTCGCTGCTGTGCAACGTGGTTGTCGTCGCGGGCAGCACCATCCGCTTTGCGCGGGCCGGCGTCACCCCGTGGCGCGGCGCGATCGTGCTCACCGCGGTCGCGGCGCCGGCGGCCTTACTCGGCGGTCTGACGCCGATCAAGGAGAGCGCGTTTCTCGGGATACTCGGGGCCAGTCTCGTCCTGACGGGAATGACCCTTCTGGTACCCCAGACGGCTACCCGCGCTGCGCAGAATGGCGAGCCGGAAGGGGCGGGCCGGTTCGCCCGCTGGATGCCGCTGTTGGCAGCGCCGATCGGCTATCTGGCGGGGCTGGTGGGCATCGGCGGCGGCATCTTCCTTGCGCCGTTCTTGCATCTCGTACGCTGGAATTCCGCGCGCGCGATCGCGGCGACGGCGGCCCTGTTCATTCTTGTGAATTCGCTGTTCGGCCTGGCGGGCCAGCTGATCAAGAACGGCCCCGACATGATCGGGACGGCGTTCGCCTTCGGCCTGCCGCTGCTCCTCGCGGTGGCGGTGGGCGGCCAATTCGGCAGCCTGCTGGCGGTCCGCTTCCTGCCCCAGAAATGGATCCGCTGGATGACCGCCGCACTCACCATCTGGGTGGGGGCGCGGCTGCTGCTGGGCAGCTAGCGGCGGCCGTGCGGTAGCGGAAAAGTGGCTCCCCGAGTTGGATTCGAACCAACGACCAAGTGATTAACAGTCACCTACTCTACCGCTGAGCTATCGGGGAGCAGCCGTATCGGCAGGAGCGCGCCTATATGGGCGGCCCACCGGCTTGGCAACCCCGTTTCAGGCGCGATCGTGCATCAAACCGCGAACTGTTCGGCGACGATGCGTTCGTCGAGCGAATGACCGGGGTCGAACAGAAGCGTGAGCTGGCGTTCACGGGCGATCTCGATGTTCACTTCGGCGACGTCGCGGAACTCGCGCTGGTCGGCGACGACCGAGACCGGCCGCTTGTCGGGCTCGATGACGCGGAAGCCGACGCGGCTGCGTTCGGGCAGCACCGCGCCCGACCACCGGCGCGGGCGGAACGGACTGATCGGGGTGAGCGCGAGGAGTTGCGAATCGAGCGGCAGGATCGGCCCGCTGGCCGACAGGTTGTAAGCGGTGGATCCCGCGGGCGTCGCCACCAGCACCCCGTCGCAGACCAGTTCCTTCAGCCGCGTCTTGCCGTCCAGCACGACTTCGATCTTCGCGGTCTGGCGGGTTTCCCGCAGCAGCGAGACCTCGTTGATCGCCCAGGCGACGTGGGTGTCTCCGCTGCGTCCTTCCGCCTCCATTCGGAGAGGGGCGATGTCGAACCGGCGCGCCTTGGCGATGCGCTCGATCAGCTTGGCGGGACTGCGGTGCCGGTTCATCAGGAAGCCGACCGTGCCGCAATTCATGCCGTAGGCGGGCAGCACCCGTCCGTCATCGAGCATCTGGTGCAGCGTCTGCAGCATGAACCCGTCGCCGCCGAGCACGACGACGGCATTGGCGTCGTCCTGGTCCACGAATGCATGCAGGCCGCGCAATTCGTCGGCGGCAGCCTGCGCGCGTTCGGTATCGGAGGCGAGCAGGGCTAGCCGCCCGGCGTCGATCTCGGTGTTCACGCGTGTCCTTTCCACCCCGCCCCGTGCGGTAACCATCGCTAAGGGCGGCCGTCCCATTTGGCAACGCGCGTCGCGGCAGGGGCGCGGGGACCGACGCGATGCGCTACGACGTGCCATGGCATCGATCGTCGAGACCATCCGCGCATACGGCCGCGACCCGCTAACGGGTCTGGCGGAAGGCGACACCCTGCTCGGGACGCTCGCCCGTTGGCGCGCGGAGGCGGGCGAAGGAAGGGCCGCGCCGGTCCACGCCCTCCTGATCGGACTGGGCCGGTTCGATGCGGTCAACCTCGCCTATGGGGAAGCGACGGGCGACGGCGCATTGCTCGAGGTCGCGCGTCGCATCGGCGCCTTCGCGGCGGACGAGTTGGAAACAGGCGAATGGCTTGCCGCGCGAGTAGGCGGGGGCAAGTTTGCCGTCGTCGCGCGCGAAGCGATGAGCCGCGAACGCTGGCAATGGCTGGGCGAAGCGCTGGGGGATGCGATCGCCGCCCCGATCGCGGGCCTTGCCGGTACGGGATCGGTCCGCCTGTGGCCGCGCGTGGCCTTGCTGCGGGTGCTGCCCGGCGAGCAACCCGGCCACGTCGCAGACCGTCTGGCAGCCACGCTGGAACGGGCGCACGACAAGCCGGGGGCCCGCATCCTGTGGGCGGACCGCTTGCGCACCCCCGCCGGCATCCGGCAGGCGCAGCTGGAGGCCGACCTGCTTGCCGCCATCGACGCGCGCGAGATCGAGGTCGTCTACCAGCCGCAATACGTATTCGCGGGCGACTGCCTGTACGGGGCAGAGGCTCTCGCGCGCTGGCACCATCCCAAGCTCGGCCTGCTGGGCGCCGCGGCGCTGTTCGCGATCGCCGAGCGCGCCGACCACGTCGCGCAGCTTTCGCGGCACATCGCCGAATGCGCCCTGGCCGAGGCGGCGCAATGGCCGGACGATGTGCACCTCTCGCTCAACGTGACCCCCGCCGACCTCGCCAGCGCCGACTTCGCCATTCAATTCGGTGCGCTCGTCGACGAAACGGGCATCGATCCGCGCCGGCTGACCCTGGAGATTACCGAGCAGGTGCTGCTGGGCGATCTGGAGAGCGCCGCGGCGACCTTGCGGGCGCTCGATCGACGCGGAATGCGCGTCGCGCTGGACGATTTCGGCGGCGGTTTCTGCAACTTCCGCTATCTCAAGCTGCTGCCGCTGTCGGCGCTCAAGCTCGACCGGTCGATGATCGAAGGGATCGAGGACGATGCGCGGGACCGCGCCGTCCTGCGTGCGATAGTCGCATTGGCCCGGGCACTGGGGCTGTCGGTCGTGGCCGAAGGGATCGAGAGCGAAGCGCAGCGCGCCATCGCCGCCGAGGAAGGGTGTGCGCTTTACCAGGGTTTCCTGCGGTCGCGGCCGTTGCCGGCGGAGGAATTTCGCGCCCTGATCCGGACCGGTGGGAAGGCGCGCACGGATGCGTGACGGGGGCGCGGCGCTGCGCTAGACGGCGTGCAATGCTCGTTCGCCTGACCATCCGCAACATCGTGCTGATCGAGGCCCTCGACCTCGATTTTCGCGGCGGACTGGGCGTGCTCACCGGCGAGACGGGGGCGGGCAAGTCGATCCTTCTCGACGCGCTCGGCCTCGTGCTGGGCGACCGCGCCGACACCGGCCTGGTGCGCGCGGGCGAGGACCGCGCTAGCGTTGCCGCGACTTTCGAATTTCCCGCCTTGCCCGCGCCCGTGCACGATGCGCTCGACGCCCTCGATATCGAGATCGAGCCGGGGGAGCCGCTCATTATTCGCCGCGCTTTGAAGGCCGACGGTGGCAGCAAGGCCTTCGTCAACGACCAGCCGGTGGGCGTCGCCCTGCTGCGCGAGATCGCGCCTGCGCTGGTCGAACTGCACGGTCAGCACGACGACCGCGGCCTCGCCAATGCGCGCGGGCATCGCCTGCTTCTCGACCGCTACGCCGGCGGGGAGGGCGGCGGGGTCGCCCGCGCCTGGGCCGAATGGCGCGCGGCGGAGGACCGGCTGTCCGCGGCCCGGGAGCGAGTCGAAACGGCGCAGGCCGACCAGGATCTGCTTCTCGCGCATCTTGCCGAACTGACCGCGCTCGAACCGCAGGCGGGCGAGGAAGCGCGCCTCGCCGAAACACGTGCCGCGATGCAGAAGGGCGAGCGGCTGTCGGGCGATCTCGAAGAACTGCGCCATATCTGGGAAGGCTCCGATTCGCCGCTTGCAGCGCTGCGGGTGGCGGCCCGCAGGCTCGACCGGATCGCCGAAGAGCACCCCCTGCTGGCCGAGGCCCTATCCGCGCTCGACCGTGCGGTGATCGAAGCGGGGGAGGCGGAAGACCGGCTGACCGCCGCGGCCGAAGCGCTGGTCCACGACCCGCTGGCGCTCGAACGGGCGGAAACCCGGCTGTTCGATTTGCGGGCGATAGCGCGCAAACATCGCTGCGAGGTCGACGAACTGCCCGACCGGATGCGCGAATTCCGCCTCGCGCTCGACGCGATCGAGGGCGGCGAGGCGGAACTCGATTCGCTGGCGCTGGCGACGAAAGAACTGGGCGAGACCTATCGCCAGCGGGCGCGGTCGCTCCATGAGACCCGCGTCGCGGCCGCCGGACGGCTCGACGCGGCGGTCGCCGCCGAACTCGCTCCACTCAAGCTCGACAGCGCCCGCTTCCGAACCGCCGTGACCGAATTGCCGGAGGACCGCTGGGGTCCCCACGGGATCGACGCGGTCGAGTTCCTGATCGCGACCAACCCAGGCGCGGATTTCGCCCCGCTCAACAAGATTGCCAGCGGCGGCGAACTGAGCCGATTCATCCTCGCGCTCAAGGTCGCCCTCGCCGAACGGGGCGGGGCGGCGACGATGATCTTCGACGAGATCGATCGCGGCGTCGGCGGCGCGGTGGCGAGCGCGATCGGCGAACGGCTCGCGCGGCTGGCCGAAGGCGGGCAGGTGCTCGTCGTCACCCACAGCCCCCAGGTCGCGGCGCGCGGGCGGACGCATTACGTGATCCACAAGTCGAGCGACGGCACGGTGACACGGACCTCGGTCGCCTTGCTCGGCACCGGCGAGCGGCAGGAAGAAATCGCCCGGATGCTGTCGGGCGCCGAAGTCACCGACGAAGCGCGGGCGCAGGCGGACCGGCTGCTGGAGGGCGTGTGAGGATCGCTGCCTGCATACTGGCGCTCGTCGCGCTCGCCGGGTGCAGGAACGACGCACCGGAGGAAACGATGATCGAAACGCCCGAGCAGTCCGGCGCCAATGGCGCGATGTGGGGCACCGATGCGAACGTCGCGCCGTCCAAGCCCGACGCCGTGCTGCGCTATGCCGATCATCCGCGCGGGTTCGCCGAACTGCGGCTGCCTGCGGGCGACGGGCCGTTTCCGCTCGCGGTCCTCTTCCACGGGGGATGCTTCAAGTACGGCATCGCCGATCAGGCCTACATGAGCCCGCTGGCGACGCAGTGGCAGAAGGCGGGCATCGCGACCCTCAACGTCGATTACCGCGAGGTCGGCGACGGCGGCGGTTGGCCGGGCTCGTTCGCCGATTGGGCAGCGGCGGCGGCCCTTATCGACCGCGCGGCCGAGGCCTACCCGATCGATCGGTCTCGCGTCACCCTCGTGGGGCACTCGGCCGGGGCGCTGCCGGCGTTGTGGCTGGCCGAGGATCAGGATGCGCGGGGACCGGTCGGCGCGCGTTCGGCGACCTCTGCGCGCGCGGCGATCGTGCTCGACGGGCCGGGCGATCTCGGGCGCGAGGCCGGTGCGTTCGACGCCCTGTGCGAGTTTTCCTCGATCGCGCCGTTCATGGGCGGCAACCCGTTCGCCCCCATCGCGCCCCGGCCTCGCGTGTCGGAAGTTCTTTTCGTGCAGGCCAAGCTTCCCGCGCCGCCGCCTTCCTCCCTCGCCGAGGTTCGTAGTGCAGGCGCCGCGGCCACGGTCCGGGAAAACGCGGGTGCGAGCCACTTCTCGATCATCACCCCGGGCGATCCCGTCTACCTCGCCAACGAACCGGCGATACTGAAAGTGCTGAGGGGGCGATGAGCGACATCACGGAAGCCGACGCCGCCAACGAACTGATGCGGCTCGCCAAATCGATCGCGCACCACAACCGGCTCTACCATGCCGAGGACGCGCCCGAGATCACCGACGCCGAATACGACGCACTCGTGCGGCGGAACGCGGAACTGGAAGCCGAATTTCCGCACCTCGTTCGCGGCGATTCGCCGTCGCAGGCGGTGGGACACGAGATTGCCGCTTCGCCGCTGTCGAAGGTGACGCACGCGGTTCGGATGATGAGTCTCGACAATGCGTTTTCCGACGAAGAGGTCGCCGAATTCGCAGCGCGGGTTCGGCGGTTTTTAAACCTGCCGGACGATGCGGCTTTAGTCTTCACGGCGGAAGACAAGATCGACGGGTTGTCGTGTTCGCTTCGCTATGAGGATGGCAGGCTCGTGCGCGCTGCTACGCGGGGCGACGGGCAGGTGGGGGAGGACGTCACGGCGAACGTCGCGCATGTTCCCGATGTGCCGGAACAGCTGCCCGCCGGGGTACCTTCGCTGTTCGAGGTCCGCGGCGAGATATACATGTCGAAACAGGACTTTGCCGCGCTTAATGCCGCGCAGGAAGCGGCTGGCGGAAAGGTCTTCGCAACGCCGCGCAATGCGGCCGCCGGATCGCTGCGGCAGAAGGACGCGGGCGTCACTGCCCGGCGTCCGCTCGGGTTCTGGGCCCACGGATGGGGCGCGGCGAGCGAGGTGCCCGAAGATAGCCAGTACGCCATGATGCAGCGGCTGGCGGAGTGGGGCTTTCCGGTCAGTCCCGACCTCATCCGGTGCGGTACCGTCGAGGAATTGCTGCAGCATTACCGCAGCATCGGGGACCGGCGTGCGAAGCTGCCCTACGATATCGACGGGGTCGTTTACAAGGTCGACGACCTGGCGCTGCAGGCGCGTCTGGGCGCTGTCGGCAAGGCTCCGCGCTGGGCCATCGCGCACAAGTTTCCGGCCGAGCGCGCCGAAACGACGCTCGAGGCGATCGACATCCAGGTTGGGCGCACCGGCAAGCTGACGCCGGTCGGCCGGCTCGCGCCGGTACTCGTCGGTGGGGTAACGGTAACGAACGTCACGCTGCACAACCGCGACGAGATCGCGCGGCTGGGCGTGCGGCCGGGCGACCGGGTGGTGATTCAGCGCGCCGGCGACGTGATTCCGCAAGTGGTCGACAACCTGAGCCGTGACGAACGGCGGGCAGCCTACGACTTCCCCGATCGCTGCCCCGTCTGCGGAAGCGAGGCGGTGGCCGAGGAGGGCGAGGTCGACGTGCGCTGCACCGGCGGGCTCGTGTGCCGCGCCCAGCAGTTCGAGCGCCTGCGCCATTTCGTCGGCCGTGCCGCGCTCGATATGGAGGGTCTGGGCGAGAAGACCATCGCCGAGTTCATGGATCTTGGCTGGCTGTCGCGAGGGCCGGCCGACATCTTCCGCCTGAAGAACCACCGCGATGACCTTATCGGGCGTGAAGGATGGCAGGAGAAGTCGGTCGCCAGCCTGCTCGCCGCGATCGAGGCGAAACGCGCGCCTGACGCGGCACGACTGCTCTTCGGACTCGGCATTCGGCACGTGGGCGCGGTGACTGCGCGGGACCTGCTTAAACGCTTCCACGACCTGCCGACGATCCGCGATCTCGCCGAGCGGGCGCACGCCGGCGACGGAGAGGCCGCCGCGGAACTGACGGCCATCGACGGCGTCGGCCCCGTCGTGGTCGAGGCGCTGGGCGGTTTTTTCCACGAGGACCACAACAAAGCGGCCTGGGACGACCTCTTGAGTGAGGTTTCGCCGCCGCGTTACGAGGTCGAGACGACCGCCAGCGCGGTGAGCGGCAAGACGGTGGTCTTCACCGGTAAGCTCGAAACGATGAGCCGCGAGGAGGCGAAGGCACAAGCCGAACGGCTGGGCGCAAAGGCGGCCGGTTCGGTCAGCGCGAAGACCGATCTCGTCGTCGCCGGGCCTGGTGCGGGAAGCAAGATCAGGAAGGCCGCCGAACTGGGTATCGAAGTGATCGACGAAGCCGCTTGGGCGGAAATCGTTCGCTCTGCGGGCTGAGGGCGACACGGGTCCTGCGTCAGCGGGTGGGTAGCCGCGGTATCCACTTCATCACACCGCCCGCAAACGGCGTCCAGCGCCCGATCCGCACGCCTGCCGCGGCCAGCGTGTCGGACGTCCACTGGTTGCAAGTGTTGCCCGCGTGATAGCGGCCCGGCGCATCGTAAAAGACGTCCCAGTCCTCGTATCCGACGTGGATCGTACGTCGCCCGGGCGGCAGGACCTGCCGCTCGATCGCGGCGACGAGACGCGCGTATTCGGCCGGGCGAAGGCGGACGATGCGCGCGGTATCGCTCGGTGCCGGGCGAACGTAATGCGCGACATGGAGCAGGCCGCCTCCGCCCGTTACCGCGCCGATCGCGGTAGGAGGGGAAAGGTCGGACCACGTCGGCGTATCGAGGAACACCTTGCGCTCCCCCCAGCTTACCGAAACATGAGTATAGGGGCGCGCGGGCTGTCCCAGGTGTGCGGCAGGGAAGTCGCCGCGCCAGTCCTTCTGCGGAGTGACCAGCGGCATCACGATCGCGGTGTGGATCCCGTTCGTTTCCACCATGATCGGCACGCCGGCCGCAGGCTCGGTCCAGCTGCGGTTTCGCGGAAGGCTGCTGCCGACCCACGCCGCGAGCATGAATGTGCCGACCAGCAGAGCCAGCCCCGCCAGCGTGTGCCGGGCCAGCTTCAGCGCGCGGATCGCCGCCGGAGCCACAGGATTGACCAATCGCCCCGCACCATCCGGGCCGCGAGGCGGAAGCCCGCCTTGCGCCCCGCCCTCCGCACCGCGAGTTCCTGCGTTTCGAGCAGGCCCGCCAGCACCATGTGACCCCCGGGCACCACCGCCGATCCGAAATCGCCGGCGAGTTCGACCAGGGGACCGGCCAAGATGTTGGCGATCAGGAGATCGTAGGGTCCGCGCGCCTGCAGGAGGGGGTCGTCCATGCCGTCGGCGATCGCCATCGTCAGCGCGCCCCGGCCGGCGCCCATCGCCACGCCGTTCGCTTCGGCGTTCGCCTCGACCACGCCCGAGCAGACCGGGTCGATGTCGCTCGCCGTCGCAACCGCGCGCGGCCACAGCGCGAGGGCAGCGAAGGCGAGCAAGCCGGTCCCCGTGCCAATGTCGGCGAGATTGCGCACGGTGACGCCGCGGTCCTTCATCGCAGCGAGCATCGCCAGGCATCCGGCGGTCGTCGCATGGTGCCCCGTCCCGAACGCCTGACTTGCGGGGATTGCGAAATCGATCGCGCCTTCCTGCCGCGAACGATCCGGGGTGCGGACGTAAAAGGGGCCGACCACGATCGGCTCGAGCCCCGCCTGGCTTTCGACCAGCCAGTCGCTTTCCGGCAGTTCCTCGGCCGTCAGTCGGGGCGCCTTCCCCTCGAACAATGCGGCCACCATGCGCCGGTCCGCGGCGGTCGGCTTGCGGTTGAAGTACGCGTCGAGCCGCCAGTCGTCGGGTCGGTCGTCGGCAAGTTCGAACCCGGTGAGCGTGACGTCCCACGGCCAGTCGGCGGCATCCTCCTGCGCCAGCAGAGCCGCCTGGACGATCGGCTTATCCGCGAAGGCGGTCAGCTTCCAGCTATCCGCCATTGCGTTCTTTCGCGAGCCGCGCGTTGAGCCGCAGGGCCACCCCATCGGCATAGGCCTTGCAGCCGCCGGGATCGAGGAGAGGTTTCTCGCCGGACAATCTCTTGCGCAGATCGACGGCCCCGGGATGCGGAGCGAGCACGATATCGCAATCCGCCGCGGCGACTGACGCGATGCCTTCGCGGAAGGCGGCGACGAGCGCCGGATGATCGGAGAAGCGATAGCTGTCATCGCTGATGGGGTTCATGCTGTCGGCGTAGACGATAGTCGCGCAGCGGCCCCCCACCTCGCACGCGCGCCAGCTCCAGCTTGTCGCGCCGATGGTGTGGCCGGGCGTGTCGATCGCCGTGAACGCGGCACCACTGAAACGCACCGGACCGAGGCTCTGCAAGGCGGTAATCGGTCCTTCGACGGGCGCAAAGGGCGGGTGCTCGGATCCGGCCTGCGGATCGTCCGGAGAAGGCCTGCCGCTTCGCAGCACCGCCGCCGCCGCGGGGGTTGCGACGATCGTTGCCCCGGTCGCCTTCTGCAATCGGTCCATGCCGCCGACGTGGTCGAAATGCTCGTGGCTCATCAGGATGGTTTCGACGTCGCGCGGATCGAAGCCGAGCGCGCGGATGTTGGCGAGCACCGCTTCGGCGCCCGCATCGGTGCCGCTGTCGATCAGCACGTGTCCGTCTTCCCCGGCGACCAGCAGCGAGGTGATGCCGCACGTTCCCACGTAGAAAGTCTGTCCGTAGACGCGGAACGGCGGGCCCGGCTTGTCCCAGTCGTCGAAATCCTCGCATTGCTGCGCCCAGGCGACTTGCGCCGGCCGTAGGTCGCCTTCAGGTGCCGGCCTGTCGCCAGCGGTGGTGCAGGAGGCCAGCGCCGCGGTCAGCACGGCGGCAAACTTAGCGGACATAGCTCGCCCCGTTGGCATCCAGCGTGGCGCCGGTCATGCTCGGCGGGGCGTCGAGCGCGCAGAACGCGACGAGCGTGGCGATCTCTTGAGGCGTTGCGACCCGGCCCAGCGGAATGTCTGCGAGCAGGCCCGGGCCGCCGCGGCTGGCGAGATAGTCGCCCGCCATGTCGGTGTCGGTGAAGCCCGGCGCGATCGCATAACTCAGGATGCCTTCGCCCGCGTATTGGCGGGCGATGGTCTTGTGGAGGGCCAGCATTCCCCCCTTGGCCGCGGCATAGTGCCAGTGCGCCGGCGAATCGCCGCGGTGCCCGGCGCGGCTGGCGACGTGGACGATCCGGCCCTCGCTGCCCCGCTCCTGCCAGTGGAGCACCGCGAACCGGCTCAATTGCGCGGCGCTGGTGAGGTTGATGCGTAGTGTGTCCTCCCACGCATCGAGCCACGCGATATCGCTGGCACCGAGCGCGCTGGCGGAAAAGAGCCCGGCGTTGTTGACGAGGACGTCGATCGTGCCGCCGGCTTCTTCCAGCGCGGTTTCCCACAGTATTAGCGGGGCCTGCGGCTCGGCGAAGTCGGCCGCGATCAGGCCGTCGGCGGCGCGGGTCGCTTGTCCGATCACGCGGCAGCCCCGCGCTTCGAGCGCGCTGCGAGCCGCGGCACCGATCCCGCGCGAAGCGCCGGTGAGGAGAATGGTGGTCATCCGTTCCTTTCAGCGCATCATGGCTTGCGTGTCGAGCGCTTGCACCGCGATGCCAAGGCGTTAAGGGGAGGGCACCTCAAACCCGGGACATTCCACCGCATGGCCGACCGCCCGTTATCGCCGCACCTGCAAATCTGGAAATGGGGACCGCACATGGCGGTATCCATCCTCCATCGCATCACCGGCGATGGAATGGCGCTCGTGGGGCTCGCCGTGCTGGTCTGGTGGCTGGTCGCCCTTGCGAGCGGGCCGGAAGCCTATGGCGACTTCCAGGCACTGGCGGGATCGCCGGTTGGGCTGATCGTGCTGGTCGGGCTGTCATGGGCGTTCTTTACCCACATGAGCAGCGGCATTCGCCACTTCGTGCTCGACATCGGCGCGGGCTACGAGTTGGCGACCAACAAGTTGTGGTCGATGCTCGCACCGCTGATCGGCCTTCTCCTGACCGTGGCCTTCTGGGCCGTGATCCTGCTGAAGTGAGGACCTGACGATGGGTAACGGAACCGAGATCGGCAAGGTGCGCGGGCTGGGCCCGGCGCATCACGGATCGCACCACTGGATGCTGCAGCGCTTCACCGCGATCGGCAACATCGTGCTGGGGCTGTTCTTGGCGCTCGGGCTCGCGCTCCTGCCGAACTACGACTTCGCAACGGTGCGCGACTGGCTGGCGCAACCGATCCCGTCCGCGGCGCTGGCGATCTGGATCGTCGACGTATTTTGGCACGCCCGCCACGGCCTGCAGATCCTCGTAGACGATTATGTCCACGAACGCGGCAACCACCTCGCCGTGACGATCGCCCTCAACATACTCGCGGTCGGCGGAGCGGGCTTCGCGCTCTTCTCCATTCTCCGCATCGCCCTTTCCGGAGCCGCCTGATGGCCGAGAAGATTACCGATACCGCCGCCGCCAACGCGCGCGACACCGCGCCCCCCGAGGCGCCGCCGGAGGAAACCCGGACCGGGGCCGGCACCCCCCACGGCCGGACCGAGCGAAAGAACGAATACAAGATCATCGACCATACCTACGACGTCGTCGTCGTGGGTGCGGGGGGCAGCGGCCTTCGCGCCACGATGGGGGCGGCCGAGGCGGGCCTGCGCACCGCCAACATCACCAAGGTCTTCCCCACCCGCAGCCACACCGTGGCGGCGCAGGGCGGCATCGCGGCGAGCCTCGGCAACAACACGCCGGACCACTGGACATGGCACATGTACGACACCGTCAAGGGGTCGGACTGGCTCGGCGACCAGGACGCCATCGAATACATGGTGCGCGAGGCGCCCGCCGCGGTCTACGAGCTTGAGCACGCCGGCGTGCCCTTCAGCCGCAACGACGACGGCACGATCTACCAGCGCCCGTTCGGCGGCCACATGCAGAACATGGGCGAAGGACCGCCGGTCCAGCGCACCGCCGCCGCGGCGGACCGCACCGGCCACGCTATGCTTCATGCGCTGTATCAGCAGAGCCTGAAGTACGACGCGGACTTTTTCATCGAATACTTCGCCATCGACCTCATCATGCAGGATACGCCCGCCGGCAAGGTCTGCCGCGGCGTCGTCGCGATGTGCATGGACGACGGCACGATTCACCGCTTTCGGGCGAAGGCCGTGGTGCTGGCCACCGGCGGCTACGGTCGTTGCTACTACACCGCGACCAGCGCTCACACGTGCACGGGCGACGGCGGCGGCATGGTGCTGCGCGCGGGTCTGCCGCTGCAGGACATGGAGTTCGTGCAGTTCCACCCGACCGGCATCTACGGCGCCGGCGTTCTCATCACCGAAGGCGCACGGGGCGAGGGCGGCTACCTCACCAATTCCGAAGGCGAGCGGTTCATGGAACGCTACGCCCCGTCGGCGAAGGACCTAGCCAGCCGCGATGTCGTCAGCCGTTCGATGGCGCTGGAAATCCGCGAGGGGCGGGGCGTGGGTTCGGACAAGGACCACATCTATCTCCACCTCGACCACATCGATCCCAAGATCCTGGCCGAACGGCTTCCCGGCATCACCGAGAGCGGCAAGATCTTCGCCGGCGTCGACCTCACGCGCCAGCCGCTCCCGGTGGTTCCCACCGTGCACTACAACATGGGCGGCATCCCGACGAACTATCACGGCGAAGTCGTGACGATCGGTGCGGATGGCAATCCGGAGAAGGTCGTCCCCGGGCTCTTCGCGGTGGGCGAAGCGGCATGCGTGTCGGTCCACGGCGCTAACCGCCTGGGATCGAACAGCCTCATCGACCTCGTGGTGTTTGGCCGCGCGACCGGCCACCGTCTCAAGGAACTGATCACCCCGGGCACGTCGCACGACGAACTGCCAAAGGATGCGGGCGACCTCGCGCTCGACCGGCTCGATCACTTCCGCAATGCCAGCGGCGGGTCGCCCACCGCGTCGATTCGCAAGGCGATGCAGCAGACCATGAGCCGTCACGCGGCCGTCTTCCGCACCTCCGACCTCCTGTCCGAAGGCGTCGACGAGCTCGAGAAGATCTATCGCCGGATGGAGGACATCAACGTGTCCGACCGTTCGCTGATCTTCAACAGCGACCTCATCGAGACGCTGGAGCTCGACAACCTCATTGCACAGGCCACCGTGACGATGGCGAGCGCGGAGAATCGCAAGGAAAGCCGCGGTGCCCATGCGCACGAAGATTTCCCCGATCGCAACGACGGCGAATGGATGAAGCACACCGCCGCGTGGTTCGACGGGTGGGGCGGCAAGGGCGGCACCGTCCGCATCGACTACCGCCCGGTCCACGAATACACGCTGACCGACGACGTCGAATACATCAAGCCGAAGAAGCGGGTGTACTGACCTGGAGCGGAGTTACACGATCCCCGCGATGAGGCCGCGTTCGGCGGCTTCTTCGCAGGCGATGTACCAGTTGTCTGGCGCCTTCTGGCGAACCTCCGCGAAGCCGACATCGCTCCCGGCTACGATGGAGCGGAATCCGTCTTCCTCGATACGGATCGAGAATTCGATTTCGTTGAGCGTTGCCCTGAGCTGATCGATGCAGCTCTTCAGCGGACCGACGAGGCGGACCGTCCTGTCGATCTGCCTTTCGTGCAACAGCAGGCTGGAATTGCGGGTGAAGTACCGGGCCTCGACCGGAAAGCCGGCCATGAAGGTCGCGCCGGCCGAATACACCGCGGCCTTGCCCAGAAAATAGATTTCGCGCCCGGCTTCGCGCAACAGGCGCACATCATCGGCCATCGCCCGGGCAATTTCCGGATTGCCGCCCAGTGTCGTCAGTGAAACGACGAGGGGGCCGCTTTCGGGCGCGGCGGCGAGCTGCTTGCGAAATTCGGCATACATCGCCTCGTCGACACTGCCGACCAGCCGCAATTGCGGCGCAGCCCTGATCTTGTCGGACATATCCTGGCCGGACATCGATTACCCCCGCTTCGTTGCCGAGAGGGAGCGCTTCGTCCGCTAGTCGGTTCCGGACTGGCGACAGGTTTCAGCAGAAATCTCGCCGCGGAATGAACGGATGCGGGGTGTTTGGTTGCTTCCTTCGTCAGTGTAGACCCCTGCGGTATGACAACTGCTCGCCTTTCGATAGTGGCCGCCTCGCTCTTCCTAGCGGGGTGTTCGACATCGGTCGCGGCTGAAACCGGCGGCTTCTACACGCAGCATCGCGATGCGGGCGGGATACCGGTGATCGGGTCGGCGATGGTAAAAGCCGAGGCGCTCGACACGGCGGCGGGGCTCGTGCGCCAGATGCTGGCCCCGCGACCCGATCTTGCGCGCTGGCTGGCCGGCAACGGCTACCGCGTGGCGATCATGGCCGAAAGCGAGGCGACCACCGACCTGCCCGAGCAGGCGCACTGGACCCGCCCTACGCGCAACGATCCGCGCCTGACCCGCTGCGAGCACAAGCATTACGATGCGCGCATCGGCGCGATGAGCGACCGCGAGTACTGGAACGGGCGTGCCCGCGGGATGGCCGGGCCGTTGACCAGCGGATCGGAGGAGGACGTGCTGGGCCTCCGCTCGAGCCGGTATTGGGGCGAGACGATCCTCGTCCACGAGTTTTCGCATAACGTGCTGGCCGCCATTCGCGCGGTCGATCCCGCATTGGCGGGGCGGGTGGACGATGCCTATGCCGCCGCCTTGCGCGACGGGCGCTGGAAGGACGAGTACGCCTCCACCACCGTCGACGAATACTGGGCCGAAGGCACGCAGTTCTGGTTCGATTCGAACCGGCTGGCGGTATTCGACGGGCGGCGGATCCTGAATCATCAGGATCTCGCCGCTTACGATCCTGCGCTCTACGCTGCCTTGGGCGAAGCCTACGGACCGGGTCACCGGCTTGCCGGCGACCCGTTCTGGCAAAGCCCGGCGCGCGTACCGCCCGGGCCCGTCCCGCGCAATACCGCGGAGGTGTGCTAGGCTGCGATTTGCTCCCGCGCGGCCCGGCGGAACAGCGCCGCCGCGCCGAGCCACATGGCGGCGAAGAAAGCGTCGATGATGGGGGTCGGCGTGCCGTTGACCGCGTGGAGGATCGAGAACAGGACCTGCAGGCCGGCCACGGCGACCATCGCAGGGGCGAGAACACGCACCTTGCCCAAGGCCGCGACAGCACCGACGATGGCGGCGAACACCACCGCGAAGTAGGTCCAGTTGGCCGGGTTGTCTTCGCTGCCGATGATTCCGACCGCGAGATTGATCCAGATCTGCAGGAACGCGCAGGCGACGGCCAGACCCGTGCCGAGGCGAAAGGCGAGGTTGGCGCTAGCCCGCGCGGCGAGTTCGAACACACCGCCCACGATCGCAAAGATCGTCGCCGCGAACACGAAGTCGGACGCGGTCCACGAGACGCCTTCGACCCCGGCGAGCATCGCGATGGCGGGAAGGGCAAGCAGGCAGGCGGCGACTGTCCATCCGGCGATCCGGAGAATGCGCGTCGAACGCGGGCTCATGTCGGTGGCGGTCATCATGGCAACTCTCCTCTGTGTCTGGAGCTGCCCGTATCCCCGCTGTACGCACTGACCGTCATGAGGAGGGGATGAGGAACCGCTGAAATCGCCCTAGTCGCGGCGCCCCATGCGTTGCCAAGCGATCATCGCGGCAATCACCCCGGTCACGAACAGCGTCGCTTCCGCCACGGTCGCCGCGGCGAGCATGGGGGGCGGGAGGACCGCGATTTCCAGCTTCGAATCGGGAAACTGCCGGGCCGTCTCTACGAGTGTGCCCGCAAGCAGGCGGCCCCCGGCAATCATGATCACGATCCCGGCCGCCGTTCCGCTTGCGATAGCTGGGAGTATCCGGCGTGCCGTCGGCCAGTCGCGGAGCCGGGCAGCCACGCCCCAGGCCAGCCCGGCGGCCGCGCCGATCACCAGGCCTTCGAGCGGGCCGGTGGGCGAAGCGGGAGCGCGGCCGAACAGCAGGGTGAACAGATCCATGCCCACCATCCGGCCGATCGCGCCCACCAGCAGCCCGCCGAGCGCGCCGCCGATGCTCACCCGCCAGACGCTCGCCGTGCGTCCGGCCAGCGCGATGCCGCCGCCGACGAAGGCGCCGCCGACGAACCCGAGGACCAGCGTCACGCTGACGAGCACGACGAGCGCGGAGGCGGTGCCCATGCCGCGGGAAACGATGCCGAGCGACAGATAGCCGAGCCCGCCGACGATGCCCGCGCCGCCGCCGCCGAGCGCTGCTGCCAGCGCCGAGGCAGGCACGTGCCCGAACCGGGAGGCAACCGGCGGAGAGGTAATGCCGTCGGGGCGGTGCGCGTCGCTGCCCGCGGCGACGGTTTCCACCGGCATCAGCAAGCGGTAGCCATGACGCGGAACCGTCTCGATGACCCGCGGGTTGGACGCATCGTCGCCCAGCGCCTTCCGCAAGGAGCGGATACACTGCGTCAGCGCTTCATCCGTGACGGGCACGCCGCGCCAGACCTCGTCCATGAAGCGGTCCTTCGTGACGAGCCTGCCATCCTCCGCCACGAGGAGAGCCAGCGCGTCGAGGTAGCGGCCGCTCACCTCGAGCACCTCGCCGCCGCGCGTCAGCCGCCGTTCGGCCGGGTCGAGCCGGAAAGGGCCGAATTCATAGGGTCCGCCGTCCATCTTTTTAGCCGATAAGGCGAAACAGCGCACGATGCCACCGGCCCGTGCAGGGCGAGGGCTCAACGGCGGCGGAGCACGTCGCGATTCAGCTCGGCGACCGACTTCACCCCCATCAACCGCATTCCGCGGGCGATCTCGTCGCGCACGATGGTGACGGCGCGTTCAACCCCGTCCTCTCCCGCCGCGGCGAGCGCGTAGAGATAGAGCCGTCCGCCGGAGGCCGCGGTCGCCCCCAACGCCAGCGCCTTCAGCACATGCGTTCCGCGCCGGACGCCGCCGTCGCAGATCACCTCGATCCGGTCGCCGACCGCGTCCACGATCTCTTCCAGCTGGTCGAACGGGGCGCGGCTGCCGTCGAGCTGTCGGCCGCCGTGGTTGGACACCATGATCGCGTCGCAGCCGATATCGGCCGCGCGGCGCGCGTCGGTCGTGCTCATCACGCCCTTCAAGCAAAACTTGCCGCCCCAGTCGGCGCGCAGCCTCTCGACCGCCGCCCAGTCCATGTCGGGATCGAGCATCTCGTTGAAATAGTCCTGGATCGAGATGGCCTTGCCGCTGCCTTCCGCGACATGGGTTTCCAGGTTCGGCAGGCTGAACCGTTCGCGGAAGAGGAAGTTCAGCGCCCAGGCGGGCTTCGTGGCGTAGGACATGAAGCTCGACGGGGTGAACCGGGGCGGGGTGGTGAACCCGGTGCGCTTGCACCGCTCGCGGTTACCCGAGACGATCGTGTCGACCGTCAGCGCGATCGCATCGAAGTTCGCAGCCTTCGCTCGCTCGACCAGCGCGGCGTTGAGACCGCGGTCCTTGTGATAGTAATACTGCAGCATCTTGGGCCCGGCGTAGTTCGCGCCGATCTCCTCGATGCTCACGCTCGACAGGCTGGAAATGCCGAACCAGAGGTTGTGGCGCTCGGCCACGCGGGCCACCGCGCGCTCGCCGTGCCAGTGGAACAGCCGCTGGAGGGCGGTGGGACTCAGCATCAACGGCAACGAGGTCTTGCGGCCCATGATCGTCGCCGACGTGTCGATCTCCGCCACTCCGGCGAGGACGTTCGGCACGAGGTCCACGTCGTCGAATGCGGCCGTGTTGCGCGCTTTCGTCACCTCGTCGTCGCCGGCCCCGTCGATGTAGTGAAACACCGGATAGGGCAGCCGCCGGTGCGCCAGCGCGCGAAAGTCCGCGACGTTGTGGCAGTCGGTCAAAGACCGGACGCGGTGCGGAACGGAAAAATCGAAAGCCATCGCCAAGACCCTACCGGCCCGCGCGAGAGCGGGGAAGTCGTTCGTCGATCCCCGGCTTGCCTATGTCGCGCGAATCGATTACAAACGTAGACAATAAGCGAATGAGGAGAGCGGAGTGGCCGACGACGGCGAAAGCGCACCGGAGCGTATCAGCGAGGCGGAACTCGCGGTTATGGAAGTCTTGTGGGACAAGAACCCGCTCGCCGCCAGCGATGTGTGCGACAAGGTCTGCACCGAGCGCGACTGGTCGATCCCGACGGTGAAGACCCTGCTCGGTCGGCTGGTGTCGAAGGGGGCCGTAGAGACTGCGCCGGATGGTCGCCGGTTCCTTTATTCGCCGCTCGTCGAACGATCCGAATATGTCGGCAGCGAATCGCGGCGGCTCGTGGACCGGCTGTTTGGCGGACGGGCCGCGCCGCTCATCGCTCATCTGGCGGAAGCCGAAGCGCTCACCGACGAGGACCTGTCGGAAATCGAACGTCTGCTGAGGGAGCTTCGCAAATGATCTGGCTCGTCGACACGCTCGTGTGGACGGGCGCGTTCATCGCGCTCGCATTGCTCGCCCGCCGGCCGGTCGCCCGTCATTTCGGGGCGCGCGCGGCATACGCTTTGTGGGCGCTTCCGCTCGTCCGGTTGGTGCTGCCGCCAATAGAACTGCCGGCGTCGTTCGCGCCGCTCGTGAAACCGCTACCGATGGCCCCGGTCGCGCCGGCTCTTGAGGTCTCCTATGTCGCTTCCACGGGCGTGATCGAGGCGCCGGCTGCGATCGTACCTTCGGTGGAAAGCATTTGGCCGACGATCCTGTTCGCGATCTGGCTGGGCGGCGCCGCGATCTATCTCGTTACGCGACTGGCTGCCTACTTCCGCCTGCGCGACACGTTGCTCGCCTCGGCCCGAACGGTCGGCGAGGCAGGGACCGTACGCTTCGTCGAGACGCCTGCGACGCTTTCGCCGATCGCCTTCGGTGTGATCGACCGGGTGGTGGCGCTGCCGCCGGGCTTCATGGCAAGTCCCGATCGCGCCGCGCGAGACCTCGCGCTGGCGCACGAGCTTGCCCACCACCGGGCGGGCGACCTTGCAGCGAATTTCGCCGCGTTGCCGCTGTTCGCGCTGCACTGGTTCAACCCGCTGTCCTGGCTCGGCTGGCGCGCGATGCGGCGCGATCAGGAGGCGGCCTGCGACGCGCGGGTCATCGCGAATCGTGGCCGTGCCGAACGCGCAACCTATGCCTCCGTCATCGCGCGCGCAGCGACGACTGCGCCGCGCGGCGGATTCCAGCCCTCGCTTGCCGCACCGATGGCTTGTCCGGTGCTGGGCGATGCTTCCATCGTCGATCGTTTGAGGACCCTGACCATGACCGATCCAACCATTCGCCGCCGCCGCGCCGGAATGTTGCTGATAGGAGCCGCCGCGCTGGCGCTGCCGCTGACGGCGTCGATCTCCTACGCCGCCGACGAGGCCCCGGTACCGCCCGCGCCGCCGGAGGCACCGCAAGCCCCGCCGGTGGTACCCTCCGCTCCGTCCGCACCCGCCGCACCCCTCCCGCCCGAAGCGCCGTATGCACCTCAACCTGGCGAAAGCCGCATCGTCGTCGAAGGCACCTCGCCCGACGGTAGTGCACGCGAGCGCAGCGTCACGGTGATCCGGACGACCGGCGCCGAACAGGCCCCCCAGAGGCGTCTCATCGAGATGCGCGATCATGTCCCGCACGGCCTCGAGCCCGATAGTCCCGAGTTCGAACGGCATATGAAGCGGATGGAGCGCGATCTCGAACGGATGGGCAGGGAAATCGAGCGCTCCGTTCGCATTGACGAGAGGCGAATTGCTGCGGTCGCCGCGCGGGCAAGCGCCAGTGCCCTTGCCGCCGCCGACCATGCGAAGATCGCCGCAATGGCCGCAGCCCGCGCCCCG
Source organism: Tsuneonella amylolytica (assembly GCF_003626915.1). Lineage (NCBI taxonomy): Bacteria > Pseudomonadati > Pseudomonadota > Alphaproteobacteria > Sphingomonadales > Erythrobacteraceae > Tsuneonella > Tsuneonella amylolytica. The sequence goes on from NZ_CP032570.1 coordinate 2,589,646, forward strand.
CGGGTGGTCGAGGATTGCGAGGGGACGCAAAGCGTTCGGGAAAGCAGGAGCGCCGACGGCAAGCGCGTGATCCGCATCTGCCATTCGGGCAAGGGGCAGGCCTTGAGCAGCCTCCGCCATGCGCGGGCTTCGATCGCCAGCAACCGCGACATGCCCGAGCAAGCCCGAGCCGAAGTCCTCGCCGAGCTCGAAGCCGAGATCGCGGAACTGGAAGCAGGCAACTGAGCGCCAGGGCCTGAAAACAGTCAGTGGGTTGAAAGGGGGGCGGCTCGTTCGCCCCCCATCGGTCATTCGCGGCAGCTAACCGACCTGCGTATAGCGATCGCAAACCGTATCGTCGGCGCTTTGCAGGCCGGCGCGCAGGGCTTCCGAACGCTGGGCGCTGGTGCCGTGGGTAAAGTTCTCCGGGCTCACGCGGCCTTGCGTCAGGCGGTCGTCGCCGATCGCGCTGGCTGCGGTCATGCCTTCCTCGAAGTCGCCGGGATCGATGAGGTTGCGGTTCTTGCCCGCCCACACCCCGGCGTAGCAGTCGGCCTGCAGCTCCATGCGGACCTGAAGCTGGTTCGCCGCGCGCGGGTTCTGGCTCTGCGCGCTGCGGATGGCATCGGCGACGCCGGTGAGCTTCTGAATATGGTGGCCGTATTCGTGGGCGATCACGTAGTACCGGGCGAAATCGCCGCGCGCGCCGAGCTGGCGGGCCATCTGGTCGTAGAAGCTGGTGTCGATGTAGATGCCCTCGTCCGCGGGGCAGTAGAACGGACCCACGGCAGCCGAAGCACTGCCGCACTGCGAGTTCACTTGGCCGGAATAGAACACGAGTTCGGGCTGCTTGAACGGGATGTTCGCCTTCCGGAACTCCGGCTGCCAGGTCTGGTTTAGAGACTGGAGCGCGTTGCAGGCCTCGGTCGCGTATTCGTTCTGGGTGCACAGCTGTTCGACCGTCTGAGGCGATCCGTCGCCGCGCGGCGCGACCTCCTGCCCCTGCTGCGCGTTGTTGACCGCGCCGATCGTCGACATAGGATCGGCCCCGAACACGAAGTAAGCGATCGCCGCGATGACGAGCGTGCCGCAGCCGACGCCGCCGCCAGTGCCGCCCGGAAAACCGCCGCCCCCGCCGCCGCGCACATTGATGCTGGATGGATCGAACCGATTGAGCCGCATGTGCTTCCCCCCTTGAAACCTGACGCCACGCAACCGCTCGCGTTAGCGCTGGACACCGGGCCGCCCGCGCCGCAACAGCGGGCACAGTGGCCATCTTGGCCGAACAATCATCGAAGGAGGCCAAATGTTCCTGTCCGGCAAGCGCGCCCTCGTCACCGGATCGACCTCGGGCATCGGTCTCGCCATCGCCCGCGCGCTTCGGGCCGAGGGGGCCGAGGTCGTCCTCAACGGGTTCGGCGACGAGGCGGAGATCGCGAAGCTGCGCGAGGAACTCGGCGCCATCCATGTGGGTGCCGACCTGACCACGCGCGAAGGCTGCGAGGAGCTGATGGCGGCGGCAGGGCCTGTCGACGTTCTGGTCAACAACGCCGGCATGCAGTACGTCAGTCCGGTCGAGGACTTTCCTGTCGGCAAATGGGACGCGATTATCGCGCTCAACCTCACCAGCGCGTTCCACACCATCCGCCTCGCCGTTCCGCACATGAAGTCGGCAGGCTGGGGACGCATCATCAACACCGCCAGCGCGCACTCGAAAGTCGCCTCGCCGTTCAAGAGCGCATACAACGCCGCCAAGCACGGGCTCGACGGGCTCACCAAGACCGTGGCGCTGGAAGTCGCGACCGACGGGATCACCTGCAACTGCATCAGCCCCGGCTACGTCTGGACCCCGCTGGTCGAAGGGCAAATCCCCGACACGATGGCGGCGCGAGGCCTTTCTCGCGACGAAGTCATAAATGATGTCCTTCTCGTGAAGCAGGCGACGAAGAAGTTCGTTCAACCTTCCGAGATCGGCGCGCTCGCCGTGTTCCTGTGCCGCGACGAGGCGCAGAACGTGACCGGCGCGAACTGGAGCATCGACGGCGGCTGGACCGCGGAATAGCCGTCACGCAAGGGAGACACGGGGGCAATGCAGGTGCGGGTCCAACGTCTGAGGACTGGGCTGGCGACCGCGTTCGCGGCGGGGCTCGTGGCCCTGCTGGCCGGTTGCACCACGGTGCCGCGCACCGCGCCGCCGCCCGGCGCCCTTTCGGCGATCGAGGCATCGCTCAGGACCCACATCGACATTCTCGCCAGTGACGAGTTCGGCGGACGCCGGCCCGGTACCGACGGCGAGGGCAAGACGCTGCGCTACCTCGCGCGCGAATTCCAGGGGATGGGGCTCGAATCGGGAACCAACGATCCCTCCAATCCCTGGTACGCCCCGGTCGAGCTTGCTTCGATTACCCCGGCGCAGAGTTCCGCGCGGTTCTTCCGCTCGGGCCGGCCGGTGGCGATGCCCGGCGGCGGGGTAGCCGTGTTCTCGGCCGGCAGCCGTGGTCTGATCGACCGCGCACCGGTCATGTTCGTCGGCAACGCGGGCGAGCGTCTCGACGGGGCGGCCGTCGCCGGGCGTGTCGTGCTGATGCTGTGGGACCACGAGGGCCATACCGAGCAGCGCGACGCCCTGCTGCGCGAAGGGGCTGCCGCGGTCATCGCCATCGTGCGCGACGAGGACGAGTACGCCTCGATGGTCGCCGCACGCCGGCGCGGCAGCTATCGCCTCGCATCGGTCGACGGCGGCAATGCGATCGACGGTTTCATGACGCTGGACGCCGCGGCTGCGCTGATCGGCGAGGCCCGGTTCGCCGACCTGCTCGCCCACGCCCAAGACCCTGCCGCAAAGCCGCGCGGCATCGATGCGGTCGCCACTCTGGAGGCGACGTCGACCCCCGGCACCGTCAAGACGCACAACCTCATCGCGCGTCTGCCGGGGCGGGTGCCCGGTTCTGGCGCAGTGCTGGTTCTCGCACATTGGGACCATTTCGGCACCTGCGCCGCGCCGCCCGCGATCGATACGACCTGCAACGGCGCCGTCGACAACGCGAGCGGCCTTGCGGTCATGACCGAGCTTGCCCGCCGCCTCGCCGCCGGACCGCGCCCGGCGCGCGACGTCTATTTCCTCGCCACCACGGCGGAGGAATGGGGGCTTTTAGGCGCGCAGGCCTTTGCCGAGAACCCGCCGGTTCCGCTCGATTCGATCGTCGCGGCATTCAATCTCGACACCGTGGCGGTCGCGCCAGCGGGCGGTCCGGTGGCGATCGTGGGGAAGGGGCTGACCCCGCTCGATCCCGGCATCCTGTCGGTGCTCAAGGCCACAGGCCGCGTGGAGGGGACCGAGGAATATGCCAGCGCATACGTCCGCCGGCAGGACGGCTGGGCGCTGATCCAGCGCGACGTTCCGGCCGTTTCGGTCACCAGCGCCTTCGCGCAGGAAGGGCCGCTCGCGCGGTACATCACCGAACGGTATCACCAGCCCGCCGACAAGCCGACCGGCATCGAACTGGGCGGGGCGGCGGAAGACCTGCTCCTCAACCTCGCGCTGGTGCGATTCTTCGCCGATCCCGCGAAGTGGACCGCGACCGCGGGGAAATCGGTGGCCGCCCCCTAGCCGCGCAGGGCCTGTGCCGTTAGAGGGGGCCGCCACGACTCTCCCGCGGAAAGCACCCAAAGTGGCACACGACGACATCCCCCTCGGCCTCACCTTCGACGACGTGCTGCTGCGGCCGGGCGAAAGCGACATCCTGCCCTCGATGGCGGACACCCGCACCCGGCTGACGCGCGGGATCGCACTCAACATCCCCGTAATCTCCGCTGCGATGGATACGGTGACCGAGGCCGACATGGCGATCGTCATGGCCCAGATGGGCGGCATCGGGGTGCTGCACCGCAACCTCGAGATCGACGAACAGTGCGCCGCCGTACGCGCGGTCAAGCGGTTTGAGAGCGGCATGGTCGTGAACCCCATCACCGTTCGGCCCGATGCCACGCTGGGCGAGGCGCAGGCATTGATGACGGCGAACCGCATCAGCGGAATTCCCGTGACCGACGCGGCGGGCAAGCTGTGCGGCATCCTCACCAATCGCGACGTGCGCTTTGCCGAAAATCCAGGCCAACCGGTGCGCGAGCTAATGACCAGCGACAACCTCGCCACCGTCCCCTTGGGCACCAGCGGCGAGGACGCGCGGCGGCTGCTGCATCAGCGGCGGATCGAGAAGCTGATCGTGGTCGACGATGCCTACAAGTGCGTGGGCCTCATCACGGTGAAGGACATCGAGAAGGCGGTGACCTATCCCGATGCGACCAAGGACGAAACCGGCCGCCTGCGCGTCGCGGCGGCCAGCACCGTGGGCGACAAGGGTTTCGACCGCACCCGGGCGCTGATCGAGGCGGAGGTCGACGTCGTCATCATCGACACCGCGCACGGCCACAACAAGGACGTGAGCCGCGCCGTCGAACGGGCCAAGACGCTGAGCAATTCGGTCCAGATCGTGGCCGGCAACGTCGCCACGGCCGAAGCGACCCGCGCCCTGATCGATGCGGGCGCCGATGCGGTGAAGGTCGGCATCGGGCCGGGCTCCATCTGCACCACGCGCGTCGTAGCCGGCGTCGGCGTGCCGCAGCTCACCGCCGTTCTCGAATGCGCCGAGGAAGCCGCGAAGTCCGGCGTGCCCGTCATCGCCGACGGCGGCCTGCGGACGAGCGGCGATGCGGCCAAGGCCCTTGCGGCGGGCGCGAGCTGCGTCATGATCGGGTCGATGCTGGCCGGCACGGAGGAAAGCCCGGGAGAGACGTTCCTCTACCAGGGGCGCAGCTACAAGGCCTATCGCGGCATGGGCAGCGTCGGCGCGATGGCGCGGGGAAGCGCCGATCGGTATTTCCAGCAGGATGTCAGCGCACTGAAGCTGGTGCCCGAGGGGATCGAGGGTCAGGTGCCCTACAAAGGGCCGGCGAAGGACGTGATCCACCAGCTCGTCGGCGGCATCAAGGCAGCGATGGGCTACACCGGCAGCGCGACGATCGGCGACCTGCGCGAGCGGGCACGCTTCGTGCGCATCACCAACGCGGGCCTTGCGGAAAGCCACGTCCACGACGTCGCGATCACGCGCGAGGCACCGAACTACCCCACTCGGTGACAACGGCATGACCCCGTCCGCACGCGTACAGGCGGCCATCGAAATCCTCGACGCCGTAATCGATGCCGCGCGAGGGGCGGGCGCGCCGGCGGACCGGCTGGTCTCGGACTATTTTCGCACCCGGCGCTATGCGGGGTCGAAGGACCGGCGCGCCGTCCGCGGGCTGGTCTACGATGCGATCCGGGCCTGCGGGCCGATCCCTGCCGACGGGCGGGCGGCGATGCTGCGTCTGGGTCAGGATATGCCGGATCTGGCGAACTTGTTCGACGGATCGCCGCACGGGCCTGCGCCGATCGGACCGGCCGAAGTTGCGACACCGGGCGGGCTCGCACCCGAGTGGCTGGAACGCGAACTGGCTGCGTCCGGCATCGAGGGGGATGACGCGGCGGCGTTGCTCGGCCGCGCGCCGCTCGACGTGCGGGTCAATACGCTCAAGGCGTCCCGCAACACCGTCAAACTGCCCGTACCGGCACAGACAACCGAGGCGCCGAACGGGCTGCGTCTCGAACCGGGTACGCCGGTCGAACAGTGGGACGCATTTCGCGCCGGCCTGATCGAGGTGCAGGACACCGGCAGCCAGCTCGCCTGCATGGCGGTCGGGGCGATGCCGGGCGAAACGGTGGTGGACCTGTGCGCGGGGGCGGGCGGCAAGACGCTGGCGCTGGCCGCCGCGATGGACAACCGCGGCAGGCTGGTCGCGACGGACACCGATCGTGCGCGCCTGTCGCGACTGGCGCCGCGGGCGGAGCGGGCAGGGGCGGGCCTGATCGAGAGCCGCCTGCTCGATCCGGGCCGCGAGATGGAGGCGCTCGGCGATCTCGAAGGGCTGGCCGATGCGGTGCTGGTGGACGCGCCATGTTCGGGCACGGGCACCTGGCGGCGCAATCCCGAAGCGCGCTGGCGGCTGACGCCCGAGCGGCTGACGCGCTTCGTCGCGGCCCAGGATCACGTGCTTGATCTCGGCGCGCGGCTCGTGCGGCCGGGGGGGCGGCTCGTCTACGTGACCTGTTCGCTGCTCGATATCGAAGGGGCGGACCGGGTCCAAGCCTTTCTCGGTCGCCATGGCGGCTGGGCCGCCCGCCCGCCCTCACTGCCGCTCGGCGACGCGCGAGGGCAGGGCTGGCGCCTCGCACCGTTTCGCGACGGGACGGACGGATTCTTCATCGCCTGTCTATCTCGCGCGTGATAGCACGGCCCGATATGCCCGAGCCACGCCCTGCCCGGACACCCGCACTCAAGGAGTTGCTGATGCGTTTCGCCGCCCCCGCCGCCGCCCTCGCCATGGTTCTTGCGATTACCGCAAGCGTGGGTTCGGGTGCCGAACGGGTAAGCGACCCGCGCGCGGCCGCGCTGGTGGCCGAAGGGCGGGCGGCGCTGGCAGCTGGACAGCCGGAGAAGGCGGTGGATGCGTTCGAGGCGGCCCTTACGGTCGATCCGGGCGACACCGGCATTGTGCTCGAACTGGCGGAAGCTGCCCGCCGCAACGGATTGCAGGGCAAGGCAATCCGCTACTACCGCTCGGCGCTCGCCCGCGATCCGGCAAATCTCGCCGCCCTGTCGGGCGAAGGGGCGGCGCTGGTCGAAAAGGGTGCGGTCGACAAGGCGAAGCGCAACCTCGCCCGGCTGCAGTCGATGTGCGGCGACGGGTGCGCCGAGACCCGCTCGCTGGCCGCAGCGATCGCCAAGGGACCGCAGGCGCGGGTGCTGACGGCCGAGGCCGTGCTGCCCGACGCGACCGTCACACAGCAGAACTGATTGCGGCCGCGGGCGCGCACGTCAGATCAGGTCGCGAAATCCTTCGACGACAGTGCGATAGACGCGCTTCTTGAAGGGTACGATGAGGTCGGGAAGGTCGTCGGGATCGACCCAGCGATACTCGCAGAACTCGGCGGGGTCGTGCGCGTCGAGGTCGATGTCGTCGTCGCTGCCGGAGAACCGCAGCAGGAACCAGTCCTGCTCCTGTCCCCGGTACTGTCCGCCCCACAGCTTGCCGATCAGCTCTTCGGGCAAATCGTATCGCAGCGGTTCGTCGAGCTGCTTGATTATCTTTGCCTTGTCAGAAGTTACGCCCGTTTCCTCATGCAGCTCCCGCATGACGGCCGCGGTCAGATCCTCTCCCGGATCGACGCCGCCTTGGGGCATCTGCCACCAATCGCCTTCCTTGTTGTCGATCCGGCGGCCGACGAAGACCTTGCCGTCGGCGTTGACGAGCATAACGCCCACACAGGGGCGGTAACCGCGTTCGGTCACGTTGGCGTTCACGTAGTTGTCCTCAGGTATGGCGCTGAAGCATCAGTTTCACCGCGTCGATCAGCGCCTCGACGTCGGCCTGTGCGCTCGGCACCGCCTTGCGTAGCGTAATGAAGCCGTGAATGTTCCCGCGCGCCTCGATGTAGGTGACGTCGACTCCGTTCTGGATCAGGTGCGCGGCGTACTCGCGCCCCGAATCCCGCAGCGGGTCGAGCCCGGCGGTTATCAGAACGGTCGGCGGGGTCTGCGCATGATTTTCGTGCAGGATCGGATAGTTGCGCTTCGAACCTTCGTCGGCGGCGTAGCTCCGGTTGAAGAATCCCATCGACCGGGCAGTGAGCAGGAATCCCTCGCCGAAGCTCTTGTAGCTCGCGGTATCCTCGATCGGGCCGGCGATCGGGTAGATCGGCGCCTGGACCAGCACGGGCACTGCGGCGGGTTCGTCGCCGAGCGCCTGAGTGACCACGATCGTGAGGTTTCCGCCCGCACTGTCGCCCGTGGTGACGAGGCCGGTCACTTGGCGGCCCAGTTCCGCCGGGCTGCCCGCGACCCAGCGGGTCGCCGCTTCGCAGTCGTCGGGCGCGGCGGGGAAGGGGGCCTCGGGCGCAAGGCGGTAGTGGACCGCCACCACCGGCAGGTCGAGCCCGTGGGCCAGTTCGGTGCAGATGGCGTTATGCGTGTCGAGATCGCCGATCACGAAGCCGCCGCCGTGGTAGAACATCACCACAGGTCCCGCCTCGCGGTTATCGCGCGCATCGTAAAGGCGCAGCGGGATGTCGCCAGCCGGCCCCGGGCAGGTGAGGTCCTTCACCACCGCCAGGTCGCGCTCGGGCGCCTCGGCCAGGCCCTTCATCGCGACGTATGTTCCGCGCGCCTGTTCGATGGGCACTTCGTCCATCTCGGGGCCGGCCATCGACTTCAGGAAATCGAGGAAGCCGCGCACGTCCTCGCGCACGTAGTGTTCGGTATCGGCCATTGGCGGTCTCCCTCGGTTTCGAATCGATACGATTAATGGCCGCGCTTTCGCATTTCCACTCGACTTTTGTAGGCATGGGGCAGAAAAACTTGATTGTGGGAGGGGGGCGCCATGCCTAGCTGCCCCGCTCCACGAAGCAGCGCCCCGTGCGGCGCGTGACAAGGATGCCCGATGGCCTCGACAGCCGCCGATACCCGCGACGCCGCGGTCCGCCCCGACAATCCCGAGGCCATGGTCGTGCGCTTCGCCGGCGATTCCGGCGACGGCATGCAGCTGACTGGCGGGCAGTTCACGCTGTCGACGGCGTTGGCCGGCAACGACCTCGCCACCTTCCCGGACTTTCCGGCAGAAATCCGTGCGCCGCAAGGAACGCTGTTCGGCGTCAGCGCCTTCCAGATCAACTTCGGCAGCCGCCAGATCGACACCGCAGGCGACGCGCCCGACGTGCTGGTGGCGATGAACCCGGCGGCGCTGAAGACCAACCTGCAGGCGGTGAAGCCCGGCGGGCTGGTGATCGCGGACACCGGCGAGTTCACCAAGCGCAACCTCGACAAGGCGAAGTACGACGTGAACCCGCTCGAGGACGGCAGTCTTGCGAAGTGGGACGTGCTCGCCTTCGATATCAGCGCGCAGACGGTCGAAGCGGTGAAGCCCTTCGGCCTCGGCAACAAGGATGCCCTGCGCTGCAAGAACATGTGGACGCTGGGCCTTGCGCTCTGGATGTTCGGCCGCGACCGCGAGCCCTTGCGCGATTGGCTGCGCCAGAAGTTCGCCAAGGCGCCCGAACTGGCGGAGGCCAATATCGCCGCGCTCGACGCCGGCCATGCCTATGGCGAGACGGCGGAGCTTTCGGGCCCGCTGCGGCAGGTCACCGTCGATCCGACGCCGAGCGAACCGGGCCTCTACCGCACGATTACCGGCGCGGAGGCGGTGGCGCTGGGCCTCGTGGCGGGCGGCCAACTGATGGAGGTACCGCTGTTCTTCGGCGGCTATCCGATCACTCCGGCCAGCGCGATTTTGCACCACCTCGCGCGGCTGAAGGAATTCAACGTCACGACCTTCCAGGCGGAAGACGAGATCGCCGCGATCTGCGCGGCCATCGGCGCAAGCTATGCCGGGCAGCTCGGCATCACCTCGTCGTCCGGCCCCGGCATTGCGCTGAAGGGCGAGGCGATGGGCCTTGCCATCATGACCGAACTGCCGCTGGTGATCGTCAACTCGCAGCGTGGCGGGCCCTCGACCGGGCTACCAACCAAGACCGAGCAGAGCGACCTCTATCAGGCGGTCTACGGCCGCAACGGCGACGCACCGATGCCGGTGATCGCCGCGCGCAGCCCGGCCGACGTGTTCGAATGCGCGATCGAGGCGTGCCGCATCGCGGTGCAGTACATGACCCCGGTCATGCTGCTGACCGACGGCTACATCGCCAATGCCGCCGAACCGTGGAAGGTGCCGGACCCGAGCGCGTTCGAACGCGCGCCGGTTCAGTTCCTCGAAGAGAAAAACGCGGGCGACGTGCTGCTGCCGTTCAAGCGCGACGGCAAAGGCGCGCGGCCGTGGATCAAACCCGGCACGCCCGGCCTCATGCACCGCATCGGCGGCATCGAGAAGGCGGTGGACACCGGCCACATCGACTATTCGCCCGGTAATCACCAGGCGATGACCGATGCGCGGCGGGACAAGATCCTGGGTGTCGACATGCCCGACCAGCAGGTCGAGCTCGGCTCGGACGATGGGAGCTTGGGCGGCAAGCTTGCGGTCGTAGGCTGGGGCAGCACCTTCGGCCCCATTCACCAGGCGGTGATGCGCAGCCGGAAGAAGGGCATGGACGTGAGCCATATCCACGTGCGCCACATCTGGCCGCTGCCCGCCAACCTCGGCGATCTGCTGCGCGGTTACGACCGGGTGCTGGTGCCAGAGATGAACACCGGCCAATTCAAGACCGTGCTGCGCGACCAGTATCTCGTCGATGCCCAGCCATTCACCAAGACCAGCGGCCAGCCGTTCCAGATCGCCGAGCTCGAAGCCGCGATCGCGACCTATTTCGACGGCGTGCCCGGCAACGCGGGCGGCGATGAAGTTCCCGCAGACGACACCCAGCTGCCCAATCCGGAGGCGGGGCATGACGATGGCTCCCTGCCGCGGCATCTGCGCCTGCATCACGACCGGGACAACTGACATGAACGACATGACCCCCATCCAGACCACGCTGAAGGACTGGGAGACCGACCAGGAGGTGCGCTGGTGCCCCGGGTGCGGCGACTACGCGATCCTGAAGGCGGTACAGCGGACGCTGCCGCAACTCGGCTGCGATCCGGCGAAGACCGTGTTCGTCAGCGGCATCGGCTGTTCGAGCCGGTTTCCGTACTACATCGAAAGCTACGGCTTCCATACCATCCACGGCCGCGCACCGGCGGTGGCGACGGGGGTGAAGCTCGCCAATCCGGAACTCGACGTATGGCTGGTGACCGGCGACGGCGACGGGCTGTCGATCGGCGGCAACCACCTGATGCACGTGCTCCGCCGCAACGTGAACATGCAGATCATGTTGTTCAACAACGAGATCTACGGCCTCACCAAGGGCCAGTACTCGCCCACCAGCCGCGAGGGGACGCGCAGTCCGTCGACGCCCTACGGTTCGGTCGACCATCCCGCGCGGCCGGCGGCGTTCGCGCTCGGCAGCGGGGCCCGCTTCGTTGGGCGGGGGTTCGACGTCAGCAAGAACCTGCCCGAAGTGCTCAAGGCCGCACACGCCCATCAGGGCGCGGCATTCATCGAGATATTCCAGAACTGCATCGTCTATAACAAGGATGTGTTCGACGATTTTGCCGCGCCGAAGGGGGCTGAGGATCGCCAGCTCTGGCTGGAAAACGGCGAGCCGATGCTGTTCGCCAAGGGCACGAAGGGCATCGCGCTCGATCGCGACGCGCTGCAGCTCAAGGTCGTCGACGTGGTGGACGGCGAGTGGGAAGCGGCGGGCGTCATCGTTCACGACACCCGCAACCGCTCGATCGCGCATATGCTCGTTGAAATGCCGTTCGGCCCGTTCCCGATGGCGCTGGGCGTGCTCTACGACGATCCGGCACCGACCTTCGAAAGCGCAGTAGCGCAGGAGCGCGCGAAGGCGACGAGCGGCAAGACCGCCGACCTCGCGAAGCTGCTCGCGACCGGCCAGACCTGGACGGTGGGCGATACCGCCGAGGATCCCGTCAGCAGCCGCCCGCCAGGGCAGGGCGCGCCGAACGCGGACGATCCCCGCTGACGGTTACGCAAAACGCTGTCCTACAGGCTCGTAGTCATGCCATCGCAACCGCATGACTGCGAACGCTGGTTCTCTCATCGCGAGCCAATCCCACTCCGTGGAAACGTTCGAGCGGGAGGACAAGGCGACAAGTCACCCTGGACACTGTGACATGTGTGACATCGCCTCCGTAATGGGCGCCCGATGGACAACCTGACGCACAGTCTCGTCGGCGCGCTGATCGGGCAGGCCGGGCTCAAGCGGAAGACCGGCCTTGCGATGCCCGCGCTGATAATCGGCGCCAACGTGCCCGACATCGATGTCGGCTGCTTCGCCTGGCTCGAGGGGGTCGAGCATCTCGCGTTCCGCCGCGGCATCACTCACGGGCCGATCGCGTGGGTGCTGCTGCCGCTGCTCGTAGCGGGCGGCCTCTGGTGGTTCGATCGCTGGCAGGCGCGGCGCGGCAAGCGGCCGGAGGGGCGGACAAGGGTCGATTTCGGTTGGCTCTACGTGCTCTCGTTGCTCGCCACGCTGACGCACCCGGCGCTCGACTGGCTCAACGTCTACGGCGTCCGCCTGCTCGAACCGTTCTCGCACCGGTGGTTCTACGGCGACGTGCTGTTCATCGTCGACGTGTGGCTGTGGTTGCTGATGGGCACGGCGACATGGTTCTCGCTGCGACAGGAGAAGCGCGGCGGAAACTGGCGCGCGCCCGCACGGGCGGCGCTGGCGGTCGTGCTTGCCTACATCGGCGTCAATGCCGCGATCACCCGCTCGGTCGAACACGGCAGCGGCAGCGCGCCCACCGGTAGCGGCGTCGTCATCGCCAGCCCGCCGCCCCTGCTGTCGTTCGCGCGCCAGCGGATCACCGGCGGCGACGGGCTTTACGCGGTGGACGGCGTTGTCCTTCCCGGGGTTCCGCTGTCACGTTGCAACCTTGCGGAAATAGCCGGGCGCGATCCGCAGGTGCGCGCATTCCTGTTCTGGAGCCGAACGCCGCTCATCGAACCGGGGCAGGACGGCGTCTATCGCCTGCGCGACGCGCGCTATTACGACCCGAGGGCGCGCGACCGCTTCACCGTTCCCCTGTCCGGGCTCCGCTGTTCGGCGGGATAGCGGGGTGGGGATCGGTGCTATCGGCCGCGGCCCGGGCCGGACGGTAGAGCAGTGCCGCCGCGAGAAACGCCCACCCGGCACCGCCGAGCCAGCCGGCGGTCACATCGCTCGGGAAATGAACGCCCAGCATCACACGGCTCCAGGCGATCATGGCCGACAGCACCATCGCGCTGCCGACGATCGTGTAGCGCACCGAATGCCGCGCGCTGAGCGATGCGAAGGCCAGTGCCATCGCGATGTAGACAACTGCGGAATTGAAACTGTGGCCGCTGGGAAAACTCATGCCGCCGGCCTCGGTCAGGTGGGGCACGATCTCGGGGCGGGGGCGGCCGACCAGCGCCTTCATGCCGCTGTTGACGATCCACCCCGTCGCGACGGTCGCGGCGAACAGCACCGCCTCTCGGCGCAGCTTGAGGAACAGGAGCGCGACGACCGCACCGATGGCGAACAGGTTGCGCAGCAGCACGCCGCCCAGTGCAGTGATGTCGCGCACCGATTCGGCGACCAGTTCGGGGCCGCTCAGCGCGGTGAGGTCGCCGCTCCGGTTGATCATCAGGCCCCAGCGGTCGAAATGGGTCGTGCGACCGGTCGTCACCGCCCAGACGATCACGGCGAAACCCGCCCACAGCACCGCCGCCGCGATCAGCGCCTTCGTGCGGTCGATCGTGAAGCCGCGAGTCGGCAGACGGACGGTCTCGGCCGGAACGGGTGGCTCTTCCGGGTTCACTGTATCGGTCGAAGTCATGGCGAGGGAACCGGCATGCGCTGCCTCGGGTTCCGGATGGGATGACCGCTCCGCATATCGTCTGGCTTCGCCGCGACCTCCGCCTCGCCGACCAGCCCGCCTTCCACGCCGCCGCCGAAGCCGGACCGGTGATCCCGGTCTATGTCCTCGACGACGACGCGGCCGGCGACCACGCGATCGGCGGTGCGGCCCGGTGGTGGCTGCATCACTCGCTCGAAAGCCTCGGTGCCGATCTCGCCAAGCACCGGTCGCGCATCGTCCTCCGGCGAGGCGATGCGGCAACGGAGATCGCGAAGATCGCCGAGGAAACCGGGGCAGCCTCGGTCCACGCGGTGCGTCACTACGAACCGTGGTGGCGGAAGGCCGAGGATGCGCTCGCCAAGGACGTGGACCTGGCGCTCTACGACGGAAACTACTTGATGCCGCCCGGGGCCGTGACGACGGGGTCAGGCGATCCGTACAAAATTTACACCCCGTTCTCCAAGGCGATGCTCGACGAGATGCCGCCGCGCGATCCGCTGCCCGCTCCCCAGACGATCCACGGTCCGGACGAGTGGCCGGACAGCGACGATCTGGCCGACTGGGACCTGCTGCCCACGAAGCCGGACTGGGCGGGCGGCATGCGCGATTTCTGGCATGTCGGCGAATCGGCGGCGCACGACCGCCTGGCCGAATGGGAGGACATGGTCGCCGATTATGACGACAGCCGAAACCTGCCCTCAAGGGACGGCTCGAGCCGCCTGTCGCCGCACCTGCACTGGGGTGAGATCAGCCCGGCGCAGGTTTGGCATGCCTTGCAGGGGCGGCGGGGCCGGGGCTGGGCGACTTTCGGCAAGGAACTCATCTGGCGCGATTTCTCGCAAAACGTGATCGCGCAGTTTCCCGACTATCCGAAGGAGAGCTACCGCGACTACGACGAGCGGGTGCTGTGGCGCAATCCGGACGCCGGCCATCTCATCGCCGAAGACCTCGCCTGCTGGCAGAAGGGCATGACCGGCTATCCGATCGTCGATGCCGGAATGCGGCAGTTGTGGCAGACCGGGTGGATGCACAACCGCGTGCGCATGATCGCCGCCAGCTTCCTCGTGAAGCACCTGCTCATCGACTGGCGGCACGGCGAGCGATGGTACTGGGATTGTCTCGTCGATGCCGACTACGGCAACAACGGCGTCAACTGGCAATGGATCAGCGGCACCGGGGTGGACAGCAACATGTTCTCCCGCATCATGGCCCCCCTGACGCAAAGCGAGAAGTTCGACGCCGCGGACTACATCCGCGAATACGTGCCCGAACTCGCCGACTTCGACGACGAGACGATCCACGATCCGCCCGACGACCGGCGCGGCGACTATCCGGTCAAGATGATCGGGCACAAGGAAGCGCGCGAACGGGCACTCGCGGCCTATCGCAAGGCGCGCAAGTAGACGGTTGCGCTCCCGCGCGGGCCGGGTGCATAGGCGCGGCATGCGGGCAGAGGGTATCGAGCGGGGGACACCCCTGTTGGCGGCGGGCGCACGGTTCGAGCGCAGTCCCGGACCCTTCGCGCGGCTGATCGCGCCGGGCTTCCACAAGGTTCTCGACCGCATCGACGCGGGGCTTGAGACTGGCTCGATCCTCGGCCACCTGCCCGACGGCACGAGCCGCCTGCTGGGCGGTCGCAATCCCGGATTCGAGGCGGAAGTCCACTTGCGCGACTGGCGCGCGCTCGTCCGGCTGGCGACCAACGGGTCGATCGGGTGGTACCAGGGGTGGGAAGCGGGCGAATGGGACAGCCCCGACCCCGTCCCCGTCTTCGCGCTGTTCATGGCCAACGGCGAAACCTTGGGCGATACCGGCCGCGCCAGCGGACCGTTCCGCTGGGCGGCGAAGTTCGCGCACTGGCTGAACCGCAACACCCATGCCGGGGCGCAGCGCAACATCCACGCGCACTACGACCTCGGCAACGACTTCTACGCGGCATGGCTCGGGCAATCGATGTGCTATTCCAGCGCGATCTTCGAACCTTCGTCCGCGCCGTCGCAAGTCCAGCAGATGCTGACCGAGCTCGACTACGCCCAGCTCGGCAAGGTCACCGCGATGCTCAACCGGGTGCGCGCGCAGGAGGCGGATAGACTGCTCGAGATCGGGTGCGGCTGGGGCATGCTCGCCCATGCTGCCGCAGCGACCGGGACGACGCGGGTCGACGCGATCAGCCTGTCGGACGAGCAGCTGGAGTATTGCCGGGCAAAGGGCGAAGGGTCGCATCACCAGCCCCGCTTCCTCAAGCAGGACTACCGCGACACGCACGGCCGCTACGATGCCATCGCCAGCGTCGAGATGGTCGAGGCGCTGGGTCGGGAGTACTGGCCCGACTTCATGGATTGCATCGCCCGCAACCTCGCGCCCGGCGGGCGGGCCGCGATACAGTTCATCTCGATGAAGGACGAACTGTTCGACTGGTACGCCGCCAGCGCGGATTTCATCCAGGCCTATATATTTCCCGGCGGACTGCTGATCCGGACGAGCGAGTTCCGGCAGCTCGCCGAAGAGCGAGGTCTCAAGTGGACCGACCAGGCCGATTTCGGCCTCGATTATGCCGAAACCCTGCGCATCTGGCGCGAGAACTTCGATGCAGCGGTTGCCGAAAACCGCCTGCCCGCCGGTTTCGACGAGCGGTTCGTGCGGTTGTGGCGATATTACCTGATGTATTGCGAAGGCGGTTTCCGGGGGCGCGGGATCGACGTCCATCAGGTGACCCTCATTAAGGAGTGACGATGCGCGGTTTCCTGGTCTCATGCGCCGCACTGGCGCTGGCATCGTGCGCGGCAGTTTCGGCCGAACCGCCGGTTCGCACGACAACGCCTTCGCAAACGATACCGGTCGCCGACCAGCAAGTGCTGTTCTGGGACGATGCGACCCGGTCCGACCGCTTCCGCCGGATGGAGGATTTCTTCGTCGGGTACGACACCGCGCCGGCACCGAAGGTCCGCGCATTGCCGGCGGGGACCGCGTTCGATGCAGCCACGATCGGCGCGCTCGATGCCTATCTCGCCGACAGCGATGCGGCGGGAATCATGGTGGTGCAGGACGGTCGAGTCCGATACGAGAAATACAGGCTGGGGTTCGGACCGACCGGCCGGTGGACGAGTTTTTCGGTCGGCAAGAGCTTCACCTCCACGCTGCTGGGCGCAGCGGTGAAGGACGGGTTCGTCGCGTCGCTCGACGATCCGGTTACGCGCTACCTGCCGCGACTGGCGGGCACGGCCTACGACGGGGTGACCGTCCGCCAGCTCGCCACGATGACGTCGGGCGTGAAGTGGAACGAGGACTACACCGACCCCGATAGCGACGTCGCCCGGATGCTCCAAGTCGCACCGGTAGAGGGCGAACCGCAGGCGGTCACTTACGCCCGGCAGCTGACGCGCGAGGCGCCTGCGGGGCAGAAGTGGGTCTACAAGACGCTGGAGACGAACCTGCTCGGCGATCTGGTGGCGGCGGCGACGGGGCAGTCGCTCGCAGCCTATGCGAAGGCCAAGATCGTCGATCCGGCCGGTTTCGAGGGCGGCTTGTTCTGGATGGCCGACCTCACCGGCAACAATATCGGCGGGTGCTGCATCTCGATCCGGCTTTCCGACTATGCACGCATGGGGCAATTCGCACTGGAGGGAGGGCAACCGTCCGTGCCGGTGGGCTGGTTCGCGAGCGCGGGCGCGCCGCAGGTCGAATTCGGCGAGCGATATCCGATGGGGCCGGGCTACGGCTACGGCTATCAGTGGTGGGCTTATCCGCAGAGCAACTACGGTGCGCAGGGCATCTTCGGGCAATCGATTACTGTGGTGCCCGCGAGCCGGATGGTGATCGCGATCGTGTCGAACTGGCCGACGGCCACCGCACGCGAGCGTACGGCGGCGCGCAGCAAGCTGATCGACCGAGTGATCGCGGCGGGCAGCCGCTAACTGCCCGACTTCTCGTGCCGCTCAGGCCAGCGGCCGGTACACGGTGCCGCCGGTGTAGCGGGCGAGGATGTTGTCGTGGACGATCGGGCTCAGCAGTTCGGCGAAGGCACACCCGACGACGCTGTTGTCCCACCAGACCACCTCGGCCTGCAGCGATTCGAGGCCCGGGAGCGTCAGCCAGCACAATTGCCCGATGTGCATCCGGTTGATCGCGGCGGCCGAGAAGCCGGAAATCGACAGATCGTGAACCACCGTGCGGAACGGTCGCCCGCCCGAGGCGCGGAGCTGTCCGGGGATGCTCAGCCTGGTTCGCGGAGCGCAACGGTCTTCCTGCGCGGCGAGGGCGTAACGGTCGGTGGTGTTGATCATCTCGGCGGGCCCTTCGCTCTGTCGTTCACGATCGACCCGGCGCGCGACCTGTGCGTCCGGGTTGAGCGAAGTGTGCGCCGATGCGGTTTCCGGACGCTTGCCGATAATGGTTAAGCGATTCCTGCGCCGTGCTAAGGACGAGTCCGTCAGGCGCGCGACCGATGCCGCGTTTCGAAGTCGCTTTGGACGAGATCCACAATGTGACGAGCAACGTCCTCCGGCGGCTTGACCGTCACCGGATCCTCTCCCGGATAGGCGCGGGCGCGCATCTGGGTGCGGGTGGCGCCGGGGTCGACGATCGCGACGCGCGTATCGCCGAGCTTCTCGATCTCGGCGGCATAGCAGTCGAGGATCATCTCGAAGGCCGCCTTGCTCGCGGCATAGGCCGACCAGAACGCGCGTGGCTGGCTACCGACCGAGCTCGTGAGCCCGATCACCCGCGCATGGCCGGCCCGCTTGAGCAGGGGGTCGAGCGCGGCGATCAGCGCCTGCGTGGCGAGCACGTTGACCGTCATCGCCTGGCTGAACTGCTTGGGTTCGATCTGCGTGACGGGCGTCAGCGTGGGCAGATAGGCCGCGCTGATGACGAGGATGTCGAGCTTGTCGAAGCGCTGGGCGATGGCGGCGGCAAGACGCGGGATACCGTCCTGTTCGGACAGGTCGAGCGGAGCGATCGTCGACCCGCCACCGGCGGCGTAGATCTCGTCCTCGATGTCCTCCAGCGCCTTCACGTCGCGCCCGGTCAGGACGACGTGCGCACCGGCGGCGGCCAGCGCCTTGGCGGTGGCGGCACCGATCCCGCGGCTCGATCCGGTGACGAGCGCGATGCGCCCCATAAGCGGCTTGTCGTCGTCGGCCATCAGGCAACCTTGTGTACGGGGAAACTGAGCTGGTCGTCGCCCTTCTCGCGCGCGGCGAGGTCGGTGAGCGAGGTCGGATAATCGCCGGTGAAGCAGGCGTCGCAGAATTGCGGCCGGGCATTGTTGCGCGGCTGCTCACCGACGGCGCGATAGAGGCCGTCGATCGAGATGAACGCGAGGCTGTCGGCCTTGATGAAGTCGCGCATCGGCTCGACATCCATCCGTGCGGCCAGCAGCTTGGATCGTTCGGGTGTGTCGACGCCGTAGAAGCACGAATGCGCGGTCGGCGGGCTGGCGACGCGGAAGTGCACCTCGGTCGCGCCCGCGTCGCGCATCATCTCGACGATCTTCATCGACGTCGTCCCGCGCACGATCGAATCGTCGATGAGGACGATGCGCTTACCCTCGACGAGGCCGCGGTTAGCGTTGTGCTTGCGCTTGACGCTCGAATGCCGCTGGCCATCACCGGGCTGGATAAAGGTGCGCCCGACGTAGTGCGAGCGGATGATGCCGAGTTCGAACGGCACGCCCGATTGCTGCGCGTAGCCGATGGCTGCGGGTACCCCGCTGTCGGGCACGGGCACGACGAGGTCCGCGTCGATCGCACTTTCCATCGCCAGCTGCGCGCCGATTGCCTTGCGCGCTTCGTAGATGGAACGGCCGTCGAAAATCGAATCGGGCCGGCTGAAATAGACGTGCTCGAAAATGCACGGCCGCGGGTGGCGATTGCCGAAGGGATGCAGCGAATCGACGTTGCCGTCGAAATCCACGCGAACAATCTCGCCGGGTTCGACCTGGCGCACGAAATCGGCGCCGACCACGTCGAACGCCACCGTCTCGCTCGCGAACACGGTCGCATCGCCCAAGCGGCCCATCTGGAGCGGGCGGATGCCGAGCGGATCGCGGCAGGCGATCATGCCTTCCGGCGTCATGACGATCAGCGAGTAGGCGCCTTCCACCAACCGCAACGCGTCGATCAATCGGTCGATGGTGGTGGGGTAACGGCTGGTGGCGACGAGGTGGATGATGACCTCGGTGTCGCTGGTCGACTGGAAGATCGCGCCCTTACGGACGAGTTCATCGCGCAGGACCTGCGCGTTCGAGATATTGCCGTTGTGCGCCACCGCGAAGCCGCCGGCGGCAAGATCGGCGTAGAGCGGCTGTACGTTGCGCAGGCCGGAGCCGCCCGTGGTGGAATAGCGGACGTGCCCGGCGGCCATGATGCCCGGCAGCTCGGCAATCGCCTCGGGCGAGGAGAAGTTCTCCGCCACGTGCCCGGTGCCGCGGCGGGAGTAGAATTCCTGTCCGTCGAAACTGGTAATGCCGGCGGCTTCCTGCCCGCGGTGCTGCAGCGCGTGGAGGCCGAGCGCGGTCACTGCGCTGGCATCGCCGGTGCGGATTGCGCCGAAGACGCCGCACTCCTCGCGGAGCTTGTCGCCGTTGTCGGCGTGAAACGGATGGTGCGTGATCATGCGGCTGTCGGGGGCCTCGCTGCTCGCGGCGCTCAATGGCGATGTTGCCGTTCAAAGACAAGTGGCGGCAAAGACAAGTGGCGGGAGCCCGCGCATTGCCTTGCGCCGCATCGCCGCCCCCCGTAAGGCCGCCGGCATCACGAAAGCCTGAACGACACCACCTTGTTTCTATCCCCCTTCGAATGGACCATCGCCAAACGCTACATGCTTCCGGGCAAGGGGGAGGGCTTCATCGCGCTCGTCGCCGGCATCAGCGTGGGCGTGGTCATGCTGTCGGTCGCCCTGCTCGTCGTCGTGATGAGCGTGATGAATGGGTTCCGCGCCGAACTGCTCGACAAGATCGTGGGCCTGAACGGCCATGCCATCATCCAAGCCTACGGCGGCCGGCTGGATAACTGGCAGAGCGTTTTGCAGGAAGTTCGCCAGACGCCGGGCGTGAAGCGAGCGAGCCCGCTCATCGAACAGCCGCTGCTCGTCACCTTCAACGGCCGGGTCGAGGCGATCCTGGTGCGCGGCAACACCGCGCAGGACATCGACCGGCTGCGCGACAAGGTGGTGGCCGGCAGCCTCAATCCGCTGAAGCCCGACGCGAGCGAAGTAGCGATCGGCGCCCGGCTGGCCGAGAACATCGGCGCGCAGGTCGGCGATACGATCACCATCATCAATCCCGCGGGCCGGTCGACGCCGTTCGGCACGGTTCCGCGACAGGTCGGCTACCGCGTTGCCGCCATCATCGAGATCGGCATCTACGATTACGACCAGTCGTTCGTCGTCATGCCCATTCCCGATGCCCAGACCCTGATGCTGTCGGGCGACACGATCGGCATGATCGAGGTCACGACCGACGATGCCGACAAGGCGAAAGAGTATCTCGAACCGCTCGCGCAGAAGCTGTCCGGGCAGGCAGTCGTGTCCGACTGGAAACAGATCAACGCCTCGCTGTTCGAAGCGCTGGAGGTCGAGCGGGTGGCTATGTTCTTCGCGCTGTCGATGATCGTGCTGGTGGCCGCGTTCAACATCCTGTCCAGCCTCGTGATGCTGGTTCGCGCCAAGACGCGCGACATTGCAATCATGCGCACGATGGGTGCGACAAGGCAGAGCCTGCTCAAAATCTTCGTGACGACCGGCTTTACGATCGGCGCCGTGGGAACCGTCGCCGGCCTGCTGCTCGGCGCGCTGATCCTCTATTTCCGGCAGGGTATCGTGAACGTGATCCAGACCGTGACCGGCCAGGAACTGTGGGATCCCTCGGTCCGGTTCCTCTCCACCCTGCCGTCGCGCGCCGATCCGTTCGAGATCGTCGGCATTGCGCTGCTGGCGCTCGTCCTCAGCTTCCTCGCCACGCTGTATCCGGCATGGAAGGCGGCGAGCACCGATCCCGTGCAGGTGCTGCGTTATGAGTAGCGAACCCGTCGTCCGGCTGACCAATCTCGCCCGTTCGTTCGAACAAGGCGGGGTGAAGATCGATGTCCTGCGCGGCGTCAACCTGCAGATCGCGCCGGGCGAGATCGTCGCGCTGCTGGGCCCGTCGGGTTCCGGCAAATCCACTATGCTCCAGGCCGTCGGCCTGCTCGAAGGCGGCTTCCGCGGCAAGATCGAGATCGCCGGCGTCGATGCCAGCGCGTTGCCGCCCGAAGGGCGCACGGCGCTGCGCCGCGAGCATCTCGGCTTCGTCTACCAGTTCCATCACCTGCTGCCCGATTTCAACGCGATCGAGAACGTGGTCATCCCGCAGCTCGTTCATGGCACGGCGCGCGACCGGTCGGAGGAGCGGGCGAGTGCGATTCTCACCTCGCTGGGGCTGGGGCATCGCCTGTCGCACCGGCCCAGCCAACTGTCGGGCGGCGAACAGCAGCGTGTCGCGGTCGCCCGCGCGCTCGCCAACCGGCCGCAGCTTGTGCTTGCGGACGAGCCCACCGGCAACCTCGACGAGAAGACAGCCGACGTGGTCCTCGACCAGTTCCTCGCGCTTGTGAGGGGGGAAGGGAGCGCCGCGCTCGTCGCCACTCACAACGAACGGCTGGCGGCCAAGATGGACCGCGTCGTCCGCCTGCACGAAGGGCTGCTCGAATGACCACGATCGCCGACTTCACCGTCCAGCGCCCCGACGGAACACCGCTCGACCTGTCGGAAAAGGCGGGCAAGATCCTGCTGGTCGTGAACGTCGCTTCCAAATGCGGTTTCACCCCGCAGTACGAAGGGCTCGAAGCGCTGCACCGCAAGTTCGCCGACCAGGGTTTCGAGGTGCTCGGCTTCCCCTGCAACCAGTTCGGCGCGCAGGAACCCGGCAACGCCGAGGAGATCGCGAGCTTCTGCAAACTGACTTACGACGTCACCTTCCCGGTCCTCGGGAAGATCGAGGTCACCGGTGCCGGCGCAAGCCCGCTCTACGACTGGATGAAGGCCGAGGCGCCGGGCCTGATGGGATCGAAATCGATCAAGTGGAACTTCACCAAGTTCCTCGTCGACCGCGGCGGCAACGTCGTGAAGCGCTATGGCCCTGCCGATACGCCGGCCGCGATCGAAAAGGACATCGCGGAGCTTCTCTGACCCCTGTGGACAACTAGGGCCGCGGCCCTCTTCCGAATCGGGGTCGGAGTCCTAATCTGGCCGTTATGCCATTCGCCCCGTTTGTACCGCTTCGCGTCATGTCGAGCTACTCGATGCTCGAGGGGGCCATCGATCCGAAGGCCATCGCGCGCCTGGCCAAGGACCGCGGTTTTCCAGCGATCGCGATCTGCGACCGCAACGGTCTCTATGGCGCAGTCGCCTTCGGCAAGGCGTGTCTCGAGATGGGCGTCCAGCCGATCATCGGCACCCTGCTCGGTGTGGCGCGCGACAGGTCGGGCGACACGATCGATTACCTCCCGCTCTTCGCGCAGGACGACACCGGCTACGACAACCTCTGCCACCTCGTCAGTCGGGCGCACCTCGACCGGCCGATGGAACGGGAGGCGCATGTTCATCTCGATGACCTGCAGGGGCGGACCGATGGCCTGATCGCGCTGACCGGCGCCCACGAAGGGGCCCTGACGCGCCTAACTTCGGACGGGCGTCACGACGATGCCGAGGCGATGCTGGACCGCCTCGCGAATCTCTTCCCCGGCCGGCTCTACATCGAGATCGCCCGGGCTGGTTCGCCAGTCTGCGAGGCGGCGGAAGAGGCGCTGATCGAGCTTGCCTACGCCCGCGACATTCCGCTCGTCGCGACCAATCCGGCCAATTTCGGCGAGCCGCATTTCCACGCGGCGCACGATGCCATGCTGTGCATCGCGCATTCGACCCATGTCGACGCCCCCGAGCGCCCGCGATCCAATCCCGAATCCTACGTCAAGTCGGCCGAGACGATGGAGGAGACCTTCGCCGACCTGCCGGAAGCGACCGCGAACTCGATGGTGATCGCGCAGCGATGCGCCTTCACGCCGCCCAATCGTAATCCGATCCTGCCGAGCCTTGCGGGCGACCTCGAGGGCGAGGCGCGGATGCTGGCCGAGGATTCTCGCCGCGGCCTCGCCGCCCGGCTCGAACGCTACGGCGAACTCTCGGACGACGAGCTTCGGGTCTATATGGACCGGCTCGAATTCGAGATCGGGGTCATCAACCAGATGGGTTTCCCCGGCTACTTCCTGATCGTCGCCGACTTCATCAAGTGGGCGAAGGACAACGGCATCCCCGTGGGCCCGGGGCGCGGGTCGGGCGCGGGCAGCGTGGTGGCATGGGCGCTCACCATCACCGATCTCGATCCCATCAGGCTCGGCCTGCTGTTCGAGCGCTTCCTCAATCCCGAGCGTGTGTCGATGCCCGACTTCGACATCGACTTCTGTGAAACCCGGCGCGGCGAGGTCATCCGCTACGTGCAGGCCAAGTACGGCCACGATCACGTTGCCCAGATCATCACCTTCGGCAAGCTGAAGGCCCGCGCTGTGCTGCGCGACACCGGGCGCATCCTCCAGATGAGCTACGGGCACGTCGACCGGCTGTGCAAGATGGTGCCCAACCATCCGACCGATCCGTGGACCCTGCCGCGTACGCTGAACGGCATCAGCGACTTCAAGCGCGAGTACGACAACGACGACGAGGTGCGCCGCCTGATCGACCTCGCGATGCAGCTCGAAGGGTATCCGCGCAACAGCAGCACCCACGCTGCGGGCGTCGTGATCGGCGACCGGCCGCTCGCAAAGCTGGTGCCGCTTTACCGCGATCCGCGGTCGGATATGCCGGTGACCCAGTTCGACATGAAGCACGTCGAGTCGAGCGGCCTGGTCAAGTTCGACTTCCTCGGCCTCAAGACCCTGTCGGTACTGCAGAAGGCGGTCGAGCTGCTGGAGAAGCGGGGTATCGGGATCGATCTCAGCGCGCTGCCGCTCGACGATCCGAAGGTCTACGACCTGATGAAGAGCGGCAACACGGTCGGCGTCTTCCAGCTGGAATCCGAAGGTATGCGCCGTACGCTCACGGCGGTGAAGCCGACCAATTTCGGCGACATCATCGCGCTCGTCTCGCTTTACCGGCCCGGCCCGATGGACAACATCCCGCTGTTCGGCAAGCGCAAGGCGGGCGAGGTGGCGATCGAATATCCGCACCCCAAGCTCGAAGGCATCCTCGCCGAAACCTACGGCATCTTCGTCTACCAGGAACAGGTCATGCAGGCCGCGCAGATCCTGGCCGGCTATTCGCTCGGCGACGCGGATCTGCTGCGGCGCGCGATGGGCAAGAAGGTGCAGGCGGAGATGGACGCGCAGCGCCAGCGCTTCGTGGATGGCTGCAACGCGGTGTCGCAAATCCCGGCCAAGCGCGCGAACGAACTCTTCGACCTGATCGACAAGTTCGCCGGCTACGGCTTCAACAAGTCGCACGCGGCCGCCTACGCGCTGCTCGCCTACCAGACCGGCTGGCTGAAGGCGCACTATCCGGAAGAATTCTACGCCGCTTCGATGTGCTTCGACATGCACCAGTCGGAGAAGCTGGCGGTCTTCGTCGACGATGCGAGGCGTGCCGGGATCGAGATCGCGCCCCCGGACGTGAACCGGTCCGAAGCCGAGTTCACGGTCGAACGGACCGACGACGGTTACGCCGTCCGCTACGCGCTTGCCGGCATCCGCAACGTCGGTGAAAAGGCAATGGAGGCGCTCGTTGCCGAGCGCGAGGCGAACGGATGGTTCGAGACCATCGAAGACCTGTTCCAGCGCCTGCCCAAGGGATCGATGAATTCGCGCCAGCTCGAAGGGTTGATCGCGGCGGGCGCGCTCGACCGGTTGGAGCCGAACCGCGCGAAGCTGGCAGCCAACATCGACCTCCTGCTGGCGCTGACCGAAGCCGCGAATCGCGAGCGCGACAGCGGGCAGGCCGCGCTCTTCGGCGGGGACGCCGCGCCCGAAAGCGGCCTGCGTCTGCGCGATGCGGACGACTGGCCGCGCGCCGACCGGATGGCGAAGGAACGCGACAACTTCGGGTTCTATTTCTCGGCCCATCCGGTCGAGCAGCACCGGGCGATCGCATCCGCGAACGGCGCGCGCAGCTATGCCTCGCTGATGGATGGCGGCGGCCCGGCGGGCGGCCGTTCCGCGGCGGTGATGGCGGCGATGGTCGAGAAGGTGAACAAGGGCCGCACGCGCAAGGGCAAGGACTTCGTTCGCGCCGACTTCTCCGACAGCAGCGGGCAGTTCACGGCCGCCTGCTTCGAGGAAAGCCTAGTCACCAGCTTCGTGAAGTGGGCGGAGGAGGGGACCTGTATCCTCCTCAACGTCGAACTCGACAGCCCGAGCCCCGACGAACCGCCGCGCATCACCGTGCGCGGGGCCCGGCCGTTGGCCGAGGTAAAGGCGGGCGCGCGCATGGTGCTGTCGTGCGACGTCGTGTCACCCGACGGCATCGCTGCGCTCAAGGACCAGCTCCTGATCGGTGCGGACGGGCGAGGCGAAGTGCGCGTTCGGCTGCGGACCGGGGAAGGGCGCGAGCCGACGATGCGGCTCGGCGGCAGCTACCAGTTGGACGGAGAGCTCGCCGAACGCTTGGCAAGCGTGGAGGGACTTGCCAATGTGTCGCTGACTGTCCAGCGCGGGCCGAACCTGCGACTGGTGGCCTGACGCCGCTCCATCCCGCGGCCGAGAGGCGTGGAGAGGAGATACGGATGTCGGCAAATGCAGGCGGTGCGAACGCCTTGGGCGCGATGCAGGATTGGGATCTGGTCGTCACGCACCTGATCGATCATGCGGCCCGCGAGTACGGACATCGCGAGCACGTGACCCGGTGGGCCGACGGCAGTGAAACCCGGACGACCTGGGCCGGGGTGCGGCGCGATGCCCTGAAGATGACCCAAGCGCTGCGGGCGGCGGGTGTCCGGACAGGCGACCGGATCGCCACGCTGGCGATGAACCACAGCCGCCATCTCGTCACATGGTACGGCGCGGTGGGCGTGGGCGGGGTGCTCCACACGATCAACCCGCGCCTGTTCGAAGACCAGCTCGAATACATCGTCACGCACGCCGAGGACAAGGTGATGCTCTATGACGCGGTGTTCCAGCCGATCGTCGACAGGATGCGCGATCGCTGGCCCTGCATCGAAACCTACGTGTGCTTCGATTCCGCAGAGAACGCTCCGTCGTTCGAGGACTGGATCGGCGCGTACGACGGCGACACGCAATGGGCCGAAGTGGGCGAACGCGACCCGTGCATGCTGTGCTACACCAGCGGCACCACGGGCAATCCCAAGGGCGTGCTCTACGAACACCGCAGCACGCTGCTGCACGCGATGGCCGGGGTGCAGCCGAACCTTTTCGATTTCGATAGCCGGGCCGTGATGCTGCCGGTCGTCCCGATGTTCCATGCCGCCAGCTGGGGCCTGCCGTGGTCGGGCACCATCCCGGGCATCAAATTCGTCTATTCCGCGGTCAATGACCCGGCGGTGTTGTGCGAACTGATGGAACGCGAGGGTGTGACGCACTCCGCCGGCGTGCCGACGGTCTGGCTCGCCATGTTCAACTATCTCGATTCCATCGGCAAGGACGTGAAGGACGTCGGCAAGCTGGAACGTGCGATCATCGGCGGGTCGGCGGCGCCGCGCTTTATGATCGAGCGGCTGATGAACAACGGCGTCAGCGTCGCCCACGCCTGGGGCATGACCGAAACTTCGCCCATCGGCACGACGGGTTCGGAACCGTGGAAATGGGACGACATGTCTTTCGGCGAGCAGCTCGACATGGTCCAGAAGCAGGGCCGCCCGGCATTCGGCGTCGAACTGCGCTGCGTCGACCTCGACGATCCGGCGAAGGTCCTTCCGCGCGACGGGGAAACGTCGGGCGCGCTGCAGGTGCGGGGCCCGTGGGTCATCAAGCGCTATTTCAAGGCCGAGGAAGATGCGGTCGATGCGGACCAGTGGTTCGATACCGGCGATGTCGGCCTGATCCATCCCGACGGTACTTTGCAGCTGACCGACCGGACGAAGGACGTCATCAAGTCCGGCGGCGAATGGATCAGCTCGGTCGAGCTCGAGAATGCGGCCGTCGGGCATCCGGCGATCGCCGAGGCGGCCGCGATCGGCATCGCACACCCACGATGGGACGAACGCCCCATCCTCGTCTGCGTCGCGAAGGACGGCGCCGAGGTCACCGGAGCCGACGTGATCGAGCATCTGAGGGACAAGGTCGCCAAATGGTGGCTGCCCGACGCCGTCGAATTCGTCGACGACATCCCGCACACCGGTACCGGCAAGATCAGCAAGAAGGACTTGCGCGACCGGTTCGCCGACTATCGGTTCGAGGATGCCGGATGACCGTGTTCATCGACCCGAGCCGTGCGAACTTCGAGGCGTTCAAGGCGTTACCGCGCGACGAGCCGATTCACATGCTGAACCTGCTCCGCTATCGCGAGATGGCCGATTATCCGGAGGGGCATCCGAGCGCGGGACAAGGGTGGAGCGGCCGGCGAGCATACGAGGAATACGGCAAGACCAGCGGTCCTGTCTTCCGCCGCGTGGGCGGCGCGATGATCTGGCGGGGCGCATTCCAGACGATGGTGACCGGCCCCGACGATGAACGCTGGGACGACGGCTTCATCGCGAGTTACCCGAGCAGCGCGGCGTTTTTCGAGATGATCAAGGATCCGGACTACCAGGCGGCGGTCGTCAACCGCACCGCCGCACTCGCCGACAGCCGCCTCGTCCGGTTCGCCCCGCGAGAGGGCGGCGAGGGGTTCTAGGGCCGGCTCAGAACTTCGTCGAACAATGCGTGCATCGCCGACCAGCTCTGCCGGTCGGCGCTGGCATCGTATGCCGGGTTTTCAGTGCCATCGAGCATGCACGGGTTGGTGAAGCCGTGCGCCACGCCGGCATAGCTGTGGAAGTGCCAGTCGGCGCCGACGGCATCCATTTCCTCCCAGAACCCGATCACCTGCTCGCGCGGAACCAGCGTATCGGCGTCGCCGTGGCAGACGAGGATGCGCGGGACGATGGGCCGGTCGGCCCGGGCCTCCGTATCGAGCAGGCCGTGGAAGCTCGCGACCGCCAGCAGGTCCGCACCGTCGCGGGCGAGTTCCAGTACGGCTTGCCCGCCCATGCAGAATCCGATGGCGAGCATCGGAAGGCCTGGCGTATGCTGGCGCAATGCGCCGAGACCTGCACGCAACCGGCGGCGGAACGCTGCGGCATCGCCGCGCATGGCCCCGCCCATGGCGAAAGCTTCCGCCATGTCGGTGGGCGCGCGGCCGTAGAAATCGCAAATGAGCGCCGCGTAGCCGGCATCTGCCAGCGCAAGCGCCTTCGCCTCGACCCCAGGGGTCGTGTTGAAGATCGTCGGAAAAACGGCGACCGCCGCGCGCGGGGTACAGGTCGGACGGGCCAGCAGCCCGACGAGCGCGGTGTCGCCGTCGCGATAGGCGACTTCCTCGAAACCGGTCCGGCTCACTCGGGCAGGAAGTCCGGCACCGAGAGGTACCGTTCGCCGGTGTCGTAGTTGAAGCCCAGCACGCGTGCCGCAGGATCGAGATCGGGCAGCTTCTGCCTGATCGCCGCCAGCGTCGCGCCGCTGGAGATGCCGACGAGGATGCCTTCCTTCGCCGCGCACTGGCGGGCCATGTCCTTGGCATCCGTCGGGTCGACCTGGATAGCGCCGTCGATCGCCCCGGTGTGAAGATTGGCGGGGACGAAGCCGGCACCGATGCCCTGAATCGGGTGCGGGCCGGGATCGCCGCCGCTGATGACGGGCGACAGGGTGGGTTCCACCGCCCAGGCCTGCATGCCGGGCCATTCCTTCTTCAACACTTCCGCGCAGCCGGTCAGGTGACCGCCGGTGCCGACGCCGGTGATCATCGCGTCGATGGGGCTGTCGGCGAAGTCCGCCAGTATTTCGCGCGCTGTCGTGCGGGCATGAACCTGCCAGTTGCTTTCGTTGTCGAACTGGCTGGGCATCCAGGCCCCGTCGGTTTGGCCGACGAGTTCCTGCGCGCGCGAGATCGCGCCCTTCATGCCGCCTTCCTTGGGGGTGAGGTCGAAGGTCGCGCCATAGGCCAGCATGAGGCGGCGGCGCTCGATGCTCATGCTTTCCGGCATGACGAGCACGAGCTTGTAGCCCTTGACCGCCGCGACCATCGCCAGGCCGATGCCGGTGTTGCCGCTGGTCGGTTCGATGACCGTGCCGCCGGGTTTCAGCGCACCCGATTTCTCGGCATCCTCGATCATCGCCAGCGCGATGCGGTCCTTGATCGAGCCGCCGGGGTTCGTGCGTTCGCTTTTTACCCAGACTTCGTGGTCGGGAAACAGGCGCGATAGGCGGATGTGCGGCGTGTTGCCGATTGTGGCGAGGACGCTGTCGGCTTTCATGGGGTGGCCTCCTGGGCTTTGCGTTCGTCGAGATGTTGGGGAGGGTCGAAGGTCTTGGCAAGCCTCAGTTCGGGAAAGAGCCGGGCCCAATAAAGCGTGACCGCGATCGCGGCGACGCCGCCGGCGACGACCGCCGCGACCGGGCCGATGACCGATGCGAGCAGACCCGACTCGGTTTCACCGAGCTCGTTCGAAGCTGAGATCGTCAGCGCCGAAACCGCGCCGACCCGGCCGCGCATCTCGTCGGGCGTGTGAAGCTGGATCAGCGATTGCCGGACGTAGACCGACACCATGTCGGCCGCCCCCGCCACGACGAGCGCGACGAGGCTGAGCCAGAAATAGCGCGACAGGCCGAATGTCACGATCGCGACCGCAAACAGCAGGACGGCACCCAGCATCTTGATCCCGACGTCGGTCTTCATCGGAAAGATGGAGAACCAGATCGACGCCCCGGTCGCGCCGATACCCATGCCGGCCGCCAGGATCCCGAACCCGTCCGCGCCGACGCCTAGGATATCGCGGGCGAAAACCGGCAGGAGCGCCGTCGCGCCTGCGAACAGCACGACGAACAGATCGAGCGTGATCGTCGCCATGACGAGACGGTTGTTACGCACGTAGCTGAACCCGTCGACCACGCGCTGGATCGGCCGACGGTCCTTCTGAACGGCCGGCTGCGGGACCGGCGAAATCAGGAAGATGAGAACGAGCGCGGCGGCAAACATCGCGGAGATCGACGCGTAGGCGACATCGGGGTGGATGGCGTAGAGCACACCGCCCACGCTCGGTCCCGCGATGGTCCCCACCTGCCAGGCCATGGAACTGACCGCGATGGCGGTCGGCAAGACTTCGCGCGGAACCAGATTGGGAGCGAGCGCGGAATATGCGGGGCCGGAAAACGCGCGCGCGACGCCGACGAACATCGCCGCGACGAACAGGAACGGCAATGTCAGCCCGTCGCTCCAGGTCAGGTAACCCAGCATCGCGGCGTTGATCGTAAGCAACAGTGTCGTCCAGCGTACGATCCAGCGCCGATCGTAGGTGTCCGCGATCAGGCCGACGACCGGCGTCAGCAGGAACAGCGGGACGAACTGGACGAGCCCGATAAGGCCCAGCAACAGCGCCGATTCCTTGATGTCCATCGTCAGGCGGGCGAGGCTGTAGACCTGCCAGCCGATGATGATGGACTGGGCGCTGATCGCGATCGTGCCGAGCAGCCGGGACAGGAAATATGCCCGGAAGTTGGCGATCGTGATGGGATGGCGGAGCGCGCTCACCATCCGCCGATGGCAGCGCCAAGCGCGCTTGCCAAGCAAGGGCTGCCCGTCAGCGGTGGAGCAAAACTTTGGCGCGCCGAACCGGCGCCGAAAAAGAGAAGGTCAGCGCGACCGGCGCAAGCGCGGATTGGGCTGCAGCGATTCGATGATGCGCATGAAATCGTCGAGCCGGATGATCCGTTCGAACTGGAAACCCGCCCGTTCGTCGCGCGTCCAGATGCAATAGGCTTCGATCCGCCCGATCTCCGGCAAGCGGATGATCACCCGGTCTCCGCGCGCGATCGTGTCGGCTCCGTCGACCATGAAGCCGTGTGCCGACAGGTTGGCGACGTGCATCTTGATGTCGCCGCGCTCGTGATGTTCGGCGATCACCGGATAATCGACCGGATGCCGCGCCGCACGACGCAGATCGGTGACCGACAACTGAGCTCCGACAGACACGCTCCACGACCCTCCCTGGTTGGTGGAGCGGTCATATCGCCGAATAAACGCTGATATTGGGTTAATCCGCAGCGTCCCAATTCGGGACAATGCGCTGAAACCATTGATAATTCAGCGGAGCACGCCGTGCTTTTTCTTGCCGAGGCTGATGCGGCCCGCCCGCGCCGGAGCGGCAGGATCGGTGACCGGCTCACCGTCGATCTTCACCGCGCCCTCGGCGATCTTGCGCTTCGCTTCGCCGTTGGAAGCGGTGAAACCGAACGCTGTCAGCGCGGATGCCCAGTTCGTGCCCGCATCAAGCACGAGCGTCGGCAGATCCTCCCCCGCGCCGCCCGCGAACGTGGCCGAGGCGGTGCTCTCCGCCGACCGCGCTGCTTCCTCGCCCCGCACCAGCGCAGTCACCTCGTTGGCGAGCACGACCTTGGCGGCGTTAATCTCGGCACCCTGCAGGTTTTCCAGGCGGGCGATCTCGTCCAGCGGCAGGTCGGTGAAGAGGCGCAGGAAGCGGCCGACGTCGCGGTCGTCGACGTTGCGCCAGTATTGCCAGAAATCCCACGCCGGCAGTTGCTCTTCATTGAGCCATACCGCGCCTGCAGCCGTCTTGCCCATCTTGCCGCCGTCGGCGGTCGTGAGCAGAGGCGTGGTGAGACCGAACAACTCCGCCCCGTCCATGCGCCGGCCGAGTTCCACCCCGTTGACGATGTTGCCCCACTGGTCGCTGCCGCCCATCTGCAGGCGGACGCCCATCTCCTTCGAAAGATGGCGGAAGTCGTAGCCCTGCAGGATCATGTAGTTGAATTCGAGGAACGTCATCGGCTGCTCGCGATCCAGCCGCAACCGGACCGAATCGAACGTCAGCATCCGGTTTACCGTGAAGTGGGTACCCACCTCCTGCAGCAGTTCGATGTAGCCAAGTTCGCCGAGCCAATCGTGGTTGTTGACCATCACCGCGTCGGTCGGACCATCGCCGAAGACGAGCAGGCGATCGAAAGCGGTGCGGATGCCGGCGATGTTGTCCGCGATCGCTTCGTCGGTCAGCATCTTGCGGCTCTCGTCGCGGCCGGTCGGATCGCCGATGCGGGTCGTCCCGCCGCCCATCACCACGATCGGCTTATGGCCCGTCTGCTGGAGCCGACGAAGCATCATGATCTGCACGAGGCTACCGATGTGCAGCGATGGCGCCGTCGCGTCGAAGCCGATGTACCCGGGCACGATCTGGCGCGCGGCGAGGGCGTCCAGCCCCGCTGCATCGGTCGTCTGGTGGACATAGCCCCGCTCTTCGAGCAGGCGCAGCAGATCGGATTTGGTCTCGCTCATGGCGGCGGGCGGTTAGCACGGGGGGCGAGCCATGCAAACGCATCGATTGACGGCCCATCCTTCCCGGCCGCCGCTTGCGGTGACCGCGGTGGAGGCCAAGGTAATCGGGCACACGGCCGACTGGCTGCGTGTGCGCTGGCGGGTGGAAGGCAGCGGCAAGCTTGTCGTCCCGCCGTTCGCCGGTCGGGGGCGCGCCGACGAGCTTTGGCGCACGACCTGTTTCGAACTGTTCCTGCGACCGGTGGGCGGCGCGGCCTACAGCGAATTCAACCTGTCACCGTCGGAGCGCTGGGCGGCATACGACTTCGCCTCCTATCGCGAGGGCATGACCGAGCGGCCCGCCTCGCGCGAGCCCGACTGCGCGATGCGCCAGGGAAGCACGTTCGCCATTTTCGATGCGGCCATTCCGGCCGACCTCATCCCCTTGGGGCGCTGCGATGCGAACTTCGCGGCCGTCGTGGAGGAGGAGGGCGGGGCCGTCAGCTACTGGGCGCTGGCGCATCCCGAAGCCAAGCCCGACTTCCACGACCCGTCTTGCTTCGTCGCCGAGGTTGGGCCACCCGACGGATCATGAAATTCGGCATCGACCGGCTCTTGGAAGAGCCAAGCCTTCTTGCGCAACTCAAAGGCCGCCGCGTCGCGCTCGTCGCGCACCCGGCGTCGGTAACGGCGGATCTGACGCACAGTCTCGACGCGCTGGTCGCCGCTGGGGTGAACGTCACCAGCGCGTTCGGTCCGCAGCATGGGTTGAAGGGCGACAAGCAGGACAACATGGTCGAGACCGCGGACGAGACCGATCCGCAGTACGGCATCCCAGTATTCAGCCTTTATGGCGACGTGCGCCGTCCCAGCGGCCAGATGATGAGCACCGCCGACGTGTTCCTGTTCGACCTGCAGGACCTCGGCTGCCGGATCTACACCTTCGTCACCACGCTGCTCTACCTGCTCGAAGCGGCGGCGCAGCACGGCAAGGAAGTCTGGGTGCTCGATCGCCCGAACCCGGCCGGTCGCCCGATCGAAGGGACACTGCTCGTTGGGGGGCAGGAAAGTTTCGTCGGTGCGGCGGAAATGCCGATGCGGCATGGGCTGACGATGGGCGAGATGGGCCACTGGTTCATCCGCCGGTTCGGGATCGACGTGGCATACCGTGTCGTCGAAATGGATAGCTGGCGGCCCGACGATGCGCCGGGCTTCGGCTGGCCGGAGGATCGGGTATGGATAAATCCCAGTCCCAACGCCGCCAGCCTCAACATGGCGCGCGCCTATGCCGGGACGGTGATGCTGGAGGGGACCAACCTCAGCGAAGGGCGGGGGACGACGCGGCCACTCGAGGTGTTGTTCGGTGCCCCCGACCTCGAACCACTGGCGGTCCTACGCGAGATGCGGGACTTCGCGCCCGACTGGCTGGCCGGTTGCGCGATCCGGCCGTGCTATTTCGAGCCGACGTTTCACAAGCATGCAAAGACGCTGTGCGGCGGCTTGATGATCCATGCCGAACACGCGTTCTACGATCACCACGCATTTCGCCCGTGGCGTTTGCAGGCGCTCGCATTCAAGGCGATTCGCCGCCTGCACCCGGACTACGACCTGTGGCGCGACTTCGCCTACGAGTACGAATTCGGCCGCCTCGCAATCGATGTCATCAACGGCGGTCCGGCCCTGCGCGCGTGGGTCGACGACCCCGCATCCGTGCCGGACGATCTCGAAACGGTCGCCGGTACCGACGAGGCGGCGTGGCGCGAACAGATCTCCCCGGTTCTGCTGTACTGAATTTTCTAAAAAGGCGCGTAACCGGTTGACGCGCGCCGGTTAGTCGCAGACCTTCCGTTCCGAAGCGGCCCTCGACGGCCGCAACGGAGAGGACATAGATGGCGACTGCCCCGGCCCAACAGGCCACCCGGCGCGGCGTGACCGCGACAATGTGGATCCTGCTGATCGTCTACATCTTCAATTTCATCGACCGGCAGATCGTCAACATCCTTGCCGAGCCGATCGCGAAGGATCTTAACCTCTCCGACACCCAGATCGGGTTGATGACGGGCCTCGCGTTCGCCCTGTTCTACACGGTGCTCGGCCTGCCCATCGCCCGGTATGCCGACCGGCCGCAGACGAGCCGGCCGCGGTTGATCGCGGTAGCGCTGGCCACCTGGTCGGCGATGACCGCCATCTGCGGTATCGCACAGAATTTCTGGCAACTTCTCCTGGCGCGTATCGGCGTCGGAGTGGGGGAAGCGGGATGCACTCCTGCGGCGCATTCGCTGATCAGCGACATCGTACCCAACGAACGGCGCGCTTCGGCTCTTGCGTTCTATGCGCTGGGTATCCCGGTCGGAACCCTGCTCGGCATGATCATCGGCGGCCAGCTCGCCGACGCGGTCGGCTGGCGCATGGCGTTCGTCATCGTCGGACTTCCGGGTGTGATCATGGCTGTCGTCGTGTGGACCGTCCTGAAGGAGCCCCGCTTTTCGGACGTGTTCCGCGAGCGGGCGGCGGCGCAAGCGGCCCAGCAGGCCGACGAACCCGTGCTTCCGCTGATCCCGCGTATCCGCGCGATGCTGAAGCCCATCCTGGGCTCGCGCGCGATGGTCCTTCTGCTGGTCGCAGCCTCCAGCGCGGCCTTCCTCAGCTATGGCAAGACGACCTGGGCGACGATCTTCTTCCAGCGTACGCACGGTCTTTCTCCGGGCGAAGTCGGCCTGTACTTCGGTATCGTCAACGGTATCGCCGGCATCCTTGGCACATGGCTGGGCGGCAAGATCGCCGACCGCTGGGGGGCCATCAATCGCCGGCATGTGCTGACCGCGCCGGCGATCGGAATGGCCGTTGCGATCCCCATCGCCTACCTCGGGTATGCGGCCGAAGACTGGCGTATCGCGCTTGTCCTCCTGTTTCTTCCCACCGTCCTCAATTCGCTCTACTACGGGCCGGTCTATTCGAGCGTGCAGGGGCTTGTCCCGATCCGCTCGCGCGCGATGGCGGCCGCAGTGCTGCTGTTCTTCCAGAACCTCATCGGGCTGGGCTTCGGACCACTGCTGTTCGGAATGCTGTCGGACGCAATCAAGCCGAGCTTCGGCGAGGACAGCGTGCAGGTGGTTCTGTACACCGCAACTCTGCTGGGGCTTCTGCCGGCATTCTTCTTCTGGCGCTGCAGCCTGCGACTGAACGACGAACTCGACCGGCAATAACGGCCGGGGGTCAGCGAGCAGGCTGGAGCTTCGGATCGTCGGTAGTTTGCGGGATTGGCCGCATGTCGTTGACGTCGCCTTTCATTTGCATGACCGCACATCCGTCGACCCGCTTGTCGACGGCGGCGATCAGCAGAGGTTTGTCGGCGTTCGCCGGCTCGCGATCGAGCTTCGGCTGGCCGAGTTCCTCGCGGACCAACTCGATCCTGTCGCCGCAGAGGTCCACCTTGCGCTCGACTTCGTCGCTCCGGAAAGCGATGGTCGCCGCGGTCGTGGCCGACGCCGCAAGCGCCATCGCATAAACGCGTTTCATCGGCGTCCCTCCAATCAGCCGTGCTTCCGGCTCAGCTCCCGCATGGCGTCGTCGAGCCCGTCGAGCGTGAGCGGGTACATCCGGTCGTTAACCAGCTGCTTCATCACCTTGGTCGACTGCGAATAGCCCCATTGCTGTTCGGGCACCGGGTTCAGCCACACGGTCGCGGGATACGTGTTCGTGACCCGCTGCATCCAGGTCGCCCCGGCTTCCTCGTTCATGTGCTCGACGCTGCCGCCCGGATGGGTAATTTCGTACGGGCTCATCGCCGCGTCGCCCACGAACACGATCTTGTAATCGTGACCGTACTTGTGGAGCACGTCCCAGGTCTTCGTCCGTTCCGCCCAGCGGCGGCGGTTGTCCTTCCACACGCCTTCGTAGAGGCAGTTGTGGAAATAGAAGAACTCGAGGTTCTTGAACTCCGCCGTGGCGGCGCTGAACAGCTCCTCGACGAGCTTGATGAACGGGTCCATCGATCCGCCCACGTCGAGGAAGAGCAGCAACTTGACCGCATTGCGCCGTTCGGGCCGCATGTGGATGTCGAGCCAGCCCTGCTTGGCCGTCCCCTCGATCGTCGCGTCGAGATCGAGCTGGTCGGCCGCCCCCTCGCGCGCAAACCGGCGCAGGCGGCGGAGCGCCATTTTGATGTTGCGGGTGCCCAGTTCGCGCGTGTTGTCGAGGTTCTTGAACTCGCGCTTTTCCCAGACCTTGAGTGCGCGCTTGTGTTTGCTCTCTCCACCGATCCGCACGCCCTCGGGATTGTAGCCGTCGTTGCCGTACGGGCTGGTGCCGCCGGTGCCGATCCACTTGTTGCCGCCTTCATGGCGCTTCTGTTGTTCCTCGAGCCGCTTCTTCAACGTCTCCATGATCTCGTCCCACGAGCCGAGGGACTTGATCTCGGCCATTTCCTCCTCGGTGAGGAACTTCTCGGCGACCGCCTTCAGCCAGTCGGCGGGGATGTCGACCTGCTGCTGGCCGTAGTCCGTCAGAACGCCCTTGAAGACCTTCTGGAAGACCTGGTCGAACCGGTCGATCAACCCTTCGTCCTTCACGAAGGTCGCCCGGCTGAGGTAGTAGAACGCTTCGGGCGTCTGTTCGATCACGTCCTGCTCGAGCGCCTCGAGCAGTGTGAGGTGTTCCTTGAAGCTGGCGGGAATGCCCGCCGCGCGCAGCTCGTCGACGAAGTTGAAGAACATGGAAACGGGCATACCCCGCATTGGACCCGCGCGCCAGCACCGCGCGGGCGAGATTGTCGGTCCCGGCTTTACAGTTCGCTAACCATGGACCCCGTATCGCCTTCCGGACGGCTTTTTGGAGGCCGGGGGGACACATGAAACTCAATTCGATCGACATCGCCGCCGGTCACGGCATCGACCGCATTTCCGCCAGCTGCGGCGAAGTCACCGTCGGTTGCACCGACGTGGCCGGCATCATCGAATCGGTGATGGTAAGCTCGGAAAAACTGCGGGCCGAACATTCGGCGCTGCAGGAAACCGTCTCCGCGCTAGAGAAGGACCAGATGCGCGTCGCACAGGCGAGCGACGAGGCGCGCCTGCTGTCCGAACGCGCAATCGAACGGCTGAGCGAGGGGTCGAGCCTGATCTCATCGTCGCTCGGCCAGATCACCGACCTGCTCGAACTCGTCGAGACGCTGACCCAGCACGTCACCGGCTTCGCCGCCGCGATGGCGCAGGTGCGTTCGAGCGCGCAGGAGATCGACCAGATCGCCGAGACGACCAATATCCTCGCCCTCAACGCCACGATCGAGGCGATGCGCGCGGGCGATGCGGGCCGGACCTTCGCGGTCGTGGCGAACGAGGTGAAAAGCCTCGCCAGCGATACCCGCCGCGCGACCGAGGAGATCGGGCGCACGATCGACACGCTGGGCAAGGAAGCCGACGAGGTCATCTCGAAAATCGAGAGCGGCGCGAAGTCGAGCGCGGAGGCCAAGCTGTCGGTCGGTCAGATCCAGCACACCATGCGCTCGGTCAACGAACTGATCGTCGAGGTCGACGGGCAGAACGACAGCATCACACGCGCCACCGCGACCATCAGCAACCATGTGCACGCGGTGCAGGACGTGCTCGAATCGTTCGACCGCGCGGCGATCGAGAACGAACATCGCCTGTCCGGTGCCCATGCCAAGATCGAGGACCTCGAACTCACCGCAAGCGCCATGTTCGACGAACTGGTGAAGGCCGGCCTCTCGCCCGCCGACAGCGCGATGGTGGACAAGGCGCAGAGCTACGCCCGCGAGATCGTCGCTCGTGCAGAAGAAGCGGTCGCCGCGGGCGAACTGACGGGCACCGACCTGTTCGACCAGTCGTATCGCGAAATCCCCGGCAGCAACCCGCCGCGGTTCAGGACCGGTCTCAGCGACTGGGCAGATCGCAACTGGCGGCCCGTCAACGACCGCGTCGTCGCGGAAGGCGGGCCGATCAAGATGTGCAGCCAGGCCGACATGAAGGGCTTCCTGCCCACCCACGTGTCGGACCGCAGCCGCCAGCCGACCGGCGACATCGCGCACGACACCAAGTATTGCCGCAACGGCCGCATCCTGTTCGATGCGATCGACCGCAAGGCCAAGACCAGCGACGCGCCCTACATGATGGCCGTCTATCGCCAGGAAGGCGACGGCCGGACTTACGAGATCGTTCGCAACGTCTATGTGCCGCTGGTCATCAACGGTCGGCGGTGGGGGGACTTCGAGCTCGCCTACGTCCTCTGACGAACCGCGCCTACTGGCGGCTCAGTCGCAGGCGGATGTGGTCGAACGTCGGGCCGTAGAGCTTGCTGTGGAACGCGACGCCCACGTAGCCGCCTTCCTGCCAGCGGATCGTCGCGGGGAAGGGGCCCAGCGTCTCGATCTTCAGGCTGATCTCGGCACCCGGCATCAGGCTGGAGAACTTGTCGTAGAACTTGGCTCCGCTCTCGGAAAGGTCCTTGATCGGCACGTCCCGCTTGCCGCCGTTCGGCGTGCGGTAATGCCCCCATACTTCTACGGAATGTCGTTCGCTTTCGCGATCCTGGACCATTGGTTCCTGCCTTTCGATGCAGGTTTGTTTGCGACTGCCGGCCTTATTCCAGATTGAGGCCGGCGCGAAAACCCCCCCGGACTTGTCCGTAAGCCCGGCGTAAACTAAAGGTTAACGCCTGTCAGGAGTCGTCGGGGAAGCGCTGGTGCGCGCAATCGCAGGATGTTTGTTCGTGATGACGGCCTGGTTTCCGCTCGCGAGCATGTCCGCGCCGCGCATCGAAGCCCAACCTGTCCTGCTGGAAGCCGCGCCCGTCGCGGCCGAACTTGACCTCCCTCCGCCGGCTCCGCCCGTCCCCACGGTGCAAGACATGATGGCGGACGGCGTGGTCATCGTGGTGAGCAAGCCGTCGCAGCGGATGTTCGTCTTCCGCGACGGCGAGCTGTGGAAGGAGAGCCCGGTTTCCACCGGCAAGAAGGGGCACACGACACCTTCGGGCGTGTTCGCGATCCTGCAGAAGCGGGTGAAGCACCGTTCCAACATCTACAGCAACGCGCCGATGCCGTTCATGCAGCGCCTGACGTGGAGCGGTATCGCGCTTCATGCCGGCCACCTGCCGGGGTACCCCGCCTCGCACGGCTGCATCCGCCTGCCGCGCGCGTTTGCCGCATCGCTCTACCAGCTGACGAAATTCGGTTCGACCGCCGTGATCGTGACCGACGCTCCGTTGATCCGCTCGTCCGCGGCCGCGACGCTGGCCGGTCTGGTCGATTCGCCCGTGCCAGACGACGGGACGTTGCCCGGGGCCGAACCCGTTCGCCTGGCGGCGGCCGCGATGGAACGGATGCCATCTGCGCTCGCAGCACAGGCCGCCGCGCCGGAGCGTGCCGGGCCGGTGCGGCGG
This sequence comes from Tsuneonella amylolytica, assembly GCF_003626915.1. NCBI lineage: Bacteria > Pseudomonadati > Pseudomonadota > Alphaproteobacteria > Sphingomonadales > Erythrobacteraceae > Tsuneonella > Tsuneonella amylolytica. Next base: position 2,629,947 of record NZ_CP032570.1, read on the forward strand.
GGCGGGGGGCAGACCATTCAGCTCGCCGCGGCGACGTCGCCGGGGGAGGCGACGGCGCACTGGAGCCGGCTCGTCCGGGCGCGGCCCGACCTGGCCGGTCTTGACCGCACGATCGAACCTGCGACCGTCAATTCGAAGCGGTACTACCGGTTGCGCGTGACCGCTCCGGGCGCGCATGCATTGTGCGGCACCCTCAAGCGATCCGGTATAGACTGCTTCGCGGTAAGCTAGCGGGTCAGTTCTGCCGCCGCGCCATGAAGGCGAGGCGTTCGAACAACATTACGTCCTGCTCGTTCTTAAGCAGCGCACCGTGCAGCGGCGGGATCGCCTTGGTCGGATCGCGGTCCTGCAGGACTTCCAGCGGCATGTCCTCGTTCAGCAGCAGTTTGAGCCAGTCGAGCAGCTCGCTGGTCGACGGCTTCTTCTTGAGGCCGGGCACGTCGCGGATTTCGTAGAAGACGTCCATCGCCTTGGTCACCAGCATCTTCTGGATGCCGGGATAGTGCACCTCGATAATCTCGCGCATCGTGTCGCGATCGGGGAACTTGATGTAGTGGAAGAAGCACCGGCGCAGGAAGGCGTCGGGCAATTCCTTTTCGTTGTTCGAAGTGATGACGACGATGGGCCGTTCGTTCGCGGCGATCGTCTCCTGCGTTTCGTAAACGTCGAACCGCATCCGGTCGAGTTCCTGCAGCAGGTCGTTCGGAAACTCGATGTCGGCCTTGTCGATCTCGTCGATCAGCAGCACGGGCAGCTGCTCGGAAGTGAACGCCTCCCACAGCTTGCCGCGCTTGATGTAGTTGCGGATGTCGTGGACCCGCTCCTCGCCGAGCTGTCCGTCGCGCAAACGGGCGACCGCGTCGTATTCGTAAAGGCCCTGGTGTGCCTTGGTGGTGGACTTCACGTTCCACTCGATGAGCGGCGCGCCGACCGCCTTCGCGATCTCGTAGGCGAGCACCGTCTTGCCGGTGCCCGGTTCGCCCTTCACCAGCAGCGGACGGCGCAGCGTCACCGCCGCGTTCACCGCGACCTTGAGGTCCTCGGTGGCGATGTAACTGCTGGTGCCCTCGAACCGATCGACCATACCCGTTTCTCCAAACAACTTGACGCTTGCGTAAGCGGGCCGGCTGGCAAGGGCAAGTGCGGGCGCGCGTTTGCCAGCCCTGGCGCCGAATTTCGGCGCATGTGCGGGCGCCGAATTCGGCAGTTACGGCGGTTCGGGCGCCGCCGGCCCGCCGAACCTCAGGCGTCGATCATCTCGCGGTCGAATTCGCCGGCGTTGTTCTGGATGAAGTTGAACCGGTTTTCCGGATTGCGGCCCATCAGCTGGTCGACCAGTTCGCGGATCGCGTGGCGCTGTTCGTGTTCGGCCGGCAGGGTGATCCGGATGAGGCTGCGGCTGGCAGGTGCCATCGTGGTTTCGCGCAGCTGCTGCGGGTTCATTTCGCCGAGCCCCTTGAAGCGCGAGACCTCGACCTTCTTCCCCTTGAACACGGTGGCCTCCAGCTCGGCGCGGTGGGCGTCGTCGCGAGCGTATGCACTCTCCTTCCCGGCGGTGAGGCGGTAAAGCGGGGGTTGGGCGAGATAGAGCGCACCCTGCCGCACGACGTCGGGCATTTCCTGGAAGAAGAACGTCATCAGCAGCGTCGCGATATGCGCGCCGTCGACATCGGCGTCGGTCATGATGACGATGCGGTCGTAGCGCAACTGGTCGGCGTTGCAGTCCTTCCGCGTGCCGCAGCCCAATGCGAGGGTGAGATCGGCGATTTCCGAATTGGCGCGAATCTTGTCGGCGCTGGCGCTGGCGACGTTAAGGATCTTGCCGCGGATCGGCAGGATCGCCTGCGTCTTGCGGTCGCGTGCCTGCTTGGCGCTGCCGCCGGCGCTGTCGCCTTCGACGATGAACAGTTCGGTCTCGCCGTCGCCTTCGCCGGTGCAGTCGGTCAGCTTGCCGGGAAGCCGCAGCTTCTTGGCGTTGGTCGCGGTCTTGCGCTTGACCTCGCGTTCGGCCTTCCGGCGCAGGCGCTCGTCCATCCGCTCCATGACCGAGGCGAGGAGGGCGCGGCCGCGCTCCATGTTGTCGGAGAGAAAATGGTCGAAGTGATCGCGCACCGCGTTCTCGACCAGTCGCGCGGCTTCGGGCGAGGTGAGCCGGTCCTTGGTCTGCGACTGGAATTGCGGATCGCGGATGAAGACGCTGAGCATCACTTCCGCGCCGGTCATCACGTCGTCGGCCGAGATGTCCTTGGCCTTCTTCGCGCCGGTCAGCTCGGCGAAGGCGCGCAAGCCCTTGGTGAGCGCGGCGCGCAGGCCCTGTTCATGCGTGCCGCCGTCGGGGGTGGGCACGGTGTTGCAGTACCAGCTGAACGACCCGTCGGACCACAGCGGCCAAGCGATCGCCCATTCGACCCGGCCACCCTCGTCCGGAAAGTCCTGCCGCCCGGCGAATGGCTGGCTGGTGACGCACTCGCGCCCGGCGACCTGTTCGGCCAGGTGATCGGCTAGGCCGCCGGGGAATTGGAACGTCGCCTCGGCCGGCACGTCGTCCGCGGCGAGCGAGGGTGCGCATTTCCAGCGGATTTCGACCCCGGCGTAGAGATACGCCTTCGACCGGGCGAGCTTGAACAGGCGCTTCGCGCTGAACAGCCGGTCGCCGAAGATTTCCGCGTCGGGGTGGAAGGAGACGGTCGTGCCCCGCCGGTTCGGCGTGCCGCCCAGCTTCTGGATCGATCCGGTCGGCGCGCCTTTTGAGAATTCCTGCGCGAAAAGCTCGCGGTTGCGGGCGACCTCGACCCGGGTGTGGTCGCTGAGCGCATTGACCACGCTGACGCCCACACCGTGGAGGCCGCCGCTGGTGGCGTAGGCCTTGCCCGAGAACTTGCCGCCCGAATGGAGCGTTGTGAGGATCACCTCCAGCGTGGACTTGCCGGGAAACTTGGGGTGCTCGCCCACCGGAATGCCGCGCCCGTTGTCGCTGATGGTGAGGACGTTGCCTTCGCCGAGTTCCACCTCGATACGGTTGGCGTGGCCGGCCACCGCTTCGTCCATCGCATTGTCGAGAACTTCGGCGGCGAGGTGGTGCAGCGCGCGGTCGTCGGTCCCGCCGATGTACATGCCCGGCCGCCGGCGGACGGGCTCGAGCCCCTCCAGCACCTCGATCGAGGAGGCGTCGTAATCGCCGCTGGTGGCGGGCGGATTGGCGAACAGGTCGTCGTCGGGCATCGGGCGGGGTATATGCCGCGGCTTCGCGGCCCTTCAAGCCGGGGGGCGAGTTATCGTCAGTCGTCGAACGTGGCTGGCGCGGGATCGACGATCACCACGCGGCCGTCGCGCACCTCGCGCACTTCCATCGCCCGTTCGACCACGCCGCTGCGGCCGAAGCGGAACGCGCCGTCGAGGCCGAGGAAGCCGCCTTCGTCGCGCAGCTTCGACACCGGGAAGTTGCGCCCCGGTCGCCAGTCGCGCGCGATGCGCAGCGCCAGCAGAACGGCATCGTAGCCGAGCGTGGAGACCCGATAGGGCTGCGCGCCGAAGCGGCCCTTGTAGCTGTCGGAGAACCGCTTGAACCGCCCGTCGGGTATCGCCGAGAACCATGCGCCGCGAAGGGCGGGGGCGCGGGTAATCTCGCCTTCCCCACTCCACAGCTCGGTGCCGAGGATCTTGAGCGGACCGGTGCCGCGCGGGCGCAGGACGTTTGCCGCCTGGACCGCGAGGCGCGAACTGTCGGCGACGAGCACGGTGTCGAAGCCGCCGCGCTGCTGGAGCCGGGTCGCCGAACTGACGATCGAGGTGTTGCCGCGTGCATACGTCTCGATCCCCGCCACCGCGCCGCCGGACCGCGCGACCGCCGCCCGGAAGGCCGCCGCCGCCCGCTGGCCGTATTCGCCTTCGGGCACGATGGCGGCGAAGCGGGCGCCGCCGTTGCGCCGGGCGAAGCCGACGGTGCGATCGATCGACTGTTCGGGCGCCTGTCCGATCACGAAGACGTCCGGGCCGGCGACGGCGCTGTCGTTGGAGAACGTGATCAGCGGGACGCCGGCGGGGCGGGCGGCGGCGAGCACGGCGGGTACGTCGTCCGACAGCAGGGGGCCGAGGATCAGCTTGTTGCCTTCGGCCACCGCGCGCTGCGCCGCGCCGCGCGCGCCGCCGGCCGTGTCGTAGGTGGTGATGCGCAGGTTGTCGGCGTTGGTATCGAGCAGCGCCATCGTGGTGGCGTTGGCGATCGACTGGCCGACCGCGCCGTTGCCGCCCGACATCGGCACCAGCAGCGCGACGCGGTGGCGGTCGGTGTCGGTCGGCAGGGGCTGCACGACGGGGCCGGGCGTGGGGGTGGGCACCGGCGGGGGAGCCGTGGGCGCGCCGCCGCCCGGAATGATCTTGCACCCCGCCAGCAGCATCGCGCCGCCCAGTGCCACGACCGTCCGCCGGTCGAACCGGTTCCTATTCATGCTTGCCGCTCCCCGCGATACTCGTCCATGAGGCGCGCCGTGTCCCACCAACCGCCAGCGCCGCTTCTTCCGGGACTCTATATAGTCGCGACCCCGATTGGCAATCTCGGGGACATAACCGTTCGCGCGGCCGACGTGCTGCGCGCCTGCGACGGCGTGGCATGCGAGGATACGCGGGTCACCGGCAAGCTGATGCGGCACCTCGGCGCGTCGAAGCCGCTGTGGCGGTACGACGATCACGCCAGCGAGCGCGACCGGGCGCGGCTGGTCGAATCGATGCATACCCGCGCGGTGGCGCTGGTGAGCGATGCGGGCACGCCGCTGGTCTCCGACCCCGGATACCGCCTCGTGCGCGAGGCCCGGGCCGCGGGGATACCGGTCACGACCCTGCCCGGGCCGTGCGCGGCGCTCGCCGGCCTCACGCTCTCGGGCCTGCCCAACGACCGGTTCCTGTTCGCGGGCTTCCTGCCGGTGAAGGACAAGGCGCGCTCCGACATGCTGGCCGATCTTGCGCGGGTGCCCGCAACGCTCGTGTTCTACGAGACCGCACCCCGCCTGACGAAGGCGCTGGCGGCCATCGGGCGCGTGCTGCCGGGCCGCGAGGTGGCGGTCGCGCGCGAGCTGACCAAGCTGCACGAGGAGTGCCGCACCGGCTCCGTGGCGGACCTCGCCGACCATTACGCCGCACATCCGCCGAAGGGCGAAATCGTCCTGCTGGTGTCGCCGCCCGTGGAGCGCGAGGAAAGCGTCGATGCCGACGCGATGCTGCGCGAGGCGCTGGCGGACCAGAAGCCGTCGCAAGCCGCGGCGCAGGTGGCCAGGGCGACCGGGCTCGACCGCAAGGCGCTTTACGCACGCGCGCTCGAACTGCGCGGCGAATGAAGCGCCAGCGCGCGGAACGCGAAGGGCGCAAGGGTGAGCTCGCCGCCGAGCTTTTCCTGCGCGCCAAGGGCTGGTCGATCGTCGACCGCCGCCGCAAGACCCCGGTGGGCGAAATCGACCTCGTTGCCCGGCGCGCCGGCACGGTCGCCTTCATCGAGGTGAAGTGGCGGCGCAAGGCGGACGATCTCGACTTCGCGATCGACGAATACCGCCTGCGCCGCGTCGCCGCGGCAGCCGAAGCGGTCGCGCACGAGTACGCGCGGGAGGGGGAGGACCTGCGGGTGGACGTCGTCCTGCTTGCGCCGGGGCGCCTGCCGCATCACATCGTCAACGCCTGGCAGCCATGACCTTCGGTAGGCTCAGGATGATCGGAGAATGACATGACCTTGCGCGTCGCGGTCCAGATGGACCCGCTTGAAAGCATCAACATCGCCGGAGACTCCAGCTTCGCGCTGATGCTGGGCGCGCAGGAACGCGGGCACGAGGTGTTCCACTACGACGTCGGCAGCCTGACGCTGGACGCCGACGACCGCCTGATCGCCCACGCCCGTCCCGTGACGGTCCAGCGGGTTGCGGGCGATCACTTCTCTGCGGGCGAAAGCCGCCGGATCGACCTGGGGCGGGACATCGACGTCGTGCTGATGCGGCAGGATCCGCCGTTCGACATGGGCTACATCACCGCCACCCACCTGCTCGAGCGGATCGAGGGCGAGACGCTGGTCGTCAACAATCCCCGCAGCGTCCGCAACGCACCCGAAAAGGTGATGGTGCTCGACTACCGCGCGTTCATGCCGCCGACGCTGGTGACGCGCTCGGTCGAGGAAGTGCGCGCCTTCCAGCGGCAGCACGGTGCGGTGGTGGTGAAGCCGATCCACGGCAACGGCGGCAAGGCGATCTTCCGCGTGCCGGCGGACGGCGACAACCTGTCGGCCCTGTTCGAGGTGTTCAACCAGACCTGGCCCGAACCGCACATGGTCCAGCCCTTCCTTCCCGAGGTGGCCGAAGGCGACAAGCGCATCGTGCTGGTCGATGGCGAAGTGACCGGCGCGATCAACCGCAAGCCGGGGGAGGGGGAGTTTCGCTCGAACCTGGCCGTCGGCGGCAGCGCGGAGTCGACCCAGCTCTCGCCGCGGGAGCAGGAAATCTGCGCCGCGATGGGTCCGCGGCTGAAGGAATTGGGCCTGATCTTCGTCGGCATCGACGTGATCGGGGGCAAGTGGCTGACCGAGATCAACGTCACCAGCCCGACCGGGATCGTGAAGATCGACGAATTCAACGGGACCGATACCCCGGGCCTGATCTGGGACGCGATCGAAGGCCGGCTGGCATAGAAAAAGGGCGCGGACCCTGCGATCCGCGCCCCTTTTTCTTCGGTCGGCGAGAAGCCTCAGGCTTCGTCGGCGGCTCCGCTGCGCTCTTCGAGCAGGTCGGCCGGGATTTCACCGGGCTCCAGCGTCGGGTCGACGGCTTCGGTAAAGCCTTCGCTCTCGGCGCGGTCGTCTTCGGCCATGCGGCCGATCACGTCGACGCCCTGACGCTGCAGTTCGGCTTCGTCGTCCGAGCGGGCGACGTTCGCCTTCACCGTCACCTGCACCTCGGGGTGCAGCGCGATGGTGACGTCGTGGATGCCGAGCGTCTTGATGGGGTGGCCCATCACGACCTGCCGCTTGTCGACCGAGTGGCCGGCGGCTTCGAGACCCTGCACGACATCGCGCACGTTGACCGAGCCGTAGAGCTGGCCGGCGTTCGACGACTGGCGGATGAGGACGATTTCGGTCCCGTCGAGCTTGCCGCCCGCGGTCTCGGCATCGCCGCGACGTTCCGCGTTTTCCTTCTCCAGCCGCTCGCGGTTGGATTCGTAGACCTTGCGGTTCGCGTCGTTGGCGCGGAGCGCCTTCTTCTGCGGCAACAGGAAGTTGCGCGCGTAGCCGTCCTTGACGGTCACGACGTCTCCCATGGCGCCCAGGTTCGCGACGCGTTCGAGGAGGATGATGTCCATCGGTATTCTCCTCTTACTTCACGATGTAGGGCAGGAGGCCGATCTGGCGCGCGCGCTTGATCGCGGTGGCCAGCTCGCGCTGCTTCTTGCCGGAAACGGCGGTGATGCGGCTCGGGACGATCTTGCCGCGTTCGGACATGAAGCCCTGCAGCAGGCGCACGTCCTTGTAATCGATCTTCGGCGCGTTCTTGCCCGAGAACGGGCAGGACTTGCGGCGGCGGAAAAACGGGCGGGCCATCAGTCGCGCTCCTCGCGGTCACGGCGCGACTTGCGGTCGCGGTCGCCCTTGCGCATCATCACGCTCGGGCCTTCCTCGTGCTCGTCGACGCGCACGGTCATGTAACGGATCACGTCTTCGTTGATCCGGGTCTGGCGCTCCAGCTCGGCAACGACTTCGCCCGGACCGTCGATGTTCAAGAGCACGAAGTGCGCCTTGCGGTTGCGGTCGATCTTGTAGGCGAGGTTCTTGAGACCCCAGGTCTCGGTCTTGGTCACCTTGCCGTCGAGCTTCTCGACGATCTCGGTGGCCGTCGCGGCCAGTGCATCGACCTGAGCCTGGCTCAGGTCTTGGCGCGCAAGGAAAACGTGCTCGTAGAGAGCCATATCTCACGTCCTTCGGTTGTGCCGATCGCTGGCTTGTCCGTCCGGATGACGGGGCCCCTCCGGCTTTCTTCGTTTCCCCGGCCGAAGCCAGCGAAGGCGCGCACATAGCGCCGCCGGCGGCAAAAGCAAGGCTTGTGCGGCCGCGCGGCGGCGGGCAGGGCGGCGCACCCATCAAGGAGAATGCGATGCCCGGCGGACTGGTTGCCCTGCTCGACGACATTTCGGTCATCGCCCGCGTCGCGGCGGCTTCGATCGACGATGTCGGCGTCGCGGCCGGCAAGGCGGGGACGAAGGCGGCGGGCGTGGTGATCGACGATGCGGCGGTGACCCCGTCCTACGTCACCGGGCTCGATCCGTCGCGCGAGCTGCCGATCATCTGGCGCATCACGCTGGGCAGCCTCAAGAACAAGCTGCTGCTCCTGTTGCCGGGCGCGCTGCTCTTGAGCTGGCTCCTGCCGCAGGCGATCACCTACATCCTCATGCTCGGCGGCAGCTATCTGGCGTTCGAAGGGGCCGAAAAGGTCATCGAGAAGCTCGGCGGCGAGAAGCACGGCAAGACGCTGGACGACGCGATCAAGGACCCGGCGGCATTCGAGAAACAGCGAATCGCCGGCGCGATCCGCACCGACCTCATCCTGTCGGCGGAGATCATGGCGATCTCCTTGAACGAGATCGCGACGATCACCGACAGCTTCGTGACGCGCGCCGCCGCGCTGGCTGCGGTAGGCATTGCCATCACGGTGATCGTCTACGGCGCGGTCGCGCTGATCGTGAAGATGGACGACGTGGGCCTGCACCTGACGGGACGTGCGTCGGGCGCGGCGCAGGCCACCGGGCGTTTCCTGCTAAGGGCAATGCCGGTGCTTCTCGTCGCGCTGTCGTTCATCGGGACGATCGCCATGCTTTGGGTCGGCGGCGGCATCGTGCTTCACGGACTGGAGGAGATCGGCCTCCACGCCCCGGCCGACATCGCCCACGGCATCCAACACGCGGTGGAGGAGGCGACCGGCCCCGCCAGCGGCATATTCGGCTGGCTGACCTATGCGACCATCTCGGCAATCTTCGGCCTCCTCCTGGGCTTCGTCATCGTGTTCGTGATGCACAAGGTGCTGCGCATCGGACACGGCGCGGGCGAGCACGCCGAAGCGCACTGATCCCCGGCGTCCAGGGCCCCGGCGCTCAGGGCCCCGGCGTTCAGGTCCCGACGGTCAGGAAAGCCGCGCGAACAGTTCTTTCGCGAATTCGGTCAGGGTGTCGTCGCGCGCGCCCATGACCACGATCCGGTCGCCGGGCCGCGCCAGCGAGACCAGCCGGTCGGCCACCGCCTTGCGGTTGGGAATGTAGTCGGCGCGGCCGCCGGCTCCCTCGATCAGGCGGACGACCCGCTCGGCCCCATCGCTGCGATCGACGGTCCCGCCGAAATAGACCGGATCGCACAGGATCGTGCGGTCGTCGGCATCGAGTTCGCGGGCGAAGGTCTCGGCCAGTTCGTCGCCCATCTGGCGCAAGGGCCCGAACCCGTGCGGCTGGAAGAAGGCAAGCACGCGGCCCGGCGTCTGCTTGAGGGTGCGCAGGGTCGCGGCGCATTTTTCGGGGTTGTGCCCGAAATCGTCGATCACGGTGACGAGCGCATGGGTGGTGCCGATCACGTCGAACCGGCGCGCCAGGCCGGCAAAGCGGGCGAGGGCGGCGACCGCTTGCCCGACCGGAACGCCGGCCGCGCGGGCGCCGGCGATCGCGGCGAGCGCGTTCGACAGGTTGTGCCGCCCCGGCATCTTCAGCTCGAGCGGATGGGTGTCCCCGCTCGCCGTCTCCACCACGGTTGCCGAGAGCCCCGCGGCGGTGTGCGCGACCGAGCCCTCTGCGATCGTGAGGTCGGCAACCGGGCTGTCGATGCCGAACGTGACCGCGCCGAGACCGGCCGCCAGCGCGGCGCTTTCGGCATCGTCGACGTTCACCACGCGTTGCGCCGAAGCGGCGAGATAGTCGCCGAACAGCCCGCGCAGTTCCTCCAGGCTCTTGTGATCGAGGCTGACGTTGAGAAGCACCCCCACGGTCGGCCGGTAGAGCGCGATCGAGCCATCGCTCTCGTCGACCTCGCTGACGTACGTGCCGCCGTCGCCCACCTGCGCGCTGGCATAGGGGTTATCGGCGGTGACGAAGTTCTTCATCACCGCCCCGTTCATGATGGTCGGCGCGCGGCCCGCCTCGTGGAGTATCCAGCCGAGCATGGCGGTGACGGTGGACTTGCCGCTGGTGCCGGCGACCGCGATCCGCTCGTCCGCCCGGTTGAACAGCGCCGCGTTGAGGTCGGCGCGCGACATCCGCCGGCAGCCCAGGTCCTTCGCCCGCGCGATCTCGGGCACGCTGTCTTCCACCGCCGCGCTGGCGACGAGTACCTGCTCGGGCGAGGTCACGCCGCTGCCGTCCTGCGGGAACAGCGCGATGCCGCGACTTTCCAGCCAGTCGAACTTCTCGGGCGTGCGGCCCTGGTCGTTGCTGCGGTCGGAGCCGGCGACCGTGCCGCCCATGCCGTGGACGATCTGCGCCAGCGGCAGCATCCCCGATCCCCCGATGCCGCAGAAGAACCAGGGGCGGGCGGCGGGGTCGGGGCTTTCGTGCATCCGGCGGGTGCTAGGGAAGGAGTGGCCAATTGTGAAGCCGGTGCTAGAGCCCGATGCCATGCTCCGCATCGCCATTTGCGCCCCCGGCAAGCCCATCCTCCGCGACCGCGCGGCGGCGGTGGAGGCGCTGGCCGCGGAGGAATTCCCCGACGTGGACCTGCGTTTCCACCCGCAATGCTTCGCCGAAGCCGGTCATTTCGCGGGCGACGACGCCACCCGGCTGGCCGCCTTCCTCGATTGCGCGAACGACCCGGCGGTGGACGCGGTGTGGTTCGCGATGGGCGGCTACGGCGCCAACCGGATCGCGCGCGAGGCCGTGGCGAGGCTGGGGGAGGCGGCGCGCGGCAAGACGTTCCTCGGGTATTCGGACACGGGCACCCTCCTCGGCGCGCTCTATCGCAGCGGGATGGGCCGCCCCGTCCACGGTCCGCTGGCGGGCGATGTGCGGCGCGACGGCGGCGCCGATGCGGTGCGGCGCGTGCTGCACTACCTCTCGGATGGCCGAACGGGGCTGGAGCCGTCGATTGGCGGCCGTCCGGTGGCGGCGTTCAACCTGATGACGCTGGCGATGCTCGTCGGCACCGAATTCATGCCGGACCTCGCGGGCCATGTCGTGATGGTCGAGGAAGTGGCCGAGCACCTTTATGCCGTCGACCGGCTGATGTTCCACGTCACCGAGAACCTGCGGGGCATCGCGGGCCTGCGGATGGGCCGGGTAAGCGCGGTGCCCGACAACGACCGCCCCTTCGGCGCCGACGAGGTCGCCATCGCGCGGTACTGGTGCGAGCGGACCGGCATCCCCTACCTCGGCCGCGCCGACATCGGCCACGACGCGGCCAACAAGATCGTCCCCTTCGGTCTTGCGGGGCACGCCGCCGCGACCTAGGCGCGGCGCCTGACAAGGAGAGGTACATGAGAGCGTTCGTTTTCCCGGGGCAGGGCAGCCAGAAGGTCGGCATGGGCGTGGAACTCGCCGCCGCCAGCCCCGCGGCCCGCGAAGTGTTCGAGGAAGTCGACGACGCGCTGGGGCAGAAGCTGAGCGCGATCATGGCCGAAGGGCCCGACGACCAGCTTACCCTCACCGAGAACGCGCAGCCGGCGATCATGGCGCACGCCATCGCGGTGCTGCGGGTGCTGGAAAAGGAAGGCGGCATCGTGCTGACCGGCGCGGCCGACTGCGTCGCGGGCCACAGCCTAGGCGAATACACCGCCCTGTGCGCGGCGGGCGCCTTCTCGCTCGCCGATACGGCGCGGCTCCTGAAACTGCGCGGGCAGGCGATGCAGGCGGCGGTGCCGGTGGGCGTGGGCGCGATGTGCGCCCTGATCGGGGCGGACCTCGAGAAGGCGCAGACGCTCGCCGATGCTGCGGCCGAGGGTCAGGTCTGCCAGGTCGCCAACGACAACGATCCGACGCAGGTCGTGCTGTCGGGCCACCGCGAGGCGATCGAGCGGGCGATCGGCATGGTCAAGGACCACGGTATCAAGCGCGGCGTGCTGCTGCCGGTATCGGCCCCGTTCCACTGCGACCTGATGCAGCCCGCCGCCGACGCGATGGCCGAGGCGCTGGAGAAGACGCCGCCCCGCGCCTTCCGCCTGCCGCTCTATGCCAACGTCACCGCCGCGGCGATGGAGGATCCGGCGCAAGAGCAGCGCTTGCTGGTCGAACAGGTCTGCGGCCGCGTTCGTTGGCGCGAAAGCGTGCTCGCCATGCGGGCGGCGGGCGTGGAGCATTTCGTCGAACTTGGCGGCAAGGTTCTGGGCCCTATGATCGGCCGGATCGACAGCGAGACAAAGGTGACGAGCGTGATCTCGATGGACGACATCGAGGCGCTGGCGAAGGAGATCGGCTGATGTTCAACCTCGAGGGAATGACCGCGCTCGTGACCGGCGCGAGCGGCGGAATCGGATCGGCGATCGCCACGTCGCTCGCACGCCAGGGCGCTCGCATCGCGCTGTCCGGCTCCAACGGCGAGAAGCTGCGCGTGTTTCGCGAACAGCTCAATTCCGAGATCGGCGGCGACCATGTCGAGATCACCTGCAACCTGTCCGATACCGCACAGGTGGAGGAGCTGGTGCCCGCGACGGTCGACACGCTCGGCAAGCTCGACATCCTCGTCAACAACGCCGGGGTCACCCGCGACAACCTCGCCATGCGGATGAAGGACGAGGAGTGGGACGCGGTGATGAAGATCAACCTCGAGGCGGCGTTCCGCCTCATGCGCGCCGCCGCCCGCCCGATGATGAAGGCGCGCTCCGGCCGGATCGTCACGATCACCAGCGTGGTCGGCACCACCGGCAACCCCGGCCAGATGAACTACGCCGCGGCGAAGGCGGGGCTCGTCGGCATGTCGAAGAGCCTGGCGCAGGAACTCGCCAGCCGCGGGGTTACCGTGAACTGCGTCGCGCCCGGCTTCATCCGCACCGCGATGACCGAGGTGCTGCCGGATGCGCAGAAGGACGCGCTCAACGCGCGCATCCCGATGGGCCGGATGGGGGAGGGCGAGGAGATCGGCGCCGCGGTCGCCTATCTCGCGTCGAAGGAGGCGAGCTACGTCACCGGGCAAACGCTGCACGTCAACGGCGGCATGGCGATGATCTGATTGCCCCCGGGGTTATCCCCAAGGAATCGGGTGCGGGCGGGCTTCGTCCTTGCCCAGCATGGCCCCGCCGCTAAGGATAATTCATGTTTTCCGGCGCTCGCCAGCGATTCCGGTCCCGGAATCGCAAGGGTGGGGCGAGAGGGGTGAAAGTAAGGACCGATGAAGGCCACGATCGAACGCGCCACGCTGCTGCGGTGCCTGTCCCACGTGCAGTCGGTGGTTGAGCGCCGCAACACCATTCCGATCCTGTCGAACGTGCTGATCGATGCCGGCGACGGCGGCACGGTGAAGGTGATGGCGACCGACCTCGACCTGCAGGTGGTCGAGAACATGGCCGCCGCCAGCGTGGAGAGCCCGGGCGCGGTGACCGTTTCGGCGCACCTCCTGTTCGACATCGCGCGCAAGCTGCCCGACGGTAGCCAGGTCAGCCTGGAAACCGCCGACAACCGCATGACGGTAAAGGCCGGGCGCAGTCGCTTCTCGCTGCCCACACTGCCGCGCGACGACTTCCCCGTCATCGTGGAAGGCGACCTGCCTACGAGCTTCGAGATTCCGGCCAAGACCCTGTCGGAAATCATAGCGCGCACCCGCTTCGCGATCTCGACCGAGGAAACGCGGTACTACCTCAACGGCATCTTCTTCCACGTTTCGGACGAGGATCAGCCGGTGCTGAAGGCCGCGGCGACCGACGGCCACCGTCTCGCCCGCTTCACCATCCCCCGGCCCGACGGCGCGGAAGGGATGCCCGACGTGATCGTGCCGCGAAAGGCGATCCAGGAACTCGCCAAGCTGCTGGAAGAAGCGCAGGACGCCAACGTCCAGGTCGACCTGTCGGCCAGCAAGATCCGCTTCACGCTGGGCGGCGAGGGCGGGGTGGTGCTGACCAGCAAGCTGATCGACGGCACCTTCCCCGATTACAGCCGGGTGATCCCCACCGGCAACGACAAGCTGCTGAAGCTCGACCCGCGTTCGTTCTACGAAGGCGTAGACCGCGTCGCGACGATCGCCACCGAGAAGACCCGCGCGGTCAAGATGGGCCTGGAAAACGACAAGGTCACGCTGTCGGTCACCAGCCCCGACAACGGCACCGCGGCCGAGGAAGTCCCCGCCGACTACCGCGCCGACGGGATGGAGATCGGCTTCAACGCCAACTACCTCAAGGACATCCTCCACCAGATCGAAGGCGATACGGTGGAGCTCCACCTCGCCGACCCCGGCGCGCCCACGCTGATCCGGCAGGACGACAAGAGCCAGGCGCTCTACGTGCTGATGCCGATGCGGGTGTAAACGCGGGCCTGCGCCCGCTTACGAGGAGAGGGCCATGCCACGTATCGTCGAAGTCGACCGGACCAATCTTGGTCAGTCGCGCATCGTCGAACGCGATGCCGCGCCGCTTGCCGAGAGCGAGGTGCGGCTGCGGGTCGACAGCTTCTCGGTCACCGCGAACAACGTCACGTACGCCGTCGCCGGCGACGCGTTCCGGTACTGGGATTTCTTCCCGGCATCGGACGGCTACGGCGTGGTGCCGATGTGGGGGCACGCGACGATCGCGCAGAGCAACCATTCCGACCTCGCGGTGGGCGAGCGCGTCTACGGTTATCTGCCAATGGGCGAGGAACTGGTGGTGCAACTGGCCGGGGTGACCCCCGCCGGATTTTCCGACGGCGCTGCGCACCGCCAGCCGATGAGCCCGTTCTACAACCAGTACGCGCGGCTGGCGAACGATCCCGAACACGATCCTGCGCGCGAGGCCGAGCGGATGCTGTTCGGGCCGCTGTTCAAGACCGGGTTCCTCATCGAATCGTTCATGCGCGGGGAGGGCTGGTTCGGCGCGCAGCAGGCGGTCCTCACCTCCGCCTCGTCGAAGACCGCGATGGCTCTGGCGAGCGTGATGCGCGCGAAATCGCCGGGCATCCGCCGCATCGGGCTGACATCGGCAAGCAATGCCGAGTTCGTGCGCAGCGGCGGGTTCTTCGATGCGGTGCTGGCCTACGATGCAATCGCCGATGTCCCGGCGCAGCCGTCGGTCTCGGTCGATTTCGCCGGAAACGCCCCTGTCCTCCACACCATCCACACACATCTCCGAGATGCCTTGCGCTATTCCTGCACGGTGGGGGCGACGCACGTGGGGCAGGGCTTCGGCGGACCCCAGCGCGACATTCCGGGCCCGAACCCGACGCTGTTCTTCGCACCGACCCACGCGATGGAAGCGATCAAGAAGGTCGGCGCGAAGGCTTTCGGGCAGGACGTGGCCGAAAGCTGGCGCACCTTCGTCGGCGAAGCGGCGGGTGCCTTGCGGATCGACGAGCGCCGTGGGCTCGAGGCCGCGCGCGACGCCTTCGCCGACACGCTCGGCGGCCGGGCCGATCCCGCCGTCGGGATTATCGTGAAGCCCTAGATCGCGATCGAAATCTTGCCGAAGTGCTTGCCGCCGATCTGGTGGCGGAACGCATCGGCGAGGTCGGCAAGGTCGAAGGTGTCGCTGATGACGGGGCGGATGCCGTTCGCTTCGCACGCGGCGATCATGTCGCGCTGCATTGCGCGGCTGCCCACCGTCAGTCCCTGCACCTTCAAGTTGCGGCTGAACAATAGCGCGGTGCTGACCGGCGCCGATACGCCCGTGAGCACGCCGATCATCGCCACGTGCCCGCCGATGCGGGTCGCCAGCATCGACTGGTCGAGCGAACCCGCGCCGCCGATTTCGACCACGGTATCGACCCCCCGCCCGCCGGTCAGCTTGAGCGCTTCCGGCCCCCAGGCCTCGATCTCGCGGTAGTTGATCGTCTCGTCCGCGCCCATTGCGCGCAGGCGCCCGATCTTCTCGTTCGAGGAACTGGTCGCGATGACGCGCGCGCCGGCGGCCTTGGCGAACTGAAGCGCGAATATGGAGACGCCGCCGGTGCCCTGCACCAGCACGGTATCGCCGGGCTTCGTCTGCGTGTCGACGAACAGCGCGCGCCACGCGGTGAGGCCGGCGCAGGTGAGGGTGGCCGCCTCGGCATGGCTCCATCCCGCGGGCGCCCGGGTGAAGGCGTGAGCGGGCATCGTCACGGTTTCGCGCGCGAACCCGTCGATCCCGTCGCCCGGCACGCCGCCGAAGCTGGCGGGCGGGGGGCCTTCGCTCCAGTCGGGGAAGAACGTGCTGACCACTGCGTCGCCGACCGCGAATTCGGTGACGCCTGGGCCTACCGCGGTCACCTCGCCCGCGCCGTCGGACATCGGGATCCGGCCCTGCGGGGCGGGAATCATGCCGGCGACGACCGCATAGTCGTGGAAGTTGAGGCTGCTCGCGCGCACCCGCACGCTGATCTCGCCGGGACCGGGCGCGAATGCGTCTGGCAGGTCGGACAGGGTCAGCGCATCGAGGGTGGAGGGGGCGGCGCCGGTGCGGATCGCCCTCATTCGGCGGCCTCCAGCATGTCGGCCCGTTGCGGTCCGCGGATGAGGCCGCCGGGAGTCTCGCCGGTCCATTCGCCCTCGCGGAAGGTCACGACGCCGTTCTTGATCGTGGCGACGTAGCCTTCGGCCTTCTGCAGCAGGCGCTTGCCGCCCGCGGGCAGGTCGAACGCCAGCCACGGCTTGCCGAGCCTGAGCCGGTCCATGTCGATCACGTTGAGATCGGCGAGATAGCCGGGCGCGATCACCCCGCGATCTTCGAGGCCGTAGAGCCGGGCGGTGTCGAGGCACTGGCGCTTGACCGCGTGTTCCAAACCGATGCGGTTGCCGCGCTTCCGGTCGCGCACCCAGTGCTGGAGCATGAAGGTGGGGCTCGCCGCGTCGCAGATCGTGCCGCAATGCGCGCCGCCGTCGCTCAACGAGTTCACCGTGTCGTCGGCCGCTTGCAGTTCCTCGAGGAAATCGAGGTTGCCGTCGGCGTAGTTGAGCAGCGGCAGGTAGATGAAGCCCTTGCCCTCGTCGCGGCAGAGGAGGTCGTAGGCGTACTCCTCCGGGCTCACGCCCGCCGCCGCGGCGCGGGTCATGATGCTGGCGTCGGCCTGCGGTTCGTAATCGAAGTCGGGGCCCATCTCGAACTGCATGGTCCAGCCGCCGCAGACGACCATGATGAGGCCCATTATGTCCTGGTTGACCTCGGAAAAGTCGTGCTCTTCGGCCAGCAGCTTCGCCTTGAAGCCAGGGTCGAACAGCTTTGCTTTCTGCTCCTCCCGCCCAAGCTCGGCGATCTCCTTCCAGCTCGGTTTCAAGCGGAAGGGGTGGACGGTGCCCTGCCACGCCATCACGATGCCGTTGCCCCGCAGCGCGATCTGGGCAACGATGTTGGCGCCGTTGTCGTTCTCCGCGCGCATCGTGGCGATCTGTTCTTCCAGCGGAAGTTCCTTGGCGATCGACTGCAACGCGGCGTAAGTGACGGGTAGGCCGGTCTCGCGGCTGATCTGGCCCATCCAGCCGAACTCGTTCCATTCGCGCATCATGTCGCTCGCCATCTCGAACACGCCGTGCCCGGCGCGGCCCATCGCGCGGCCGATCTCGACGAGTTCTTCCGCGGTGGCGGTCGTGCCGGGCACCACCTCGCCGTCCACCGAACGGTGAAGCACGGTGCGGCTGGTCGAGAAGCCGAGTGCGCCTGCGCGCACCCCCTCCTCGACGATGGCGGCCATCTTCGCGATGTCGTCTTCGGTCGGGATCGCGCCGGGGCGTTCGCGGTCGCCGAGCACGTAGGCGCGCACCGCGCCGTGCGGCACGTGGGTGCCGACATCGACCGTGCGCGGCAGTTCCTCCAGCGCGTCGAGGTATTCGGGGAAAGTCTCCCAGTTCCATTTCATGCCTTCCGCGAGTGCGGTGCCGGGAATGTCCTCCACCCCTTCCATCAGGCTGATGAGCCATTCGTGCCGTTCGGGCGCGGCGGGCGCGAAGCCGACGCCGCAGTTGCCCATCACCACGGTCGTCACGCCGTGCCAGCTCGACGGGGCCATCTCTTGGTCCCACGTCGCCTGCCCGTCGTAGTGGGTGTGGATGTCGACGAAGCCGGGGGTGACGATCATGCCGGCGGCGTCGATTTCCTCCGCGGCGTTGCCGGACACTGCGCCGACCTGCGCGATCAGGCCGTCCTTCACTGCGACGTCGCCGGTGAAACCGGGCCGTCCGGTGCCGTCGACGATTGTGCCGCCGCGGATGATCAGGTCGTATGTGGGCATGGCGATGCTCCTCTCTCCGGAAGAGAAGGTCTCACATCGCAACCGGTGTGTCGAGTCCGTCAGCCGCGGGCGCGGATCATGCTCTCGATGTCGACGAACTTCTCGCGCGGGGCACCGTCGCGAGCGGCGCGGTTCTCGGCGTCCTCGATCTTCTTCCAGTCGCGGAAGGTGACGACGTCCAGCCCCCGCTCGGCGGCAAGCCGGTCGAAACCCGCGCGGCCTTCCTTCGCGCCGCCCCCGATCGCACCGCTGGCGATATCCTCGGCGATGCGCTCGACGATGCCCTGTCCGTCGGGGCGGTTCGTGCCGATGGTGCCGGTAGGCCCGCGCTTGGCCCAGCCGACCGCGTAGAGGCCGGGCAGGATGCGCCCCTCGTCGTTGGCGAAGCGGCCCATCCGTTCGTCGAACGGCACGCCGGGTATCGGCGAACTGCGATAGCCGATGCAGGCGACGACGATGTCGGCGGGGATCACGTACGTTTCGCCCGTTCCGATGGCGCGGCCGGCCTCGACCCGGGTGCGCTCGACCTCGACACCGGTCACCCGGTCCTCGCCGATCAGGCGGACGGGGCTGGCGAACATGTCGAAGTCGATCTCGATCGCCTTGTCCGCGCGCTCGCTCTCGGGGATCGCAGCGAAGCTGCGCAAGTGCCCGACCGACTTGCGCAGGCCCGGCTCGAGCATCGCGTCATCGGCCGCGGCGGGCAGGTCGGCGGGGTCCACGCGGGGGCTCGCGCGCTCGAGGTGCATGAGCTCGCCCAGTTCCTTCGGCGTCATCATGATCTGGTGCGGCCCGCGGCGGCCGACGATGGTGACGGTGTGCACGTGCGAGGCGCCCAGCGCATCGAGCGCGTGGGCCACGATATCGCTGCTCGCGAATTCGGCTTCGGTCTTGGACAGGATGCGCGCGACGTCGAGCGCGACGTTGCCCATGCCGATCACCGCCGCGGATGCGCCCGACAGGTCGGGATCGAGCCCGGCGAACTGCGGGTGCCCGTTGTACCAGCCGACGAACGCCGCGCTGCCGAAGACGTTGGCGAGATGTTCGCCCGGAATGCCGAGCGGCCTGTCGTGCGGCGCGCCGGTGGCGAACACGACCGCGTCGTAGAGCTGCTGCAGCTCCCCGACCGAGACGTCGGTGCCCACCGTCACGTTGCCGACGAAGCGGACGTTCTCGCTGAGCGCGGTCGTCTCGTAGCGGCGGCTCACCCCCTTGATCGACTGGTGATCGGGCGCGACGCCGGTGCGGATGAGGCCGTAGGGCACGGGCAGGGTGTCGAACACGTCCACCCGGATATCGTCGCCCCACAGCTTCTGCGCGGCTTCCGCCGTGTAATACCCCGCGGGCCCCGAGCCGACGATCGCGAGGTGGCAGGTCATGCGGCTTGTCTGGCCTCCTCGTCGCGGTCGAGGAAGGCGCGGATCGCGCTCACCGACTGTTCGCGGTGGCTGAGGAGGAACAGGTGCCCGCCGCCTTCGAAGATCTCGAGCTCACTGCCCGGGATGAGCGTGTTCAGGAGCTTGCCGTTCGCCAGCGGCACGATCCTGTCCGCGTCGCCCATCATGATCATGGTCGGCGCCTTCAGGAAGGGCAGGGCGGGCGCGCTCGTCCAGCCGAGCATGGCGAGAAGCTGGTACATGTAGCCGCGCGTGGACGGCGGCTTCAGCCGGGCCATGTGCGCCGCGCGGTCGGGCGACTTGCCGAGACCGCCGCCGTAGAGCGTGGTGAAGTGCTTCTGCATGAAGGCCGCGTCGACGAAGCGGCGCGGGTTGGCCATCTTGCTAAGCGCGGCCGGGGTGCCGGGGATCATCACCATTCCCGCGCTGGTCGCGCACAGGATCAGCTTGCGCACCCGGCCGGCGTGCTGGAGCGCGAAGTGCTGCGCCATCGCGCCGCCCCAGCTCACCCCCATCACGTCGACCTGTTCGAGGCCGAGTTCGTCGAGCAGCCTGGCGCTCGTCCAGGCCATCGTGAACGGATTGTAGGGCACGGCCGGTTCGGGCGACCCGCCGATGCCGGGCATGTCGAAGATCACGAATCCGCGATCGGGCAGCGCCTCGGTCAGCGGGGCGACGGCCTCGATATTGGTGCCGATGCCGTTGAAGAACAGCAGCGGCAGATGGTCGGACGGCATGTCGAGCCGCCATGTCGCCACGCGCAGCACACGGCCGCCCACGGTCATCATGCGGACGGATGCGGTCTTCATGGGATCGGTCAAATCGGTGTCCTTCACGCCTGTTCCAGCACGTAGAGCCCGGGGGCCGGATCGCCCGCCTCGAAACCCTTGCCGCCCAGCTTCTTCGGGGCGGCCTTCCTGTCGCCCGAACGGCTCTGTACCCATTCCATCCAGAACGGCCACCAGCTTCCGGCGACTTCCTGGGTTCCCTTCAGCCATTCCTTGGCGGTTTCGGGCAGCGCGCCGCCGCCCTTCTGAACGTAGTATTTCGCCTTGGGGTTGCCGGGCGGGTTCAGGATCGCCTGCATGTGGCCCGACTGGCTGAGGACGTACGTCACGTCCTTCGACCCGAAGAGCTGGGTCGACCGGTACGTCGCGCGCCACGGGGTGATATGGTCGGTCACCCCGCCCAGCACGAACAGGTCGGCATCGACCTTCGACAGATCGAGCATGTGGTCGGCGATCTCGACCTCGCCCTTCTTCGTGAAGCCGAGCGTTTCGAACAGTGTCAGGAAATCGCCCATCAGCGTCGCCGACAGGTTCGTGGCATCCGCGTTCCAGAACAGCACGTCGAACGCCGGCGGGTCGTCGCCCATCAGGTAGTTGTTGACTACGTAGTTCCAGATGAGATCGTTCGGGCGCAGCCATGCGAAGCCCCGGCTGAGGTCGTCGCCCTTGATGATGCCGGCCTTCGACGCGCGCTTCTTCGCGAGGTCGAGGCCGTTCTCGGTCATCAGCGAGCCGGCCTCGATGTCGCCCTGCCGGGGATGGAGGACACAGACCATCAGCGTCAGCGTGCCGAGGAGGTCGCTGCCGTCGGCGGCCAGCTTGCTGGCCAGGACGGACGCGGTCTGCCCGCCCGAACAGCCGGCCGACACGTTGACCTTGTCGCTGCCGGTGATCTTCGCGACCGCTTCCATCGCCTCGCGGCAGCTGGCGACGTATTCGGCCATGCCCCACTTGCCCTGATCCTTCGTGGGGTTCTTCCAGCTGATGACGAACGTCTGGATGCCGTTGTCGAGCTGGTACTTCACGACCGACTTTTCCGGGCTGAGATCGTTGATGTACATCTTGTTGATCTGCGGCGGGATCGTGAGCTGCGGGACCGCGTAGACCTCGTCGGTGGTCGGCGCGTACTGGATCAGCTCCATCATCTCGGTCCGCAGGACCACAGCGCCCTTCGACGTCGCGACGTTCTCGCCGATCTTGAACGGTCGCTTGTCGACTTGGCTCACCATCCCCTTGTTGTGGACCATGTCGTTGTAGGCGTTCCTGAGGCCCTTGATCACCGACAGGCCGCCGCTGTCGACCAGCCGCTTCTGCGCGGTGGGATTGCCCAGAAGGGTGTTGGTGGGCGCCATCGCGTCGATGATCATCTGGCTGATGAAGTTCGCCCGGTCGCGCTCGATCGCGTCGAGCTCGAGTTCCTCCAGCCAGTTCTTCATGCCCTTCTGCACGGCGAGGTAGTATTGCGCGCCGGCCCGGAGGAACGGGTTGTACTGCCACGCCGGATCGCGGAACCGCTTGTCCTTGGGGTCGGGGGCGAGATCGGACCGGCCGGTCATGATCCTGACCATGTCCTCGCCCATCGCGGCCGCGTGCTTCATCGTGCGGCCCGGGTCGCTCGCCGTCTCGCGCAGCAGCAGGGCGACTGCACCGGCAAAATCCTCGCGCACCAGGCCGACCATCGGGCCAAGCGCGGAGGTGGACTGCGCGGCTTCGTTCTCGAGCTGTGTGCTCATCGGGTTCTCCGGCTTCCTCTCCCGTTCCGGTTCATGCACCCCGGCCCGGTCCTTGGCAAGCAAGCCGAAGGTGGCACGCCGGCAAGCCCGCATTAACCCTTTCGGGAGCGTTCCGGCCTCCTGACGAGGCGGCTTCGGCGCAGGCTCGTTCTTAACCGAATTTCAAGCGGGCATGGGCAGAAGCCCGCCATGGCCGTCAAGCGCGTCCGACTACCCTCAGCATCCGAAAACGGGCCACCGCCCGGCGATGTTGCGCGCCATGCAGAAGCGCGGGTGTCCCGGCGGCCGGCCAAGCCTGGCTCCCACGAACAACCCGCACCGATCCGGTCGCAAACGGCGCGCCGCCAGCGCGACCGTGGCCGTGCCGAAGAAGCGTTCCAGCGCTCTGCCGCCAAGGCGCTGTTCCCGCCCAACTGGAACCGGCTGGCGATATTCAACGTCAGCGCTCTCGTCTTCGCGACCGTGGCAGGCAGTTCGGTGCCGCCGGTGTTGACGATTGCGTGCACAGTGCTGTCCAGCGCAATCGCGATCGGCGCACAGCGCTTCATGGCGAAGCACCCGCGCCTGTGCATAGGAGCGGCCGGGCGTAACGCTTTCATCATCGGGGCGATCGTGCTGCCGATGATGCTTTTCTCGGTCGGTTTTTCGTACTGGATGCTGGCGGGCAGTCTGAGTTACCACTGGGGTATCGCCGCGCTCATCTCGTTCACTGCGGTCACCACCGCGCTGCTCGGCAACCGGCTCGTCCCGGTGTTCGCGGGAAAGGCGGCGGTCTGGGCGATCTACGCACTGTTCGACGGCTCGCTGTTCGCGCTGGGCGCGTTCGGGGCATCGTGCATCGTGCTGGTGCTCGTCGCGCGCTATCATTCGCGGATCAACCGCGAGGAGGACGAGCGCCAGCGGCTGCTCGAACGCGTACGTAACCGCGCCGAGGATATCCTGCGCGATTATGAGGAAACCGGGCAGGGCTGGTTCTGGGAAACCGACCGCCGCGGCCAGTTGGCTTACGTTTCCGAGAGCGTCGCCGAAGCCGTGGGGCGGTCGAAGGAGCAGCTCGTCGGACGGCCGTTTACCGAACTGTTCGACCTTGCCAGCGACAACCGCGATGGCGAACGGACGCTTCTGTTCCATCTCTCGGCGCGATCGGCCTTTACCGAACTCGCCGTCCGGGCCGCAAGCGAGGAGGAGCGCTGGTGGTCGGTCAACGGCCGGCCGGTCTTCGATGAGTTCCGCAATTTCTGCGGCTTTCGCGGGTCCGGCACCGATCTCACCGAGAAGCGGAGGAATGCAGAGAACGCCTCGCGTCTCGCGCATTTCGATTCGCTCACCGGGCTCGCCAACCGGCTGCAGATGTCGCAGAGCCTCGAGAAAATCCTCGCTGCGCCGAGCGAACGGCACCGCGAGTGCAGCGTCTTCCTGCTCGACCTCGACCGCTTCAAGCACGTGAACGACACGCTCGGTCATCCGGCGGGCGATGCGCTGCTGAAGCAGGTGGCGCAGCGCCTGCTGCGGTCGGTCGGCAAGATGGGCCGCGTGGGGCGTCTGGGCGGCGACGAGTTCGAGGTCATCGTCCCCGGTCGCCACGAACGCGATCGGCTTGGGACGCTTGCCAAGGACATCATCGCCTCGCTGTCGCAGCCCTATTCGATCGAGGGCACGCGGGTCGTGATCGGCGCCTCGCTCGGCATCGCCTGTTCGCCCGATGACGGCACTAGCAGCGAGGAACTGATCCGCGGCGCGGACCTTGCGCTCTACGCCGCGAAGGACGGGGGGCGGGGGCGCTATCACTTCTATTCGGCCGACCTGCACTCGCAGGCCGAGGAACGCGCCCGGCTCGAGGAGGATCTGCGCAATGCAATCGCCAACGGCGAGCTCCAGCTGTACTATCAGCCGGTCGTCCACGCCGCGACCGAGAAGATCGCCGGCTTTGAAGCGCTGCTGCGGTGGGAGCACCCGCAGCAGGGGTGGATGTCGCCGGCCAAGTTCATCCCCATCGCCGAAGAAACGGGCCTGATCGGGACAATCGGCGAATGGGCCATCCGCACGGCCTGCGCCGATCTCGCCACTTGGCCCGAAGATGTCCGCTGCGCGGTCAACGTCTCGCCGGTGCAATTCTCGAACCCTAACCTGCCGGCGATCCTCACCAGTGCGCTCGCGCACGCGCAGGTCGATCCCTCCCGGCTCGAGTTGGAGATCACCGAAAGCGTCTTCCTGTCGGACGACGAGGGGACGGACGCGATGTTCGCCGCGCTGAAGGCCGTGGGCGTACGGCTGGCGCTCGACGATTTCGGCACCGGTTACTCGTCGCTCGGCTATCTGAAGAAGGCGCCCTTCGACAAGATCAAGATCGACCAGAGCTTCGTGCGCGGCGCGACCGAGCCCGGCAGCCGCAACGGGGCGATCATCGCCTCCATCACCAGCCTCGCGCAGGCGCTGGGCATGGACACGACCGCAGAGGGGGTGGAGACTCTCGACGAGCTCGACCTCGTCCGGATGTACGGTTGCAGCCACGTCCAGGGCTACATCTACGAGCGCGCGCTCGATGCGCGGTCCGCGGCGGAACGGCTGCGGACGGGTCTCAATGTGGTAGCCAAGGGTCCGCGGTCCGCGCGGGCCGCGCGCCAGACGACGCTGCGCAAGGTCGTGCTCGAACACGGCAGCCAGTTCTACAGCGGTACCGTGCGCAACGTCTCGGCCACCGGCGCACTGGTGGAGGGGCTGTGGAACGTGCCGGTGGGCACGATCTTCCGCATCGCGTTGTCGGAAGCGCTCAACGTCACCGCCACGACCCGCTGGTGCACGGGTGATCGCATGGGCGTCGAATTCGCCGCTCCTCTGGAACGCGACGGGGCGGGCACGATCGCAGGGCTGGCGGCCGAGCCGCATATGCCGGACCGGCGGGAGCTTCGCCGTTCCGCCTGATGGTTAGCACAAGTTTCATCATTTCGACGTATGTCGCCAGTTCGGCGGTCATGGGGCTTCCGGATTGAGGGTTGATCCCGCACGATGGGCATGCGCAATCTCTTTTCGCGCCAGAGCGGCGCGACCGGCACCGAGGCTCGCGTGTCCGGCGAAATGGAGGCGCGCGAGCGCCTTGCCTTGCTCGACCAGTTCGAACAGGCGGCGCTCGGCTGGTTCTGGGCGACCGATGCCGACAATCACCTGATCTACCTGTCCTCCAGCGCCGCCAGTCAGCTCGGCAGGGCGCAGGGCGAACTCCTGGGTACTTCGCTGTCGGCGATGTTCCTGCCAGACAGTTCCGATGAGGATGGACTTGAAGCACGTCCGCTCGCCTTTCAGTTCAGCGCGCGCAATTCGATATCGGACATGCCGGTTCGCCTCGCCGTCGACGGCGGCGAGATATGGTGGTCGATCAGCGCTCGCCCGCAGATCGACGGCGAAGGCAACTTCCTGGGATACCGAGGCAGCGCGAAGGACATTACCGCGGTCCGCCAGAGCCAGCGCGACGCCTCGCGCCTCGCGCAATACGATTCGCTCACCGGGCTCGCCAATCGCCACCGGATGACCAAACGGCTAACGGCGACGCTCACGGCCTACAAGTCGGCCAAGCGCAGCTGCGCGCTACTGATGCTCGATCTCGATCGCTTCAAGGCGGTCAACGACACGCTCGGCCATCCGGCGGGCGACGAGCTGCTGAAGCAGGTCGCACAGCGGCTGGAGCGCATCGTCGGGACGCGCGGCGAGATCGGGCGGCTGGGCGGCGACGAATTCCAGATCATGCTGCCCGACATCGACGACCGCGGCCGGCTGGGCGAGATCGCCAACAGCGTCATCCAGATGGTGTCGCAGCCCTATTCGCTGGACGGCAGCCGGGCGATCATCGGGACGTCCGTCGGTATCGCGATCGCGCCTTACGACGGCATCGAGACCGACGAACTCGTGAGCAGCGCGGACCTTGCCCTGTATGCGGCGAAGGGCGGCGGCCGGGGCCAGTACCGCTTCTTCTCCAGCGAACTGAAGGACGGCGCCCGGCTGCGTCGGCAGATCGAGGAGGATCTGCGCGACGCGATCCAGACCGATCAGCTCGAACTGCATTTCCAGCCGATCGTCAGGGCGTCCGATCACACGGTGACCTGTCTCGAGGCGCTGGTGCGGTGGAACCACCCCGAACGCGGCTTCATCAGCCCCGGTGAATTCGTCCCGGTGGCCGAGGAGACCAACCTTATCAACGCGCTGGGCGAATGGGTCATGCGGCGTGCCTGCATGGACGCGATGCAGTGGCCCGAACCCTTGCGCGTCGCAGTCAATGTCTCGGCCATCCAGTTTTCGGGCACCGACGTGCCCAAGGTCGTGCGGACCGCGCTCGACCGGTCCGGCCTCGACCCTGCGCGGCTGGAGCTTGAAATCACCGAAAGCGTCTTCCTCGGCGATCCCGAGGGGACGGGCCGGATGCTCAAAGATCTGAAGAAGATGGGCGTGCGTCTCGCGCTCGACGACTTCGGCACCGGGTATTCGTCGCTCGGCTATCTGAGCAGCGCGCCCCTCGACAAGATCAAGATCGACCGCAGCTTCGTCAACGGGCTGACCGAGGACGAGAACAACAACGCGGCGATCATCACCGCGATCGTCAGCCTGGCCGGTGCGCTCAAGATGGAAACCGTGGCCGAGGGGGTGGAAGCGCTCGACGAACTGGCGACCATCACCGAACTCGGCGCCAGTCACGTGCAGGGCTACGTGTTCTCGAAGGCGCTCGACCAGAGTGGATTGATCGAGCGGCTGGAAACCGGGGGTCTGAAGTTCGAACCCCACGGTCCCGCGCGCCACCGTGCCGACCGCCGCTCGACCTATCGCCGGGTAGGCGTCATTCACGGTGATCATCGCTACGACGTCGTGATGAAGAACCTGTCGAAATCCGGTGCGGGCATCGAGGGAATGCTGGATGTGCCGCTGGACACGCCGCTCGTCCTCGATCTCGGCGGCGGGCAACTCGTCGTATCGCGGGTCGTGCGAAGCGAGGGCTACGCGCAAGGGCTGGAGTTCGAACAGAACCTCATCAGCGACGGGGCCGACGGGCTGTGTACCCGGCACCGCATCAGCCCGTATGCGCTGGCCTCGGCCGGCATGCCGCTCGCGGCCCTGCCGCCGGGATCCTACCTGCCGGCCATGACACCCGACGCGCCGCGTTCGAAACCGCAGTTCCTGCAGGTCGACCTTTCCCACGCGAACAAGGCGGCATAGCCAATCGCGGCTGCTGACAGGCGTTCGCGGGGCCGCTAAGGGCGCTCGCGACATGACCGACCTTCAGCGCATCCGCAACTTTTCGATAATTGCACACATCGACCACGGGAAATCCACGCTGGCCGATCGCCTGATCCAGGCGACCGGTGGGCTGAGCGACCGCGAGATGTCCGAGCAGGTGCTCGACAACATGGACATCGAGAAGGAGCGCGGGATCACCATCAAGGCGCAGACCGTGCGCCTCAACTACACCGCTAAGGACGGCGAGACCTACGAGCTCAACCTCATGGACACGCCGGGCCACGTCGACTTCGCCTACGAGGTCAGCCGCTCCCTCGCCGCGTGCGAGGGCGCGCTGCTGGTGGTCGACGCGGCGCAAGGGGTCGAGGCGCAGACGCTCGCCAACGTCTACCAGTCGATCGAGCACGACCACGAGATCGTCCCCGTCATCAACAAGATCGACCTCCCCGCCGCCGAGCCCGAGCAGGTCCGCAAGGAGATCGAGGACATCATCGGCATCGACGCGTCCGAGGCCGTGCTCACATCCGCAAAGTCCGGCATCGGCATCGCCGACACGCTGGAGGCGATCGTCGCCAAGATCCCCCCGCCGAAGGGCGACCGTACCGCGCCGCTGAAGGCCATGCTGGTCGACTCGTGGTACGACCCCTACCTCGGCGTCGTCATCCTCGTGCGGGTGATCGACGGGGTCCTGAAGAAGGGCCTCAGCGTCAAGTTCATGCAGGGCGGCACCGAACACCTCATCGACCGCGTCGGCGCCTTCACCCCCAAGCGCATCGACCTGCCCGAAATCGCCGCGGGCGAGATCGGCTTCATCACCGCGCAGATCAAGGAGGTGGAGCAGGCCCGCGTCGGCGACACCATCACCACGGTGAAGGGCGGGGCGGCCGAGGCGCTGCCCGGCTACAAGGAAGTGCAGCCGGTGGTCTTCTGCGGCCTGTTCCCGGTCGACGCGGCGGACTTCGACAAGCTGCGCGAGAGCATCGCCCGCCTGCGCCTCAACGACGCGAGCTTCTCCTACGAGATGGAATCGAGCGCGGCGCTGGGCTTCGGGTTCCGCTGCGGCTTCCTCGGCCTGCTGCACCTCGAGATCATCCAGGAACGCCTCAGCCGCGAATACGACCTCGACCTCATCACCACCGCACCGAGCGTCATCTACCGCATCCAGCTGCGCGCCAGCCGGACCGACGACGCGCGCGAGATCCTGCTCCACAACCCCGCCGACTATCCCGACCCCAGCCGGATCGAGAGCATCGAGGAACCGTGGATCAAGGCGACGATCTACACGCCGGACGAATACCTCGGCTCCATCCTCAAGCTGTGCCAGGACCGGCGCGGCATCCAGACCGGCCTCACATATGTGGGCGGCCGCGCGCAGGTGAGCTACGAGCTGCCGCTGAACGAGGTGGTGTTCGACTTCTACGACCGGCTGAAATCGATCAGCCGCGGCTACGCCAGCTTCGACTACGAACAGATCGGCCTGCGCGAAGGCGACCTCGTGAAGATGAGCATCCTCGTCAACAACGAGCCGGTCGACGCGCTTTCCCTGATCGTCCACCGCTCGGTCGCCGAGGCGCGCGGGCGCGGCATGTGCGAACGGCTGAAGGACCTCATCCCCCGCCACCTGTTCAAGATCCCCATCCAGGCCGCGATCGGCGGCAAGGTGATCGCCCGCGAAACCATCGCCGCCCTGCGCAAGGACGTGACCGCCAAGTGCTATGGCGGCGACATCAGCCGCAAGAAGAAGCTGCTGGAGAAGCAGAAGAAGGGCAAGGCGCGGATGCGGGAGTACGGGAACGTAAGCATCCCGCAGGAGGCGTTTATTGCGGCGTTGCGGATGGGGGAAGAATGAAGCCCCGCGCCTAGCGCAGGCGTTTGCGCAGCAAGCGGCAAGCTAGAAGCGAGAGGCTGTAATTCCGGCCGGGGGCCGGCGGGCCTCAGCCCGTCCGAGCCCTTCGACGACGAAGCTGCGGCTTTGCCGCGGCTGGAGTGTCCCGCATCTGTGCAGCGCATGCATATCCTGAATGAGAAGATGCTCGAAAGATAGATTCAGTCATGCAACTAGATACTGTGACAACTCACTCATGCTCAAATCACTATTGTCCGAAATCTTCTTTAATTCGATATTTCCCGCCGTGTTTCTGCCATCTTGCCAACACCGCTTAGTCCAGTAATTTCCTTTTGCTGTCGTCAGGTCTGCATACTCAAATTGGAGAACCGCAGCGCCGATATGATCTTCCGAATCCGTAATCGCTCTGGTCGGGTTTTCTTGCCTGTAAGTGTAAGTGAGGTCGTAGCTGTCCGACCTTTCATCCCGTTCTATGCCTGTTGACATCGCACAGGACTTAGAATCAGTGTTAGACTGATAGCTAACAATCCGAATACCGAAGACCGTGCATTTAATTTGAATAACAATGGGGCTGGGCTTCAGTTCAAGTTCAAACAAATCCTCCAAGTTCATTGCGGTATTCTCGCTTGCAGCGCTCCTAAGGCGCTCGATAGCCGCCCAGTTCGATCTCGCGGTCCCGACCCAGACTCCGTTTAGGTCGGGAAAAAGCCATCGATTTAATGCTGGTGCGGTACGCCAGACAATACGCCAAGGCGAATATCTGGCATGACTGGCAAAAAACGCGCTGAGAGCCAGAATTGCGACGCTTGCCGCGCTCGAGGCCAAGCGGAGCGCTGGGACTTTGATGCCAAGTGGCTCGAGAATCTTGGTCGAGGACAAGAGAACCAATCCAAAGGCAAACAGGCTCATCGTCCACAGCCATTTAGGGATCACGCGTTGCATCGGTTCCTCTTTGTCCCAAGCTAAGCCTTGTAGGTTAGAGTGGCGGGATCTATCTTTGATGTCCAGCGGACAGAGGCAGAGCATGTTTGACTATTCCAAGAAAATAACGCGCTTCCATGATGATCATGTCACCCTGACCATGTCCCTCCGGAGGGACATGAAGACCCGGCGCGACAACAACAAAAAGCGGATTGTCGATGGGTTGGGCGAATTGGAAAAGCCCAGTGTCATCGAATGGATCAACCAAGGGGGCTATGCTCAGCAAACGATGACCCAGCCTCCGGAGGGCGATGAGGAAAGTCGTTACGACATCGATATGGGCGCGGTGTTCGCCGAGGGTGAATCGAAAACTCCGACCACCACGAAGAATTGGGTTAGAGACGCCATCGCCACCAAGGCGACGAATATGAAAAATGATCCAGTCTCGAAGCCTAAATGTGTTCGAGTGGTTTACGCAGATGGATACCAATGTGATTTCCCTGTCTTTCGAACGGCGCCAGCAACGACGGAAGGATATGAGCTGGCGGCCGGCGACACTTGGGTAGCATCCGACCCAAAAAGCATGAACGCTTGGATCGATGAGCGCGTTTTGACGCTCAGTCCGGACAGCTCCGGCGTTTGCCAGCTACGTCAAGTGATCAGACTGACAAAGTATTTCTCGAAGGTGAAATCCTTCAAAAAGGGGCTTAAATATCCTTCAGGGCTTCTGGCGACAGCTATCGCCATCGAGTGCTATACCTCGTCTGAAGGGAGACTCGACCATGCATTTCGTGAAACCCTGCGGTGCATTTCACTCCGCTCAAAATATTCGGCGGTTTTCGCCAACGGCATTCAGATATCTGATCAAAAGGACGCAGACCGCATTCAGCGGTTGATTGACAGCGCAAAGGATGCGGTGTCACACCTAGACGGATTGGAAGACGATGTGCCGGATGAGGAAGTTGCTAGAAAGGCGTGGAAGAAGGTCTTCCAGCATTCATTCTTCAATGAAACTGAATTTAAGTCGGCTGCGCTTGCTGCAAGCGGTGCAGCATTTGGCATTTCTGCAGGGGAGCAAAAAGCTCACGCGCTCTCCGCAGCATCTTCGATGAAGAACGAAGGTATCGCATCTAAACCTTATGCCAGTGACTACGAGTAAGCCCAACCAACACGATGCCCTATTTGCCGAGATCAGGGAGGCGCTCAACGCTCATCAGCCTCAGTTGGAAGCTACCCTCGATAAGGACTGTATAAGAATCAAAGGTACGTTCGTTTGTTTCGACGGTAACTACCCTTTTGATCAATATCAGATAGAAGTAGTGGTGCCGTGGCTTTTTCCGGAAAAGGAGCCTGGAGTTTGGGAAACCGAAGAACGAATTCCCCGGACGGTAGACAGGCACATTTATCCTTCCAGCGGACGCTGCTGTTTGGGACTATGGGAAGTCTGGCTTGTTAAAAATCCAACGCCTACGTTTGCCCGATTTTTGACCACCCATATGCACTCGTACTTTGTTGGACAGACAGTTTTCGAATGCACCGGTGAATGGGTATTTGGCGAGGAGTCTCACTCACCCGAGGGGATCGCCGAATCCTATTTTGAGGCGATCGACTTCCCAGAGGAATCTGATCGAGGCCATTTTTTTAGGCTGCTTACAGCACCCCTCCTGCAACAAAACCCAAGGTGCCCTTGTGGGAGCGGAGAGCGCTTGAGTAACTGTCACAAATCGTATCTGAGGGACTTACGGCGCCGAATTCCAGCAGCAGTGCGTAAGGCAATGCACAAGCGGCTAGAAACGAAGTCGCTAAACAAGCGCTGAGTTTGCCGCCCCAGCGCCGCCACGCGCCGCTCCGCGATTGCGGTGCAATCGCTTCGTCCGTCCCATGACGTCGAACGGGTCGGCTGCGCCGCCCGCCGGCCGGCTCGCTCAATGCGCTGCGCGCACCGGTTCGTAACGCGTTGCTTGGCTAGCCAAGCTTTGGCGTTACTCGCCTTCTAGCGACCTCCAATCATCCTCCCCTGCATCAAACGGCTCCAGTTCCTCAACCGGGTCGCCGTCGCCGTTGACGTCCATGCAGTCGCCGACGGGGGACCAGTCCTTGTCCGGGGGCATTATCACGAAGTCGGTGAGTGGGTCGTCCTCGGGCTTGCCGTCCTGCTCGGCGCGGTGCCAGGCGGCGAGTTCGGACAGCTTGGCCTGCATCGCCTCGATCTCGGGCAGGGTCATCGCCACCGGATCGAAGTGTTCGATCATCGCGGCGTTCATGTCGTCCTTCTCGGCCTGCGAGTGGACGGGCATGGTGATGGACATGGGGTTCCCGGAGAGCCGATCCGCGCCCGGGTCGAAGTAGCTGGCGGAGAGGCGGCGGCCGTCCTGCCCTCGCATGTTCATCCGCAGGCAGAACATCAGTAGCCGGTCGTTCTTCACGCGGCGGAAGCCTTTCAGCTTGCCGCCGACGAACACGGGGGAGAGCTGGCCGTTCAATGCGCGGTCGAACGCCTCGTCCTTCAGCCGCTGGACTCCGAAGTCCAGCGCGGCCTCCCATGCGCGGCGGAAGCTCTCGCTGCCGCGCTGGCGGCGGAGGTAGTAGGCGCCCTCGGGGCTCATGTTGACGTGCATCGCGGCGCGCTTGACCGATCCCGTGTCGGCGAGTGCCCCGATGAAGGCGCGCTGGCGCTCGGGCGTCCAGCCGTCATGCCGGAACTTGCGGGGGACGGGTTCGAAGGTGGGAGGTGGTGGCCGGCGGCCTCCATCTCGGCGATCGGGGTGCGGGTTTCGCGCGGGTCTTTCCGGCGGGTCATCGGCGTCTCCTGAAGGCAACCCTTCAGGGTGGAGCAGATTTCGGCCGTGTAGGAAAATCGCCCGCGCTCAAGCAGCGCGACGGAAACTCAGTTCACCTTGGCGTATTCGGTCTCGACCTTCTTGAACTGGCTGTTCGTCTGCTGGCCGAGCAGCAGGAACGCGCCGATCGCCGCGATCGATATGACCGAGGCGATGATGGCGTATTCGACCGCGGATGTGCCGGCGGTATCGGCGATGAGCTTGCGGAACATGCGGGGGCATCCCTTCCCTGGATACGCTCTTTTAGCGCGCACAGGGTAAGGAAGCGGTTAACCACGGCCCCGGGGCGGTTACCTGCCGGGCGGTTGCGGGCGGGGGAGGGGGCCGCCAACTTCACTTTGCGTTCACGCGGGCGGCGGTTATAGGCGCAGCCCTATGCAGACACCCGCCCACGCCGCCGTCTCCGCGCGCGCGCCCGCCCGGATCGCTCCCACCCGGCTCGTCATGGCCGCCGCCGTCCTCGGTGCCTCGCTTGTCGTCGCCGGCTGCGCGGGCAAGGGCGGGGTGCAGGACACCGCCTACGTCGCGCGCGATGTGGAAACGCTCTACGCCTCGGCGAAGGACCGGCTCGACCGCGGCCAGCCCAAGGTCGCCGCCGCCCTGTTCGACGAGGTGGAGCGCCAGCATCCCTACTCGCCGTGGGCCCGCCGCGCGCAGCTGATGAGCGCGTTCAGCTATTATGTGGCGGCCGATTACGACAAGGCAGTGCAGAGCGCGCAGCGCTTCCTGTCGATCCATCCGGGCAACAAGGACGCGCCGTACGCGTACTACCTGATCGCATTGAGCTACTACGAGCAGATCAGCGACGTGACCCGCGACCAGAAGGTGACCGAGCAGACGCGGACGGCGCTCAACGAACTCGTCCGCCGCTATCCCGCGACCGAATACGCGAGCGATGCCAAGCTCAAGCTCGACCTGGTGGAGGACAACCTGGCGGGCAAGGAAATGGAGATCGGCCGCTTCTACGAACGCAGCGGCAACTGGCTGGCGGCGCAGATCCGCTTCCAGAACGTGGTCGACAACTTCCAGACCACCAGCCACGCACCCGAAGCGCTCTACCGCCTGACCGAGACGAGCCTGGCGCTGGGCATCCCGACCGAGGCGGTGAAGTACGCGGCGGTTCTGGGGACGAACTACCCCGGCAGCGAATGGTACGAGAAGGCCTACGCCCTCGTGCAGAAGAACGCGAGCGGGGTTACGGCAAGCTAAACCTTTGGGCGACGCAGTGCCGGGCGAAACCCGGCGTTAACCGCGTTCGCAGGATGAAATTAACCATGAAAAGCGCGCGTTAGCGCCGGTCACCGCGGGCTTTCCACAGGCCATGGTTACGATTTCTTTTTGATTCGGTCCGATATGGTGCGGTGACCACGGGTTATCGCAGAGGAGCGTCGCACGCTTCGTATGGGCCACACGGCTGACAATATCGCAAGAGTGGAACGCGTCGGCGACCGCGATTTCCTCGCGCGTCTGCGTGGCCGGCTGCCGTGGGGACGGCGGGAGAAGTCGGAAAAGACGCGGTCGCCGGCCGCTCTGCGGAAGCGGATCGCGATATGGGCGATCGGCATCGGACTGGTCGCGGGCGCGATCGATTTGCCGAGGCCGCTGGAGGATCTGTACCGCCTGGCCCGCTTAACCGCTCATCCTCAAGACGCAGATGGCAGAACGGTGATCGTGGCTATCGACGATCGATCCCTTTCGGAATTGGGAACGCGCGATCCCTTGCGGGGCGACGACGCCCGCCTGATCGATCGACTGGTGGCAGACGGCGCCAAACGCGTGGTCTTCGATCGCGCCTTTGCCGATCTGTCCACACCGGCCGAAGACGCCAAGCTCATTGCTGCGCTCGATCGTCATCGGGGGCGCGTCTTCATCGGATCGACCCCGGAAGTGGAAGTCGGTCTCGTGCAGGCCGGCGAGCAGTTGATTACCCATGAACGCTTCCGCGAAAAGGCGATCATGGTGTCCATGATGGGGCGACAGGGGCCGCTGGGGTTGGCCTGGAAGCTTCCGACGTCGTCGATGATCGACGGCAAAAAGCGGAAATCCATCTCCGCCTTGCTCGCGGAGACGGATCGCGAGACCGAATACTATCGGCCCGACTTTTCCATACGAGCTGACACCATCCCGATGTATTCGTACATCGATGTCCTGCGGGGCAAGGTCGATCGGGCAGACATAGCCGGCCGCGATATAATCGTCGCTCCAGCAAATCTTACCTCGCCCGACCGCTATTACATGCAACTCATCGACTCGATCCTCGGATCGCAAATCCATGCCATCGGTGCACAGACCCTCAGGGAGCGCTTTCCGATCGACCTCGGATGGTTGCCGGGGTTCATCATCGCTGGCGCATTTGTCGTCTGGCAGTCCCGGCAGAAACTGCGCACTCGCAAAAGCTCTGCGCTCGTAATCGGTTTGCTCGCGGCTGCGCCCTTCGCTGCGGACCTGGCGAACATCAACTTCGAGGTGATGCCGGGGTTGGTGTGCATGTTGTATGGCTCGATCCGCCATGCCAGCCTCGTCCGCCGGACATATCGCGGCGACACGCACTTGCTTCGCATCGAGCAGTTGCATTCCGCCCGCCACGAAGCCGATTGCGATGTCATCGCCCTGAAGCTTCGCAATTTCGCGACGATCAGCACGATCCTGTCTCCGAAGGAAATCGAAACCCTGCTGGAAAAAGTGCAGGGGATGCTGAAAGCGGCGGAAGGAAGCGCGCAGCTCGCATTCGACCGGGATACGATCGTCTGGTTGCGTCCGGCATTGCGCCGTGACGAGCGGGAGGATCACTTGCGCGGTCTTCATGCCCTTTTCCGGACGAGCATTCCGGTCGGTAATCAGATGCCCGCCGTCGCCACCGCAGCAGGCCTGGATGCCAATTACGAGTTGCCGTTGCGCGAACGCATCGAAGGGGCAATCCAGAATGCCGAAGACGCCTCGACCCACGGCAAACTGTTTATAATCGGCGAAGGCGAGGCAGGGGAGGACCGGGCCTGGCGGTTGGGGTTCTTCGCCGAGTTGACCAATGCGATGGACACCGGCGACATCGAGGTGCGGTTTCAGCCGAAGGTCCGTCTCGCTACCGGAGAGATAGTGGGAGCAGAAGCACTTCTGCGCTGGAACCACCCCACGCGGGGCGCGATCGATCCGACGGAAATCGTTTCGTTCGCCGAAGACCACAACCGCATCGATGTGGTGACACGATACGTCCTCGACCAATCGCTTTCGCAGGCGAAGGCGGCAATCGCGCGCGATCCGGCATTCAAGATCGCCGTCAATGTGTCGGCACTGGACCTGCGCGATCCGGGGTTTGCGCGCGATGTCGCCAAGCGGCTGCGGATTCACGACTTCCCCGCAAGCAATCTAATCCTTGAGATTACCGAAACTGCACCGATCGACAGCAACGTGACGGCCAGTTCGGTTCTTCTAGAACTGAAACGTATGGGCGTTCGCCTGTCCGTGGACGATTTCGGAACCGGACATGCGTCGCTCCACTATTTGCGGCAGATCCCCAGTCACGAGGTCAAGATCGACCGAAGCTTCATATCGGGCATGATCGATTCTACCGAAGATCGGGCGCTGGTGAAGACCGCGATCGACATGATCCATTCGTTGGGACGGCTTGCCGTCGCGGAAGGGGTCGAGACGCAGGAAGTTGTCGACGCGCTCGTCGAACTCGGTTGCGACAAGGGACAGGGATATTTCTTTTCGCGCGCCGTTCCGATGGCCGAACTGCTGCCGAAGCTAAGCAGAGGGGCGCTCGCGGCCTAGGACTTGCAAAGTGTTTACGACCTGTTAACTATCCCTGTTAGCACATGGGGTGCGCAACAGGAGATTTACCATGTCCATTTGGAACTGGTTTGATCGAGTTCTCGGCGGTCGTTGATCACCTGATCGGCGCTGCAAAAAGCCCCGGCAATGCCGGGGCTTTTTATTTGTCCGGCGTATACGTGCGTGGTCACGCAGGCGCCCTGGCCTTCTCCGCGCGATCGACGATGCCGCTCAAGCCCTTGGTTAATTGAAATAAACCATTGAGCCGGGACTGCGGATCGTTCCAAGGGCGGGCCAGCGACAGCTTCATGTCGGGGCGCAGTTTCGCGCTTTCTCCCACCCGTCCGATCCATGCCAGCAGGCCCGCCGGATCCGGGAACTGGTCACGGTGGAAGGTCACCAAAGTGCCGCGTGCTCCCACGTCGATTCGCGCGATGTTGGCGCGAATCGCCTGATTCTTGATCTCGATCAGCTTGACCAGATTCGCCGCAGGGGCGGGCAGGGGGCCGAACCGGTCGATCATTTCGGCGGCCAGCGCCTCGATCTCGCCCTTGTCCTTCGCGTCGTTGAGGCGGCGGTATAGTCCCATGCGGACCGCCAGGTCGGGTACGTACTCCTCCGGGATCGAGATCGGCGCATCGACGGTGATCTGCGGCGACGGGCCCGCCTCGCGCTCCAGCCCCATGTCGCCCGCCTTGGCCGCCAGGATCGCGTCCTCCAGCATCGACTGGTAGAGTTCGAAACCGACCTCGCGGATGTGGCCGGACTGCTCGTCGCCCAGCAGGTTGCCCGCGCCGCGGATGTCGAGATCGTGGCTGGCGAGCTGGAAGCCGGCCCCCAGGCTGTCGAGATCGCCGAGCACCTTCAGGCGCTTCTCCGCGACCTCGCTCAACGCGGTGTCGGCGGGTGTGGTGAGATACGCGTAGGCGCGCACCTTCGACCGACCGACGCGACCGCGCAATTGGTAGAGCTGGGCGAGACCGAAGCGGTCCG
Source organism: Tsuneonella amylolytica (assembly GCF_003626915.1). NCBI lineage: Bacteria > Pseudomonadati > Pseudomonadota > Alphaproteobacteria > Sphingomonadales > Erythrobacteraceae > Tsuneonella > Tsuneonella amylolytica. The sequence continues at coordinate 2,667,765 of NZ_CP032570.1, forward strand.
CCCGGTGGATCACGATCGTGTTGGCGCTCGGAATGTCGAGCCCGCTTTCCACGATCGTCGTCGACAGCAGGACCTCGTACTTGCCGTCGTAGAACGCGCTCATCCGCTCCTCGACCTCGGTCGGCGACATCTGACCGTGCGCGCTGATCGACTTCACCTCCGGTACGTGTTTCGCCAGCCATTCCTCGATCTCGGGCATGTCGGCGATGCGTGGGACGACGATGAAGCTCTGCCCGCCGCGGTGATGTTCGCGCAGCAGCGCCTCGCGCATCACCATGTCGTCCCATTCCATCACGTAGGTCCGCACCGCCAGGCGGTCGACCGGCGGGGTCTGGATAGTGGACAGCTCACGCAAGCCGCTCATCGCCATCTGCAGCGTGCGGGGAATGGGCGTGGCGGTGAGCGTGAGGACGTGGACGTCGGCGCGCAGCTGCTTGAGCTTTTCCTTGTGGGTGACGCCGAAGCGCTGTTCCTCGTCCACGATCACGAGACCGAGGTTCTTGAACTCGGTCGATTTCGACAGGATCGCGTGGGTCCCGACGACGACGTCGATGTCGCCCGACTTGAGGCCGGCGCGGGTTTCGCCGCTTTCCTTCGCTCCGACCAGCCGGCTGAGCCGCCCGACCTTGAGCGGGAAGCCGGAAAAGCGCGCGGCGAAGTTCTCGTAATGTTGGCGCGCGAGAAGCGTCGTCGGTGCGACGACCGCGACCTGCCGCCCGCTCATCGCGGTGGCGAATGCGGCGCGCAGCGCGACCTCTGTCTTGCCGAAGCCGACATCGCCGCAGACCAGCCGGTCCATCGGCTTGCCGCTGGCGAGATCCTCCAGCACTTCGTCGATCGCGCGGTCCTGGTCATCGGTTTCCTGCCACGGGAAGCGGTCGACGAACTGGTCGAAGCTTGCGCTTTCGGTTTCCACCACCGCGGCCTTGCGGAGCGAACGGGCCGCCGCCGTGCGAAGGAGTTCGTGCGCGATCTCGCGGATGCGCTCCTTCAGCCGGCTGCGGCGGCGCTGCCACGATTCACCTCCCAGCCGGTCGAGCGGCACGGCCTGCTCGCTGCTGCCGTATCGGCTCAGGACCTCGAGATTCTCGACAGGGACGTAGAGCTTGTCGCCCCCGGCATATTCCAGCATCACGCAGTCGTGCTGGCTCTTGCCAACCGGGATCGGTTCGAGGCCCAGGTACTTGCCGATGCCGTGGTCCAGGTGGACGACGAGATCGCCGGCATTCAGCGCCTGCAGTTCGGCGAGAAAGGCATCGGCGCTCTTGCGCTTCTTCTTGCGCCGGACGAGCCGGTCGCCGAGCACGTCGGCTTCGGTAATGAGGTCGATGTCGTCGTTCGCGAAGCCGGACTCGAGCGGGAGGACGAGCGCCACGGGCTTGCCCCCACCCGACTTGTTTGGCGCGCTCAGCCCGAGCGCTTCCTGCCAGGTATCGGCCAGTTCCATCGGCGCGCCCGCTTCCCCCACGATCGAGGCGATGCGCGCGCGGCTGCCCTTGGAATAAGTCGCGAGAAGGGGGCGCTTGCCGGCTTTCGAAACCGTCTTCAGGTGATCGGCGGTGGCGGCATAGACGTTGTCACCGCGGGTGCGTTCGGGGGCGAAATCGCGGCCTGAGCGGAAACCGAAGTCGACGACGCCCGCCCCTTCCGGCTCGGCGAAGATCGACGCCCGGTGCATCGGCAGGCCGGCGAGGGCGGCGTCGAATTCGCCTTTCGACAGGTAAAGCGCATCCTCGGGCAGCGGACGGTAGGTGCCGTCCTCGCGCTGGCGATGGTAGTCGGCGATGTCCGTCAGCCGCTCGTCCGCCGCGCCGATGGCGGCGGCGTCGATGACGACTATGTCGCCGCCCGACAGGTGATCGAACAGGGTCGCCATCCGGTCCTCGAACAGCGGTAGCCAGTGTTCCATGCCCGCCAGCCGCCGCCCGTCGCTCACCGCCTGGTAGAGGGGGTCCTGCGTGGCGTTGGCGCCGAACATCTCGCGGTAGCGCGTGCGGAACCGCTTGATCGTGTCCTCGCCCAACAACGCCTCGCTGGCTGGCAGCAGCAGGTGACGGTCGATCACCCCGGTCGTCATCTGCGTGGTCGGATCGAACAGGCGCAGCGATTCGAGCTCGTCGCCGAAGAAATCGAGCCGCAGGCCGGCTTCGAGGCCGCTGGGGAAGAGGTCGAAGATCGAGCCGCGCACCGCGAACTCGCCGTGATCGATGACGGTGTCGGTGCGGCCGTAGCCCTGCCGCTGAAGCAGCGCGATGAGCGAATCATGGCCGATCTCCATTCCCGGCTTCAGCTCGCGCACCGCTTCGCGCACGCGGAACGGGGTGAGCACGCGCTGGAGCAGCGCATTGACGGTGGTGACGAGCAGCTGGCTCCCCGTCTTTCCGGCCTGCAACCGGTGGAGCGCCGCCAGCCGCCGTGCGCTGACCGACAGGGCAGGACTGGCGCGGTCGTAGGGGAGGCAGTCCCACGCGGGAAACTCGATCACCTCGAGTTCGGGCGCGAAGAACCGAGCCGCTTCGGCCACCGCGCTCATCCCCGCATCGTCGGGCGCGACGAACACCGCCCGTCCGTTCGCAGCTCGTGCGAGGTCGGCCATCACCAGCGGCTGTGCGCCGCGCGGGATCGAGGCGAGCGTCAGCGGCGCGGTGGCGGACAGGATCTTCTGAAGGTCGGGCATCGGGTTTCCTGTCTCGGTTCGCGTATCGCGGGCACGCGCGGCGGCCCCGTCCGGCGATTTTTCCGGGCGGGGCGGGGAGTTGGGTTCAGATAAGCCGAACGCCCGGCCGGGCAAGGCGTTTCCGGCGCGTCAGCCGATCTCTACGTAATCGAGCCGCTGCATCGCCGCCATCCGCTCGCCCGCGAGAGCCAGCGGGACTGGCTGTGTGCCGAGCGCCCAAGCCATCACGTCGACGTCGTCTTCCTCCAGCAGCGCTTCGAACCAGGCAAGGTCCGCCTCGCTCCAAGCGGCGGAGTAGCGGTCGAAAAAGCCGCCGATCATGTAGTCGGCCTCGCGCGTGCCGCGGTGCCAGGCGCGGAAACGGGTGCGGGCGAGGCGGGGGGCGAGGTCGACGTCGGCGGTCATGGCTCCCACGCGGGTAGGGCACTCGCGTTGCGCGATCAACACGGGTAGTGCCGCGCCATGCGCCCCGACGTGCTCAATCCGCTGTTCGCCGAGACAGAGACGCTGGACGGCGTCGGGCCGAAGCTCGCGCGCCCGCTGGAAAGGCTCGGCCTGACCCGGGTGCGCGACGTCGCCTACCACCTGCCCGAGCGGTTCGTCATGCGGCGGCCGATCGAGAATCTCGACCAGGGAAGCGTAGGCGAACAGGTCGTCCTGCCCCTCACCGTAACCGAACACCGCCCGCCGCGCAGCGGGCGGGGGCCGTACACCGTGCTCGCCACCGATGCGGTGGGCAACGTCGTCGCGCTGACCTATTTCGGGCGGGCGAGCTACACCGCCAAGAAGCAGCTGCCGGTCGGGGAAACGCGCTGGGTCGCCGGCCGGCTCGACCAGTACGGCCAGATGCTCCAGATCGTGCATCCCGATCACGTGAGCGAGGACAGCGCCGGGCTGCTCGCCACCCTCAACGAGCCGGTCTATCGCCTGTCCGAAGGGCTGACACAGCCGAAGGTCGCCGGGCTCGTGGCGCAGGCGCTGGGCCGGCTGCCAGTCCTGCCCGAATGGATCGAACCCGGCCAGTTCGCGAAGGCCGCGTGGCCCGACTGGGCCGATGCGCTGAAGCTGGCGCACAAGGGGGAGCATCCGGCGGCGAAAGACCGGCTGGCCTACGACGAGCTTCTCGCCAACAGCCTCGCGCTGATGCTGGTGCGCGCAGACAACCGGCGGCGGCGCGGGCAGGCGCTGGTCGGCGACGGACACTTGCGCGGCAAGCTCGACCTGCCCTTTCCGCTCACCGGCGCGCAGGCCCGCAGCATCGCCGAGATCGAGGGAGACCTGGCGCAGGATACCCCGATGCTGCGCCTGCTGCAGGGCGACGTCGGCAGCGGGAAGACGGTCGTCGCCCTCGAATCGATGCTGGTCGCGGTGGAAGCCGGCGCGCAGGCGGCGCTGCTGGCGCCGACCGAAATCCTCGCCCGCCAGCATTTCGAGACGCTGCGCCGGATGCTCGCGCCCACCGGAGTCGAGATCGCGCTGCTGACCGGACGCGACAAGGGGCGCGCGCGCGAATCGATCCTGATGGGGCTGCAGGACGGCAGCATCCGCATCGTCGTGGGCACGCACGCGATCTTCCAGGATACGGTCGCGTACCGGAACCTCGGCCTCATCGTGATCGACGAACAGCATCGCTTCGGCGTGTCCCAGCGCCTGATGCTGAGCGCCAAGGGCCGGGTCACGCCGCATACGCTGGCCATGACCGCAACCCCGATCCCGCGCACGCTGACGCTGGCGCAGTACGGCGAGATGGACGTCAGCCGGCTCGACGAGATGCCGCCCGGCCGCCAGGCGATCGACACCGTGGTCGTCAGCGCCGACCGGACCGCCGAGATCGTCGATCGGCTGGCCGCCCAGATCGAGGCGGGGGCGCAGGCGTACTGGGTGTGCCCGATGGTCCGCGAACTGGAGAGCGAGGATATCGCCGCGGCCGAAGCGCGCTACGCGGCGCTGAAGCAGCGTTTCGGCGACGACGTCGTGCTCGTCCACGGACAGCTACGGCCCGAGATCAAGGACGCCGGAATGGAGCGGTTCGCGTCTGGCGACGCGAAGCTGCTGGTCGCGACGACCGTGATCGAGGTCGGCGTCGACGTGCCCAACGCGACCCTGATGGTGATCGAGCAGGCCGAACGGTTCGGGCTGGCCCAGTTGCACCAGCTGCGCGGCCGGGTGGGGCGGGGCGCGAAGAAATCGGTCTGCGTGCTGCTGCGCGGCGAAGCGTTGAGCGAGACGGGGAAGGAACGGCTCGCCCTGATGCGCGAAACGCAAGACGGGTTTCGCCTTGCCGAAGAGGACCTGCGGCTGCGCGGCGGTGGCGAGTTGCTCGGAACCCGGCAATCGGGCGACACGCCGTTCCGCGTCGCCGATCTCGAGCAGATCCAGCGCCTGCTGCCGCTCGCGCACGACGACGCGCGGCTGCTGATGGAGCGCGACGGCGGGCTGACGGGCGAGCGCGGCGAGGCGGCTCGCATCCTTCTCTACCTGTTCGAACGCGACTGGGGCGTCCAGCTCCTGCGCGGGGGATGAGTGTGCCGCGGTTCAGTGGCGATCAAGCGGGGGGCGGTTAGCGCCCGGCCCGTCATGTACGACCCACGCCCGCCCCGCGCCGTTTCGGCGGCCACCTCCGCCGCGCTGACAGCAGGCGTCGTGGCGGTGCTGGTGTTCGGGTTCGGAGTGGAACAAGTCCGCAAGGCCGTGCCCGCACTCGTGTCGGTCCAGCTCGGCGATCCGCCCCCGCCGCCGCCACCCCCGCCGCCACCGAAGGAAATCCCCGAGAAGCGTACGTCCACCACCGCCGCGCCGAAGGACGAGGAGGGCGCGCGCAACCTGCGAAATGTCGCCACCCCGATCGTCGCGCCGCCGGTCGTGCCGCTCATCGTGCCCCCGCCGGTCGTCACCGCGCCGATCGCCAGCACCGGCAGCGCCGCCCAGACGGGCGCGAGTGACCTGCCGGGGCCGGGGCAGGGGGCGGGGCTCGCGGGCAACGGGCCCGGCGGCGGCGGGCTGGGCGGCGATGGCGATGGATCGGGCGATGGGCAGGCGGTGCAGGGGCCGCGCCGTACGAGCGGCACGCTGAGCTTTTCCGACCTGCCCGAAGGGACGCTCGGCTGGGGGGAGGAAGCCTCCGTCCAGCTCCTCTACACGATCGAGGCGGACGGGCGGATCAGCCGCTGCATGGTCCAGCGCCCGAGCGGGGTCGCGGCGATCGACGCCAACACCTGCCGCTGGATGCAGCAACGCTTCCGCTACCGCCCCGCGCTCGACCGTCGCGGTCGGCCGGTTCGCGCACAGATGCAGAGTATCCAGACCTTCGTCGGCGGGGAGCGATAGATCGCGCGGCCCGTCATGCAAACGCGCGTCGCCAGGTCTAGAAGCCGGCGGCCCATTTCCAAGGAGCATCCGATGATTCGACTTCCGCAGCGCCCCCGCACCGCAGCCTTCGCATTCGCGCTTCTTGCGGGTTGCACCGGAGCGGCGCAGGCCGCGCCCTACACCATGTTCCGCGACCCCGGCTGCGGGTGCTGCAAGGAGTGTGCCGCGCACGCCAAATCGGGCCTGTCACACGATGTCGTGACGCGCGAGGACGAACCGATGGGCAGCGTGAAGGCACGCTTGGGCGTCCCGGCGGACCTCGCCAGTTGCCACACGACCGTGGTCGAAGGCTACGTGATCGAAGGACACGTACCGGCGCGAGAAATCCGGCGTTTGCTTGCCGAGCGTCCCGAAGGCGTGCGGGGGCTGGCGGTCGCAGGCATGCCGATGGGGTCGCCCGGCATGGAAGCCGGCGGGCGCCAGGACCGCTACGAAGTGATCGCGTTCGGCGACGCGGGGCGGAGCGTCTTCGCGACTTATCCGAAGTAGGAGCGGGGGGCGACGAATAACCGTCCACCGGACGGTTATCTGCAGTCGAAAATGGTCGGGGAGAGAGGATTCGAACCTCCGGCCCCTGCCTCCCGAAGACAGTGCTCTACCAGGCTGAGCTACTCCCCGACCGATCGATCCCGGATCACGCGAACGCGGTCCGGGGCGAGGCAAGGCGCGCCCTATAGGAAGGGTATCGCAGGGTGGCAAGCGGCCATTTCGCACGCTACGGACGGACCATGCATTCGGCCGCCTATCATCCGGAAGACCGGCATCCGACAGACCGTCATCCGGAAGACCAGTACCTCGATCTCATGCGGCGCATCTGGGCCGAGGGGTCGGAGCGGATCGACCGCACGGGCATCGGCACCCGATCCGTATTCGGGGCGACGCTGCGATTCGATCTGGCGGACGGCGCGATGCCGCTCATCACGACGAAGCGGGTCTACTGGAAGACTGCGACGCGCGAACTTTTGTGGTTCCTGACCGGGGAGACGAACATCCGTCCGCTCGTGCAGCAGGGCGTCGGCATCTGGAACGAATGGCCGCACGCGAAATACGTGCGCGAGACGGGCGACGACATTCCGCTGGAGACATTCGTCGCGCGCATCCGCGACGATGCCGATTTCGCCGCCAACTGGGGCGATCTCGGCCCGGTCTACGGCAAGCAGTGGGTCGACTGGCCGACCTATCGCTACCGCCCCGACGGCTTGTACGAAGCGGGCGAGGGGGTGAACCAAGTTGCCGAGGTCGTGCGCAGCTTGCGCGAGAACCCCGGCAGCCGGCGGCACATCATTGAAGGCTGGAACGTCGCCGAATTGGACCGGATGGCGTTGCCGCCGTGTCACAAGACCTACCAGTTCCATGTCGCCGACGGTCGGCTCAACGGGCTGCTCTATCAGCGGAGCTGCGACGTCGCGCTCGGCCTGCCGTTCAACCTGTGGTCGGCGGCGCTGCTGCAACGGATGCTCGCGCAGCAGGCCGATCTGGAGCCGGGCGAATTCGTGTGGATGGGCGGGGACGTCCATCTCTACCTCAACCATTCGGACCTGATCGAGGAGCAGTTGACGCGGGAACCGCAGGGCCGCCCACGCCTTGAGATCGTGCGGCGACCGGACACGATCTTCGACTATCGCATCGACGATTTTGCGGTTTCGAACTACACGCCGCTCGGCGCGTTGCAGGCGCCGGTAGCGGTCTGACGGAACCCAACTTGACTCGTTAACCCGCTTTGAAATAAAATGTCGCAGTTGTAAAAGATTGCTGCAGTGCGGGAGAGCGCTCAATGGCCGACCGGCCCGATGCCACGACGACCGGCGGAAGCAACCGTCCGGCGCTTCAGTTTCACGTTCCCGAACCGAAATTCCGGCCCGGCGATGCGGTCGATTTCTCGCATATCGGCGTCAGCAAGCCCGGCGAACAGGCCCGGCCCGACGAGATGTGTGCGCCCATCGACACCACACCGCTCGCCAACGATCTCGTCCGCGTGCTGGGCGACGACAACGTCGCGCACGGCCCGTGGGACCCGCGGCTCGACGCCGACACCCTGCGCCGCATGCTCGAGATCATGGCGCTGACCCGTGCGTTCGACGAGCGGATGTATCGCGGCCAGCGGCAGGGCAAGACCAGCTTCTACATGAAGTGCACCGGCGAGGAGGCGACGAGCGTGTCCGCCGCGATGGCGCTGGCCGGCGACGACATGGTATTTCCCAGCTATCGCCAGCAGGGCATCCTGATCGCGCGCGGCTATCCGCTCGTCGAGATGATCAACCAGATCTACTCGAACCGCGGCGACAAGCTGAAGGGCCGCCAGCTGCCCATCATGTATTCGAGCCGGGCGCACAGCTTCTTCACCATCAGCGGCAACCTCGCCACGCAGACCCCTCAGGCCGTGGGCTGGGCGATGGCGAGCGCGATGCGCGGCGACAGCCGGATCGCGGCCACGTGGGTGGGCGAGGGCAGCACCGCGGAGGGCGACTTCCACGCCGCCTGCCTGTTCGCCACGGTCTACAACGCGCCGGTGATCCTCAACGTCATCAACAACCAGTGGGCGATTTCCAGCTTCAGCGGTTTCGCCGGCGGCGAGAGGGCGACCTTCGCCGCGCGCGGGCTTGGCTACGGCATCGCCTCGATCCGGGTGGACGGCAACGATCCGCTGGCGGTCTACGCCGCGACCCGCTGGGCTGCCAACCGCGCGCGCTCCAACGGTGGTCCGACGCTGATCGAGCACTTCACCTACCGCGCGGAGGGGCACTCCACCTCCGACGATCCGAGCCAGTACCGCAGCGCGCAGGAACGCAGCGAATGGCCATTGGGCGATCCGATCATGCGCCTCAAGGATCACCTCATCGCGCTGGGGGAATGGGACGAGGAGCGGCAGGAGAAGCTCGACCTCGAATGCGCCGAAAAGGTGAAGGCCGCGACCAAGGAGGCCGAGAAGAACGGCGTCCTCGGCCATGGCATGCACCACCCGTTCCACACCATGTTCGAGGACGTGTTCGAGGACCTTCCCTGGCATCTGGAAGAACAGGCCGCGCAGGCGATCCGCGAAAGGAAGATCAAGTGGCCTCAAAAGTGATGGTCGAAGACGACAGCCCGATCGGCCTCGCCGACGCGCCCAGCCGCAACATGAACATGATCGAGGCGATCAACGACGCGCTCGACATCATGCTCAGCCACGATCCTTCGGTCGTCATCATGGGCGAGGACGTGGGCTATTTCGGCGGCGTGTTCCGAGCGACCGCGCACCTGCAGGAAAAGCACGGGAAGAACCGTGTGTTCGACACGCCGATTTCCGAATGCGGGATCATCGGCGCGGCGATCGGCATGGGCGCATACGGCCTCAGGCCCGTGCCCGAGATCCAGTTCGCCGACTACATCTATCCCGGGCTCGACCAACTCATCAGCGAAGCGGCGCGGCTGCGCTATCGCTCGGCGGCGGAATTCATCGCGCCGCTGACCGTACGCAGTCCGTTCGGCGGGGGCATCTTCGGCGGGCAGACCCACAGCCAGAGCCCGGAGGCGCTTTTCACTCACGTCGCGGGCATCAAGACCGTTATCCCCAGCACGCCCTACGACGCGAAGGGCCTGCTGATCGCGGCGATCGAGGACAACGACCCGGTCGTCTTCTTCGAGCCGAAGCGCATCTACAACGGCCCCTTCAGCGGATACTACGACAAGCCTGTCGAGCCGTGGAAGGCGCACCCCGACAGCAAGGTGCCCGAAGGATACTACCGCATCCCGCTGGGCAAGGCGCGCACCGTGCGCGAAGGCGAGGCGATGACGATCCTGTGCTACGGCACGATGGTCCACGTCGTGACCGCGGTGGCGAAGGAAAAGGGTATCGACGCCGACATTCTCGATCTGCGCACGCTCGTGCCGCTCGACATCGAGGCAATCGAGGAATCGGTAAAGAAGACCGGCCGCTGCCTGATCGTCCACGAGGCGACGCGCACCAGCGGCTTCGGCGCCGAACTCAGCGCGCTGGTGCAGGAGCGCTGCTTCCACCACCTCGAAGCGCCCATCGAGCGCGTGACCGGGTTCGACACCCCCTATCCGCACAGCCTCGAGTGGGCCTATTTCCCCGGTCCCGTCCGCATCGGCGAGGCGATGGACAAGATACTGGAAGCCTGAACCATGGCGCGTTTCACATTCAACCTGCCCGACATCGGCGAAGGCATCGCCGAGGCCGAGATCGTGGCGATGCACGTCAAGCCGGGCGACACCGTCAGCGAAGACCAGCAGATCGCCGACATGATGACCGACAAGGCGACGGTCGAGATGGAAAGCCCCGTGTCCGGCACGGTGGTCGAGGTCGCGGGCGAGGCCGGCGACGTGATCGCCATCGGTTCGATGCTGGTCGTCATCGAGACGGAAGGCGAGGTCGCAGGCGACGACGCCGCGCCGAACGAGGGTGCTGCCCACGCCGCCCCGGCGCCGAAATCCGGCGAGGTGGAATCGCGGATCGAAGTCGAGACGCCAGACCCGTCCGACGTGTCGGACGCCGCCGCAGCGGTCGCGGAAGCGGCCTCTCCGCCCCCGCCGGCCGAGGCAAAACCGACTGCTGCGCCCCCGCCGGCCCCGACGCCAGTGCCGGCTCCGGCTCCGGTGACGAAGTCTTCGGTCACCAAGGTCCTCGCGACGCCCGCGGTGCGCAAGCGCGCGGCCGACCTCGCCATCGACCTTGCCGAGGTGCGGCCGGGCGAGGAAGGGCGCATCCGCCATTCCGACCTCGATGCATTCATCTCCTACGGCGCGAAGAGCGGCCACGCCCCGGCGGGTCCGACCCGCGCGGACGAAACGGTCAAGGTCATCGGCCTTCGCCGCCGCATCGCGGAGAACATGGCCGCGGCCAAGCGCACCATCCCGCATTTCACCTATGTCGAGGAATGCGACGTCACCGAGCTGGAACGCCTGCGCGAACAGCTCAACACAGGCCGCGGCGACAAGCCGAAGCTGACGATGCTGCCCTTGCTGATCACCGCGATCTGCAAGACGATCCCCGATTTCCCGATGATCAACGCGCGCTACGACGACGAGGCGGGCGTGGTCACCCGCCACGGTGCGGTGCATCTCGGTATGGCGACGCAGACCGACGGCGGCCTGATGGTCCCCGTGATCCGCGACGCGCAGGCGAAGAACCTGTGGCAGCTTGCGACCGAGATCCGCCGCCTGGCCGAGGCCGCGCGCGACGGATCGGCGAAGTCGAGCGAACTCAGCGGGTCGACGCTGACGGTCACATCGCTGGGTCCGCTGGGCGGCGTGGCAACGACCCCGGTCATCAACCGGCCCGAGGTCGCGATCATCGGCCCCAATCGGATCGTCGAACGGCCGATGTTCGTCCCCGACGGAGCGGGCGGCGAGCGCGTGGAGAAGCGCAAGCTGATGAACGTCTCGATCTCGTGCGATCACCGCGTGGTCGACGGCTGGGATGCGGCGAGCTTCATCCAGGCGGTGAAGAAGCTGATCGAGACACCGGCGCTGTTGCTGGTGAACTAGGGGGCGGGGGCGCTCAGCGCACGATCGCGCTGAACGTCATGCGGCCCTGTCTCGGCCCCGATACCTGCTGGCGGACGTGGGTCACGTCCTCGGCGGACGCGAGGCGGTCGCCTGCGCGTAAGGTGCCGAGTTCGCCCCACGTGCGGCCGCCGTCGATCGAAACTTGCGTCGCATCGCTGCCCGTGCGCTGGAAGGCGAGGGTGGCGGGGATGGCGCTCTGCACGGTGAAGCGCCGGCCGGTCCGGGGTGCGGTCCAGGCGACCACCAGAACGACCTTGTCGCCCTTGCGCAGTGTGCTGGCCGGTTCGAGCGCACGCCCGCCCGCCTCGGCCCGCTCGACATAGACCGCACGGTCGATATCGATGGCGGTTTCGGCGTGCGCGGTGCCCGCGACCATAGAGGCTGCCAGGCACGCGATCGCGGCCAAACCCTTACCGTAACGCATCGTGAATAATTCCCCCCGCCCCGTCGGCGGGGCAGGGGGAAACTGCCGCGATATGGTTAATTTTCGGTGGAGGGCACGAAGCGCAAAAAGGCGGGCGGTGGGCTGTTGACAGCCCTGTTCGCACCCCCTAGTGGCGCGGCTCCCAAGTGGCTGCGCGGGTGTAGCTCAGTTGGTTAGAGTGTCGGCCTGTCACGCCGAAGGTCGCGGGTTCGAGCCCCGTCACTCGCGCCACTTGGGAATTTTTTTCCTGCTTCGTTAGGCCCAGCGGCCGGTCTCCATCCAGATCAGGAAGCGCCTTAGCGGCAGCAGCCAGACGATCCCCAGAACGAGGTAGACCGGCGCCTGCGCGAGGGCCGGCCAACCGCCGATGAGTTCGGGGACGTAGCGCGCGACGACGAGCGCATAGCCGCCGAGCACCAGCAGCAGTCCGATGATCCCGAGCGGGATGCGCGCGGTGGGTTCGGTTCTCATCGGAATGGTCCGAGGACGCGCGTCGGGGTGACCACCAGGTCAAGCGCCATGTCGTGCGGCTCGACCGGGAGTTCGGGCACCTCCTGCACATCCCATGCAAGGCCGATGCGGACCGCGTCGGGATTCGATTCGAGCCAGCGGTCGTAATGACCGCCGCCCTGTCCCAGTCGGTCGCCGGTAAGGGTGAACGCGAGGAGGGGGACGAACAGCACGCTCGGCCGGACAGGCGCGGCATCGTCCGCCGGCTGCGGGCCGACCGGCCCGGCCGCAAGATCCTGCGCGCCGATGGGGTCGGCCCAGGTGCGGAATTCCATCGGCGCGGTGCGATCCGCGAACCAGGGCAGGGCGACTGTATTCCCGCGCTCGTGGAAGAAGCGGGCATATCCGCCCGACGGCGCTTCGTCCGGGGTCGAAACGTAGAGGCCCACCACCGCGTCTTCGGGAACGCGCGCCAGAACGGGGCCGGGCGGGCGATGCATGACGAGCGCGCGGGTGCTCGCCGGAAGCGCGGCGACGTGTTCGCCGCGCGCAGCACGCATACGGGTCCGAAGGGCGGATTTGTCGGTCAGGGGCGTTGCTCCATGGTGCAGCAGGGCCGGGACCGCACTGCTGCCGTCGCCATGGACGGAAGCGGGTGCGGGCATCGAATGTGGCGGAACCACCATGGGTCGTTTGCTGCTGATATCCTCCGACGCCTCAACGTCAGGTGGGAACCGTGTACCCCGGTTTCCTGGACGAACCAGGGCCCCAGGGCAGGGACAGCTCCCGAGGATTGCTTATAGCCCCGGGGATTATGTAGCGTGCTCGTGCCGGGCAGTCCCGCCACGCCCTATCTAGGTGGCCTGCGCCCGGCTCTCAAGCTTGTCGGCGCATTGTTCGAGCACTTCGGCGAAACGCTCGAGCGCGGGCGCCGCGTCCTCGACCGTCGCGGCGGGCTGGGCCGCGGGCGCAGGGGGCGGTGGCGGGGCAGCCTTCAGCGCATCGCGTTCCTTGCGGGCATCGAACAGTTCGCCGCGCAGTTTCGCGTTCTCCGCCTCGTGATCGGCGATCGCCTGCTTGAGTTCGGTCTGGATGCCGAGGACCTTCGCCATCTCGTCTGCCGCGCCCTTGTGCGCGCTCTGGAGGCGGCCGAGTTCCTGTTCCAGATCGGCAATGTTCGCCTTCAGCCGGTCGGTCTGGCCGCTCGCGGTGTCGGCCTCGCGGCGGGCCTCGGCCGCTTCGGCGTGCGCCGCCTCGACGCCTTCGCGCCCTTCGAGCACTTCGTCGGCCAGAAGCAGGGCGGCGAACAGCATCGCCTGTGCGTCGGCAGCGCCCGTCTTGCCCATCGCCTCGAGCTTTTCTGCGACCGTGCGGCCGAGCCGCTGGACGCGATCCTCCTCGCCCGGCGCGCAGGCGACGCGCCACGTGCGGCCGGCGATCTGCAGGGCGACCTCGCTCATTCGCCGAGTTCCCCGATCACCGCATCGAGATCGGCCAGCGCCTGCGCGACGGTTTCGCGCAGCGCCTCGTGCTTCTCCACGAGGGCGAGCACGTTGGCCGACGGCGCGGCAGCGGTGGCGGATGTGTCGGTGGTCTGCGGCACCGGCGCATTCGCGACGCGCGCGATCCGTGCGAGTGCCTGTTCGATCCGCTGTACGGCCGCTTCGGTCCGGTCCCCTGTCATGCGGCGGGGATTTATCGCGTTAATGACCGCTGTGCAAAGGGTTGCCGATGCCTGTTGATAAATGGTGCCGGGCGGAGCCGCCGTCGGAACCGGCGGGAAAGTCGCCCCGCCTCGCCTTGACCTCGCTGGGCCCGTCCGCGAAGGCGGCGGCGCGTACCCGAATCGAACCGACCAGGAGTTCCGCCGCATGAGTCTCGACACCGCCCGCCTGGCGCCCATGGCCAACGCCATCCGTGCCTTGTCGATGGATGCGGTCCAGGCGGCGAACAGCGGCCACCCGGGCATGCCGATGGGCATGGCCGACGTCGCCACGGTGCTGTTCTCGAAGTATCTCAAGTTCGATCCGAAGGCGCCCGACTGGGCCGATCGCGACCGCTTCGTGCTCAGCGCGGGGCACGGATCGATGCTGATCTACAGCCTGCTGTATCTCAGCGGCTATGCCTCGCCCACGATCGAGGACATCGCGAACTTCCGCAAGCTCGGCAGTCCGTGTGCGGGGCACCCCGAGAACTTCCTGCTCGACGGGGTCGAATGCACGACCGGTCCGCTGGGCCAGGGTCTGGCGATGGCGGTCGGCATGGCGATCGCGGAGCGTCATCTCAACGCAGTGCACGGGTCCGAAGCGGTCGATCACCACACCTGGACGATCGCGGGCGACGGATGCCTGATGGAAGGCGTCAACCACGAGGCGATCGGCCTTGCCGGTCATCTCGGGCTCGGAAAGCTGAAGGTGCTGTGGGATTCGAACCGCATCACCATTGACGGATCGACCGAACTGTCGACCTGCGAGGACATACCGGCCCGCTACCGCGCCGCCGGCTGGCATACGCTGGAATGCGACGGTCACGACTTCGCCGATATAGACCGCGCGCTGGCCGAAGCCGCGAAGCTGGACGACAAGCCGGTGCTGGTCGAATGCCGCACGGTCATCGGCAAGGGCGCGCCGAACAAGCAGGGCACCAGCGGCGTGCACGGCGCGGCGCTGGGCGCGGACGAAGTCGCAGCGGTGCGGAGCGAACTCGGCTGGCCGCACGAGGCGTTCGTCGTGCCGGACGACGTTCTCACCGACTGGCGCAAGACCGGCGAGCGTGGGGCGATGGCGCGCGCGAAATGGGAAGGGCGCGCCTCGAACAAGGACCTCGGCGTGGTCGAGGTGCCCCATGGCGTGCTCGACGATTATATCGCCAAGCTGCTCGCCGAACCCAAGACGGTCGCGACCCGCAAGGCGAGCGAGATGGCGCTCGAGGTGCTGACCGCGGCGGTGCCTGCCATGATCGGCGGATCGGCGGACCTGACCGGATCGAACAACACGAAGACGAGCTCGACCGGTCCGCTGACCGCCGGGGACTATGCGGGCCGTTACCTTTATTACGGTATTCGTGAATTTGGTATGGCCTGCGCGATGAACGGCATGGCGCTCCACGGCGGCGTAATACCTTACGGCGGTACGTTCCTGATTTTCAGCGACTATTGCCGCAACGCCGTGCGCCTCAGCGCGCTGCAGCAGACCCGCGCGATCTACGTCTTCACGCACGACAGCATCGGGCTGGGCGAGGATGGACCGACCCACCAGCCGGTGGAACAGGTCATGAGCCTCCGGCTAATCCCCAATCTCAACGTGTTCCGCCCGTGCGATACGATCGAGACCGCGGAATGCTGGGCGCTGGCTTTGGCGGATACCGACACCCCGAGCGTGCTGGCGCTGAGCCGCCAGAACCTGCCGCAGTTGCGGACCGAAGGGGGCAACCTCAGCGCGCGGGGCGCATACCGCCTTCGCGCCGCGACAGCCGAGCGCAAGGTCATCCTGATCGCGACCGGTTCCGAAGTGGAAGTCGCCGTGGCGACCGCCGAAGCGCTGGAAGCCGACGGCATCGGTGCGGACGTCGTTTCAATGCCGTGCATGGAACTGTTCGAAGCGCAGGACCAGTCGTACAAGGACGATCTGCTGCCGAACGTACCACCCGAAGACCTGCTTCGCGTCTCGATCGAGGCGGGCAGCACGATGGGCTGGGAACGCTACACGATGGCGAACGGCCTGCAGATCGGCCTCGACCGCTTCGGCGCCTCCGCCCCGGCGGAGGACCTGTTCGCGAAATTCGGCTTCACCGCGGAAGCCATCGTACCCAAAATCAAAGCCAAACTGGGCATTTAGCAGGAGTACCTCACATGGCGACGAAAGTTGCGATCAACGGTTTCGGGCGCATCGGCCGCCTTGTGGCGCGCGCGATCCTCGAGCGGACCGACCACGATCTCGAACTGGTGAGCATCAACGATCTCGCCGACACTGCTTCCAACGCGCTGCTGTTCGGCTTCGACAGCACGCACGGTCGCTTCCCCGGCACCGTCGAGACCGATGGCAACGACCTCGTCGTCAACGGCCGCCACATTCGGGTGACGGCTGAAAAGGACCCGGGCAAGCTGCCCCATGGCGACAACGGCGTCGATATCGTGCTCGAATGCACCGGCTTCTTCCAGTCGGACGAGGCGGCGCGACCGCACCTGTCGGCGGGCGCCAGGCGCGTGCTGATTTCGGCCCCGGCGACGGGCGTCAGCAAGACGATCGTCTTCGGCGTCAACCAGGACAGCCTGACCGCCGACGACGACATCGTCTCGAACGCCAGCTGCACCACGAACTGCCTCGCCCCGGTCGCCAAGGTGCTGAACGATGCGATGGGCATCGAGCGCGGCTTCATGACCACGATCCACAGCTACACCAACGACCAGCGGATGCTCGACCAGATCCACAAGGATTTGCGCCGGGCGCGCGGCGGTGCGCAGAACATGATCCCGACCACCACCGGCGCCGCGCGCGCGGTCGGCCTCGTGCTACCCGAACTGAAGGGCAAGCTCGACGGCAGCTCGGTCCGCGTGCCGACCCCCAATGTGTCGATGATCGACCTCGTGTTCGTGCCGGGCCGCGACACTTCGGCCGAGGAGATCAACGAGGCGCTGAAGGCAGCGGCCAACGGCCCCATGAAGGGCGTTCTCGACTACACCGACCAGCCGCTGGTTTCGAGTGATTTCAATCACTACCCGGCGTCTTCTACCGTCGATTCGCTGGAAACGGCGGTCCTGGAATCGAAGCTCGGCCGCGTGGTCAGCTGGTACGACAACGAATGGGGTTTCTCGAACCGCATGATCGACACCGCCGGGGTGATGGCCGGGCTGCTCTGATGGCCGCCTTCCGCACCCTCGACGACCTTGGCGACGTGCGCGGCAAGGTCGCGCTCGTCCGCGTCGACCTCAACCTGCCTATGCACGAAGGGCGCGCGAGCGACGTCACCCGCGTCGAAGCGAGCGCGCCCACGATCCTCGAACTCGCCGATGCGGGCGCCAAGGTCCTGCTGCTGGCGCACTTCGGGCGGCCGAAGGGCCAGCGCAGTTCGGTCATGAGCACGAGCATGGTCATGGGCGACGTCGAGCGGGTGCTCGGCCGCGAGATCATGTTCATTCCCGAGGTCATGGGGCCGGTGGTCGAACAGTCGGTCGGCATCCTGCGCGACGGCGACATCGGCCTGCTCGACAACGTCCGCTTCTGGCCGGGCGAGGAAGCCAACGATCCCGAATTCGCACGCGGGATCGCGGCGGTCGGCGACTTCTACGTCAACGATGCGTTTTCCGCCGCGCACCGCGCGCACGCGACGACCGAGGGGCTGGCGCATCTGTTGCCCGCCTATGCCGGCCGCGCGATGGAAAGGGAACTGAAGGCGCTCGACGCCGCGCTCGGCAGCCCCGAACAGCCGGTCGCCGCGGTGGTCGGCGGGGCGAAGGTCTCGACCAAGCTCGCCGTGCTCGAGAACCTCGTCGGGCGGGTGCAGCACCTGATCATCGGCGGCGGGATGGCCAATACCTTCCTCGCGGCGCGCGGCGTCGATGTCGGCAAGTCGCTGTGCGAACATGATCTCGCCGCGACCGCCAACGCAATCATGGACAAGGCCGATCACGCCGGCTGCACGGTGCATCTGCCCTACGACGTCGTGGTCGCGAAGGAATTCGCCGCCAACCCATCGTCCTTGCGGACCTGCAACGTCCACGAAGTCGCGGCCGACGAGATGATCCTGGACATCGGCCCCGCCGCGACCGAGTCGCTTGGCGACGTGCTCAAGACCTGCCGCACGCTGGTGTGGAACGGTCCGCTCGGAGCCTTCGAGACGCCGCCGTTCGACGAAGCCACGGTGGCGCTGGCGAAGACCGCCGCGGCGCTGACCCAGGACGGCAGCCTGACGTCGGTCGCCGGGGGCGGCGATACCGTGGCAGCGTTGAACCACGCCGGCGTGGCGGGCGACTTTACCTACGTTTCGACGGCGGGCGGCGCCTTCCTCGAATGGATGGAAGGGCGCGAACTGCCGGGTGTGAAGGCGCTGACGGCATGAGCGAGCAAGTACCCGACACGGTGACCGGGCGCGTGCCCCAGACCGAAGGCGAGTTCGCCGGCTGGACATACTGGAAGGGCGATCCCTTCGAAGACCGCGCCGGTCCGTTCTACGAACGGCAGCAGGACGATGGCAGCTGCGTCGTCGCCTTCCGGGCAGAGCCGCGCCACATGAACGGCGGCGGTTTCATGCACGGCGGGTGCCTGATGACTTTTGCCGATGGCGCGCTGTTTTCGATCGCCCGCCACGAGCTCGACGGCCATCATTCGGTCACCATGCACCTGGCCGGCGACTTCCTGTCGCAGGTGCGTGTCGGGCAGCTGGTCGAGGCGCGGGGCGAGGTCGTGCGCGGCGGCGGCAAGACGATCTTCGTTGCCGGCACCGTCACGGCTGACGGGTCCCCCGCGCTGCGGTTCGACGGGATCATCCGGAAGCTTCAGAAGCGCGACTGAGCGAGGTTGCGGGCGACCCGCAGGCTGGCTATTGGCGGCCGCGCGCATACCTATGCATGGACTTGAGGGACGACGATGAACCACGCCGAAATGACCGACCGCATCGCCACCGGGGAAGGCTTCATCGCCGCGCTCGACCAGTCGGGCGGGTCCACGCCCAAGGCGCTGAAAGGCTACGGTATCGAGGACGATAGCTGGTCGGGCGACGACGAGATGTTCGCCGCGATCCACGCAATGCGCAGCCGGATCATCGAGAGCCCCTGCTTCGGCAACGGCAAGGTCATCGGCGCGATCCTGTTCGAAAAGACGATGGACGGGGAAAGCGGCGGCCAGCCGGTCCCCGAACGTCTGGCCGAACGCGGCGTCGTGCCGTTCCTCAAGGTCGACAAGGGGCTGGAGGACGAGGCGAACGGCGTCCAGCTGATGAAGCCGATGGCCGAGCTCGAGGCGCTGTGCACCCGGGCAAAAGCCAAGGGCGTGTTCGGCACCAAGATGCGCAGCGTGATCAAGTCGAACGATCCCGCCGGCATCAAGGAAATCGTCCACCAGCAGTTCGCCGAAGGCGCGCGCATCCTCTCGACCGGGCTCGTCCCCATGCTCGAGCCCGAATACGACATCCACGCTGCTGACCGGGCCGA
Organism: Tsuneonella amylolytica; assembly: GCF_003626915.1. NCBI lineage: Bacteria > Pseudomonadati > Pseudomonadota > Alphaproteobacteria > Sphingomonadales > Erythrobacteraceae > Tsuneonella > Tsuneonella amylolytica. The sequence continues at coordinate 2,687,340 of NZ_CP032570.1, forward strand.
AGGCGAGAAGGTACTGCGCGACGCCATCCTCGAAGGGCTGGACGCGCTGCCCGAAGGTCAGCAGGTCATGCTGAAACTTTCGATCCCGGTCGAGGCGGACCTCTACCGCCCGCTGATCGAGCACCCGAAGGTGCTGCGGGTGGTCGCGCTGTCGGGGGGATATTCCACCGACGAGGCTTGCGAGAAGCTGGAGCAGAACCCCGGCATGATCGCGAGTTTTAGCCGCGGACTGCTGCAGGACCTGCGCCACCAGCAGAGCGACGACGAGTTCGACACGACGCTGTCGAACGCGATCGACCGCATCCAGGCAGCCTCGATCGCCTGACCGGCACGGTCCGCCCTAGCGGCGGGCCTCGAACGTGAAACGGTAGTCGCGCGCGGGAATCTCGCCCGCTTGCGTGGTCTTGTCCGGCCGCACGCCGACCAGCGCGAGCATCCGGCCGTTCGTGCCGTACGGTTCGCCCAGCGTGAGGTCGGCGGTGTCGGAGAACCCCGGCCCCTGTATGCGGGTCGTCACCACCACGCGGCCCGCCCATACGCAGCGCGCGTTCATCGGGCAGCGGCTGTCCTCCACCAGTTTCTTCGGCGTCACCGACATGTCGCCGACCTGTACCGGCACACCGAGCGGGACGGCATACCCCTGCGGCTGCGGCGCCACCGTTTCGGGCGGTGGCACGAGGATGCATCCGGCGAGAGCGCCGAGGAGAACGGGCGGAGCGATGAACGCTGCAATGGTCTTCATGACTCGCATAACGCGCCGCGCCCCCTTGCGGCCCCCTGAATGGCCGCTACCTGTCGCGCGATGACCACCAGCGAGCTCTATCTCATCTCTCCGCTCGACGTCGGAAGCGACTTTCCGGACCGTCTGGAAGCAGCGCTCGGCGGCGGACCCGTGGCGGCGTTCCAGTTCCGGGTAAAGGACGTCGACCAGCACGAGGCGGCGCGCCTCGCCGTGCCGTTGCAGGATATCTGTGCGGCACACGACTGCGCCTTCATCGTCAACGATTCGGTCGCGCTGGCGAAGCGGATCGGAGCGGACGGGGTGCATTTGGGGCAGGGCGACGGCGACCCGCGCGAGGCACGCGAAATCCTGGGGCGAGAGGCGCAGATCGGCGTGACCTGTCACGACAGCCGCCATTTCGCGATGGAGGCCGGCGAGGCTGGGGCGGATTACGTCGCCTTCGGCGCGTTTTTCCCAAGCTCCACGAAGGCCAGCGAGCATCGGCCCGGGCTCGACATCCTCGAATGGTGGCAGTCGATCTTCGAGATTCCCTGCGTTGCGATCGGCGGGATCACACCGGCCAATTGCGGCCCGCTGGTGACCGCCGGTGCCGACTTTCTGGCGATATCGGCTGCCGTGTGGACCGGCGATCCGGCAGCTAACGTCGCGGCCTTTCACCGGGCGATCGCCGAAGCCGCGCCCCGGCCGGACTGATCGTCAGGATATTTTCGGCGCATCGTCCGTTTGCGCTAGCGAGGGACGGGTCGCGTCCCGACAGAGGGGACTTTTCGAATGCGCACTTTCATCGCCGCCGCTTCGCTCCTGGCGCTCGCCGCCTGCGGCATGAACGGCACGGATCGCTACAACGACGACGAGGCCGCGGCTGATCGTTCGGCGAACTCCACCACCGAGAACATGGCCGATTCGATGGCCTCGCGCGACGGTGCGGATGCCGCCGCGTCGGATATTCCCGACATCAAGGATACCGAGGAACGCCCGATCATGCAGGCGCAGGTCGTGCTCGACCGCCAGGGCTTCGGACCCGGTGTGATCGACGGCAAGATGGGAATGTCGACGACGAATGCGCTCGAGGGCTTTCAAGAGGCCAACGGCCTCACCGTCTCGGGCGAACTGGACGAAGCGACGAAGGCCAAGCTGGCGCAGTGGAACACGATTCCCGCCACGCGTGTCGTGCGCATTCCTGCCGGATGGGGCACCCTCGAATACAATCGCACCCCCGCCGATGCGGAAGACCAAGCCAAGATGGAGCGGCTCGGCTACCAGAGCCTCGACGAAAAGCTGGCCGAGCGTTTCCACACCACGATCGACGTGCTGAAGATGCTCAATCCCAACGGGCAACCGGCCGGAATGACCGCCGGTCAGCAGGGCATGGCGGGTGCCACCCCGGCGCATTCCGGCTCGGCCAGCCCGGCGCCGACCGCGAGCGCCTCTGCCAAGCCGACGCCGACTCCCTCGGCATCGTCGAACGATGCGAAGGGCTTCACCCCGCCGCCGGCCAACCCCTCGACGTTCAAGGCCGGACAGCTGGTGCGCGTGCCCAATATCGGCGGCGATCGCATCGCGCCGGGCGCCGTGGACGATCCGGACTGGCAGCAGACGCTCCAGATGCTGGGCGTCGGTACCGAGCAGCCCAAGCTCGCGCGGATCGTCGTCAGCAAGTCGGGCGACACGCTCAAGGGATATGATCAGGCCGGCAAGCTCAAGGTGATGTTCACCGTCAGCTCGGGGTCGAGCGAATTCCCGCTGCCGATCGGCAACTGGAAGATCCTCGGCATCGGACACAACCCCACGTTCGCCTACGATCCCGAAGTCCTGACCGGCGGCCGCAAGAGCGGCAAGAGCTACGACCTGCCGCCGGGGCCGAACGGCCCGGTCGGGGTCGTGTGGATCGACCTCAGCAAGGAACACTACGGCATCCACGGCACGCCCGAACCCGAAACCATCGGCCGTGCGCAGAGCCACGGGTGCGTGCGCCTGACGAACTGGGACGCGGCGCGGCTTGCCCAGATGGTCGATACGTCCACCAAGGTCGAATTCGTCAAGTAGCCCGGCAGTCAGCCATGGCCCTTACCGCTCTCGATCGTGCGCTGACCATCGTCGTCACGGCCACGCTGACCAGCGCGGTGTGGATCGTGGCGGGCGGCACTTTGATGGAGCGGGCGGACGGCGCGAGCCAGATCGGCAAGACCCGTCCTGCCGACGCCGCGCCGAGCCCTGCGCCCACCATGGCGTCGGGCACGGCGCGCGCGCCCGCGCTCGATACCGTAAGCCAGTCGATGCCCGATGAAGGGGAACTGAGGACCCTGCAGATCCCCGTAATGGGCATCGGCGTCGCGGACCTCAGCGACACGTTCACGGCCGCCCGGGGCGGGGGCACGCGCATACACGATGCGATCGACATCATGGCGCCGGAAGGGACGACGGTCACTTCCGCCGCTCCCGGCACAGTTGAGAAGCTGTTCTTGTCCGATGCCGGCGGCAAGACGATCTACGTCCGGTCGGACAATGGGCGCACGATCTACTACTACGCCCATCTGGCCGAGTATGCGCAGGGCCTTCAGGAAGGGCAGAAACTACGCCGCGGTCAGCGGATCGGCACGGTGGGCTCCACTGGCAATGCCAGCCCCGATGCGCCGCATCTCCACTTCGCGATCATGCGCACGACGAAGGATGCCGAGTGGTGGGAACCGGCGACCGCGATCAATCCCTACCCCTTGCTGGGCGGGAGGTAAGACAGGGCCCGGCTAGGACGCGCTGCGCCCGGTGCGCACGCAGCGCAGGTCGGCCATCTTTCCGGTCAGGTCCGTGCGCTCCAGCGCGCGCTGCCCGGTCCGCACGAAGCGGGCGCCCTTCATCGGGCCGCGCGTGAAGACGACCGTCTTTTCCGTCAGCAGGTAGGTTCCGGCGCCGCCCTCGGCCCTGTAGCTCGAGGCGTTGACGATATCGAACCACGCGCTCGGCACCGGTATCGACGCCGGACCGGTGGCATCGCCTGGCAATTCGCACAGGTAGCGGCCCTGCGGCAAGGTGCCGAGGCGGCCTTCGGCATGGGCCGGTACGTGGGCAAGTAGCGCGGCAGACGCGGCGAGGGAGAGTGTGCGAGCGACCATGACCGCCGCCATACCACCTGCGCCGCCGCGCCGCCACCCGCCTTGCCGCGCGGCGGGCTTGCCGCTATGGGCGCGCCATGGTGCGATCGCCCGGCGGCGATACGCGCGAATTCCTGCAACAAGGCTCTTTCCCCCATGAAGATCTCCGGCGTGGACATCCGTCCCGGCAACATCCTCGAATACGAAGGCGGCATCTGGAAGGTCGCCAAGATCCAGCACACCCAGCCGGGCAAGGGCGGGGCCTACATGCAGGTCGAGATGAAGAACCTGCAGGACGGCCGGAAGACCAACGTCCGCTTCCGCAGTGCCGACACGGTCGAGAAGGTGCGGCTGGACACGAAGGACTACCAGTTCCTCTACGAGGACGGCGACATGCTCGTCTTCATGGACAAGGACACTTACGAGCAGATCAACCTGCCGTCGGACCTCCTGGGCGACGCGCGCCCGTTCCTGCAGGACGGCATGGAAGTGATGCTGGAACTGTGGGACGAAAAGCCGATCTCCGTCGAGCTGCCGCAGCAGGTCGAGGCCACGATCGTCGAGGCCGACGCCGTGGTGAAGGGGCAGACCGCCTCGTCCAGCTACAAGCCCGCGATGCTCGACAACGGCGTGCGCATCATGGTCCCGCCGCATATCGAGAGCGGCACTCGGATCGTGGTCGACGTCTACGAACAGAGCTACGTCGGCAAGGCCGGCTGAGCGCGTCATGGCTGCCATTTCCGGGATCATTCGCGTGATGGAGAAGGCCGCGCGCAAGGCGGGCGGCAAGCTGCGACGCGACTTCGGCGAGGTCGAGCACCTGCAGGTCAGCCGCAAGGGCCCGTCGGACTTCGTGTCGAAGGCCGATCGCCAGGCCGAACGCGCGATCTGGGACGAGCTCAAGGTCGCGCGCCCGGGTTGGGGCTTCCTGATGGAAGAAGGCGGCGAGATCGACGGCGACGAAGGCAAGCCGCGCTTCATCGTCGATCCGCTCGACGGTACGAGCAACTTCCTGCACGGCATTCCGCATTTCGCGGTGTCGATCGCTGTCCAGGAACCCAAGCTCGACGGTTCGGGCTGGGGCGAGGTGACCGCCGGCGTGGTCTATCAGCCGATCACCGACGAAACCTTCTGGGCCGAAAAAAGCCGCGGAGCGTGGCTGCACGACGGCCGCCTGCGCGTGTCGAGCCGCGGTCGCATGTCCGACGCGCTCGTCGCGACCGGCATCCCTTATGGCGGGCACGGCGATTTCGGCGAGTGGGCGCGGATATTCGGCGCTATCGGCCCGCAGGTCGCCGGCATCCGCCGGTTCGGTGCCGCGAGCCTCGACCTGGCATGGGTCGCCGCGGGTCGGTTCGATGCGTTCTGGGAAAGCGACCTGTCGCCGTGGGACAGCGCGGCAGGCTGCCTGCTGGTGCGCGAGGCCGGCGGCTTCGTGACCGACTACCGCGGGCGCAGCCTGCCGATCTGCGACAGGCAGGTGCTGGCAGCGAACGACGGATTGCATTCCAAGCTGCACAAGGCGCTGGTCACCGCGCTCAAGTAGCGAAGCGGTAGCGCGACGGGAATTACCGCGCTCAAGTAGCGAAGCGGTAGCGCGACGGGGCATTACCGCGCTCGAGTAGCGAAGCGGTAGCGCGACGGGAAATCACCGCGCTCGAGTAGCGACCCGTCGAAATGGTTGCTCCAAGTGGAGGCGCTCGCTAACGACGCGCTTCCTCCCGGGGCCCCTGTGGTGGAATTGGTAGACGCGCTCGACTCAAAATCGAGTTCCGAAAGGAGTGCCCGTTCGAGCCGGGCCAGGGGCACCACCATTACCGCAGCCGGGCGATAACCGCTTGTATTCCGCCGCGCGCAATGGGACGGACCGGCTTCGATGATCGACGCTCCCAATCCGCACGCGCTCGGCGCGATGATCGTCACGCTGGCGATGTTCGTCGCCTTCGCCCGCGGGCGGATGAGCGTGGAGATCGTGTCGCTGCTGACCATCGCGGTCATCGCGGTCGGCCTGTATTTCTTCCCGCTGCCTGGCACCCAGCCCACCGACGGGCTCGGCCTCGCGTTCTCCGGGTTCGGGCACTACGCCCTCATCACGATCTGCGCGCTGATGATCATGGGACGGGGGCTGGTCGTGACCGGCGCGCTCGAGCCGTTTTCGCGCATCCTCGAGCGATTGTTCAAGTTCAACCAGCAGGTCGGCCTGCTGGTTTCCTTGCTCTTCGCGCTGGTCCTGTCGATGGCGGTTAACGACACGCCGGTGCTGGTTCTGCTGCTGCCGGTCTTCGTGGGCCTCGCCTCGCGCGGGGGGATGCCGGCCTCGAAGACCCTGATGCCGCTCAATGCCGCGGTGCTGATCGGCGGCATGGCGACCACGATCGGCACGTCGACCAACGTTCTCGTCGTGTCCATCTCGCGCGATCTCGGGATGCCCGAGATGAGCGTGTTCCATTACACGCCGATCGTCCTCGTCGCGGCGCTGGTCGCGTTGCCCTATCTCTGGCTCGTCATGCCGCGGCTGCTTCGCGACAACACCAGCGCGGCGGCATTCGAGCCGCGCCGGTTCACCTCGCGGCTGCGGCTGGGGGCGGGCAGCATGATGACCGGGCAGGAACTGGCCGAGATCATGCCCCGGCTGCCCAGCGAGATCGAGTTCCACGACCAGCCGACCGGCCCTCTCGGACCGGAAACGCGCCTTACCATCTCGGGTACCCACTCCGCACTCGAGGATGCGATGCGGACGCTGAAGGGCGAGGTCGCGCCTGCGTGGGTGATCGACAAGATTCGCCGCAGATCCAGTGAAACGCGCGAGGACATCGCGGTGGTCGAGATGACCGTGACCGCCGATTCCCGATTGATCGGGCGCACGCTGCCGACCTCGGGCGTGGCCGACCTTCACGGGGTGGCGATCCTCGGCATTCATCGTCCGCGCCCGATGCTGGCCCAGCGCGACCAGTATTCCGAAGGCGGCGACCTCAGGATCGCGGAAGGCGACGTCCTTCTCGTCATGGGGCTTGCCGACAGCCTCCAGTCCTTCGCCCGGGCCGACAGCCTGCTGGTGCTCGAAGGGGTGCGCGAGCTTCCCCGCCGGTCGAAGGCGGTGCTGGCGGCGGCAATCATGCTCGGCAGCGTGGGTTTCGCTTCGGTCGGCCTGCTCCCCATCGCCATCAGCGCGCTGGCGGGGGCCATCCTGATGTTCGTGACCGGCTGCGTGAAATTCGACCGGGTGGGACGCGCGCTGTCGGCGAAGGTCATCGTCCTCGTCGCGGCGAGTATCGCGATCGGCCGGCTGGTCGGCGACACCGGCGCCGCGTTGTGGCTGGGCCAGGCGCTCGCCGAAGGTCTCCAGCATCTCGTGCCCGCCGCGATCCTCGCCGCCATCATGCTGTTCGTGACGCTGCTGACGAACTTCGCCAGCAACGCGACGGCGGCGACCGTCGGCACGCCCATCGCGTTCAACATCGCGCAGCAGCTTGGCCTGCCGCCAGAGCCGCTGATTTTGGCTGTGCTGTTCGGCTGCAACCTGTGCTACGCCACGCCCATCGCCTACCAGACGAACATGCTGATCATGGCGGAAGGGGACTACGAGTTCCGCGACTACATCCGTACCGGCGTGCCGCTGGTGCTGCTGATGGTGACGACGCTGTCGATCCTGCTGGTGCTGACCTACAACTTGCGTTGACGCATTTCGAAGAGGGGGAGCCGATGAGGAAGTATCTCTTGCTGGCCGCTGCGGGCCTCGTCGCGGCAACACCGGCTCACGCGAACGAACTGCGCGATGCGATCGCCGCCGACATGCCGGGGCTCACCGCGATCTACCGCGATCTTCACCAGCATCCCGAGCTCTCGTTCCAGGAAGTCCGGAGCGCGAAGATCCTCGCCGATGCCGCGCGCAAGGCGGGATTCACCGTGACCGAAGGCGTCGGCAAGACCGGCATCGTCGCCGTCATGCGCAACGGCAAAGGGCCGACCGTGCTCGTACGCACCGACATGGATGCGCTGCCAGTCGTCGAGCAGACCGGGCTTCCCTATGCGAGCACCGTGCGCGCACAGGCGGCCGGCGGCGAAACCGGGGTCATGCACGCCTGCGGGCACGATACCCACATGACCGCCTGGATCGAGACCGCGCGGCTGATGGCTGCGCGCAAGGATCGGTGGCAGGGCACGCTCGTGATGATCGGCCAGCCCGCCGAGGAGACCGGGCAGGGCGCCGATGCGATGCTGAAGGACGGGCTCTACACCCGCTTCCCCAAGCCCGACGCGGTGCTGGCGTTTCACGACATGTCGGGATCGCCGGCGGGCAAGATCACGTATGCCTCCGGACCCGCGATGGCGAACGTCGACAGCGTGGACATCGAGGTGAAGGGCGTGGGCGGCCACGGCGCCGCGCCGCATACGACGAAGGATCCGATCGTGCTGGCGAGCGCGATCGTGATGCGGTTGCAGACGCTGGTCAGCCGCGAGAACGACCCGCTCGATCCGGCGGTCGTGACCGTCGGCAGCTTCCATGCCGGGTCGAAATACAATATCATCGGCGACAGCGCGCATCTCCAGCTCACCGTCCGCAGCTTCAGCGATCAGCAGCGCCAGCGCCTGCTCGACGGCATCCGCCGCATCGCCAAGGGGGAAGCGATCGCGAGCGGGGTTCCCGACGATCTCCTGCCGGTGGTCGACACGGGCGAGGGTTTCACCCCCACCCTGTACAACGATCCCGGGTTCGCCGCCGAAGTCGCGGCGCGTTTCGCCCAGCGGTTCGGCGCAGACCGCGTTGCGGTGGCGCGGCCGATCATGCCGGGCGAGGATTTCTCACGTTACGGGCGCGAGGATCCGCAGGCGATCCGCTCGTTCCTGTTCTGGGTCGGCGGGGAACGGCCCGAGGTTATCGCGAAGGCCAAGGCGGAGGGGACGGTGCTGCCGTCGCTCCATTCGCCGTTCTGGGCGCCCGATGCGGAAAAGGTGATCGCCACCGCCGCCGAAGCGCTGACGTCCGAGGCCATGGCCCTGATGCCGCGAGGTTGAGCGCGACAGCGCGGATCAGCTTGGTAGGCCGCTTGAACCACCAGATCGAGCGCGCGATGCCGCCATCAGGTCGTCGATCTGTCGCGCGCGTTCCGGCCGCGCAGCCGCGGCCCGTTCGGCCTCGACCTTTGCTATAACGGCTTTCTTCTCGTCCTGCGTCAACGATGCCCAGATCTCAGGTAAAACGCCGTAATCGTCGCCGTCCGTCGTAACAGGCACTGGGGCGGCCTGATCGATCCCGGCGAACGACCCGGACCGCTGCGGCGCGGCGCCGACAGCGTCCATCGGTTGGCCAAACGACGCGTCGAAGCCACCGCCCCCGGCAGACTGCCCGGGGGGTGCCGCGTGAGGGCTGCGGCGGAAAAGCTTGTTGTTATCTGCCTGCGGTGCGGGCTTCGCTGCTTCCACCTCGCGGGCCACTGCCTCGCGGTTCTCGCCGTTTGCGAACATGGCCAGCGCCGCGGTCGCGGCAAGCGTCGCAACCGCGAAATGACGATACATCTGCGCGGTGACCGGTTCGGTAGCGTTTCGGCGGCCCATATCGCACGTTTAGGGCGGCCGGGCTAACGCACGGCAATCATCGTTGGTTGCGAATGTATTGACGGCCGCCGGGGAGGGTGCCCCCCGGCGGCCGTCTCTCCTCCCCAGGAGATCTGTGTCCGGTCAAGTGTAGGTGCCGAGCCGGTGGTGCAGCGCATTGATCTTCGCCAGTTCCTCGCGGTCGTCGACCGAGCGGGCATAGGCGGTGAGCGCGGTGCGCAGCAGGCGGAAGTCGGCGGTCGAAAGCAGGGCACGGGCGCGGCCCGGTTCGACCTTTTCGGTTTCCTCGGTCATCGTCGTCATCCTTTCTCTCCTTACGCCGCGGCGAACTGGTTCATTGTGTTGTGCTCGCCGCCCGCCTTCAACGCCGCTTCGCCGGCGAAGTATTCCTTGTGGTCGTCGCCGATGTCGCTGCCGGCCATGTTCTGATGCTTCACGCAGGCGATACCCTGGCGGATTTCCTCGCGCTGGACCTGCTTGACGTAGCCGAGCATCCCTTCCTCGCCAAAGTAGCGCTTGGCGAGATTGTCGGTGCTGAGCGCGGCGGTGTGGTAGGTCGGCAGCGTGATCAGGTGGTGAAAGATGCCGGCCTGTGCCGCGCTGTCGCGCTGGAAGGTGCGGATGCGCTCGTCGGCTTCGGCGGCGAGATCGGTGCCGTCGTAGTCGATGCTCATCAACCGGTCGCGGTCGTAGGCGGACACGTCCTTGCCATCGGCGACCCAGGCATCGAACACCTGCTGGCGGAAATTCAGCGTCCAGTTGAAGCTGGGGCTGTTGTTGTAGACCAACTTGGCATTGGGAATGACCTCGCGGATGCGATCGACCATGCCGCCGATCTGGCCGATGTGCGGCTTCTCGGTCTCGATCCACAGCAGGTCCGCGCCGTTCTGCAGCGACGTGATGCAATCCAGCACGCAGCGGTCCTCTCCGGTACCGGCGCGGAACTGGTAGAGGTTGCTCGGAAGACGCTTGGGGCGCAGCAGCTTGCCATCGCGGCTGATCAGCACGTCGCCGTTGCCGAGGGTGGAGGCATCGACCTCCTCGCAGTCGAGGAAGGCGTTGTACCGGTCGCCGAGGTCGCCGGCTTCCTTGCTGAAGGCGATCTGCTTCGTCAGGCCCGCGCCGAGGCTGTCGGTGCGCGCGACGATCACGCCGTCGTCGACACCGAGTTCGAGAAAGGCGTAGCGGACCGCGCGGATCTTCTGGAGAAAGTCCTCGTGCGGCACGGTGACCTTGCCGTCCTGGTGGCCGCACTGCTTCTCGTCGGAGACCTGGTTCTCGATCTGGATCGCGCAGGCACCCGCCTCGATCATCTTCTTGGCGAGGAGGTAAGTCGCCTCCGGATTGCCGAAGCCCGCGTCGATGTCGGCGATGATCGGCACGATGTGGGTCTCGTGATTGTCGATCGCCTGCTGGATGCGCTTGGCCTCGACCTCGTCGCCCTTGTCGCGGGCCTTGTCGAGTTCGCGGAACAGGCCGCCGAGTTCGCGCGCGTCGGCCTGGCGGAGGAAGGTGTAGAGCTCCTCGATAAGCGCCGGGACCGAAGTTTTCTCGTGCATCGACTGGTCGGGCAGGGGGCCGAATTCACTGCGGAGTGCGGCGATCATCCAGCCCGACAGGTACAGATACCGCTTCTTGGTCGTGCCGAAATGCTTCTTGATGGCGATCATCTTCTGCTGCCCGATGAACCCGTGCCAGCAGCCGAGCGACTGGGTGTAGGCGGCGGGATCGGCGTCGTAAGCCGCCATGTCCTCGCGCATGATCTTCGCCGTGTAGCGCGCGATGTCGAGGCCGGTTGGGAAGCGGTTCTGCAGCTTCATGCGTGCCGCGCTCTCCGCGTCGATCGCGTTCCAGCCGTTGCCTGCGCCGTCTATCGTGCGGCGGAAGTCGGAGATGCTCGTCTGGTAGGTCATGATCGTGTCCCTTGTGAGGAGGTGTGACCCCACCGTGTGATCGCAGACGTGACATTGCACGGGATATTTACTGGATTTGTTGTATCCATGCGTCTAAATCAGCTATTCGGTCGGTCAAGCTGTAAAGGAATTGACAAACCATGGCTGACGCTGCCCTGTTCGCCGGACCGGCACTGCGCCGTCTCCGCAAGCGCGAAGGTCTGACGCAGTCCGCGATGGCAGGCCGGCTCGCAATCTCGCCGAGCTATCTCAATTTGCTCGAACGCAATCAGCGGCCCCTTTCGGCCCGCGTGGTCGTGCAGGTGGCGGAGCAGTTCGACTTCGATCCCCGCAACTTGCGCGAGGACGAAACGATCGGGGGGATCGACGGGCTTGCGCGGCGCATGGCCGACGAACGCTTTGCCGATCTCGGGATCGATCGCGACGAGCTGGCCGAGTTTCTATCCGCCGCCCCCCATGCCGCGGCGGCCTTCGCGCGGCTCTACGACAACGCCGCCCCCGCCGATCGCCGCGACGATCCCGCTCGGGCAGCGCGGCGGGAGATCGAGCGCTGGCGCAACCATTTCGCCGATCTCGACACGGCAGCCGAAACGCTGGCCGACGAACTGCGCCTCAGCCGCAGCGATACCTATGCCGCGCTGGCGGAACGGCTGCGCGAGCGGCACCAGCTCGCGATCCGCATACTGCCCCGCGAAGTCTTGCCCGAGGCCGTGCGCCGGCTCGACCTCCATGCTCGGCAGTTGCAGCTGAACGAGATGCTCGGTCCGGCGAGCCGCACCTTCCAGGTCGCGATGCAGATCGCGGCGCTCGAATTTCGCGACGACATCGCTTCGCTCGGCGCGGGGGCGCAGTTTGGGGAAGAGGGCGCGCGGCGCCTGTTCGAACGGCATCTCACCGCATATGCGGCGGCCGCGCTGGTCATGCCCTATGGCCGTTTCCTGCGGGCCTGCGACGCTACGGGTTACGACCTGCCCGTCCTGATGCGCCGGTTCGGGGTGGGGTTCGAGGCACTCGCCCACCGGCTCACCACGCTGCAACGCGTCGGCCAGCGCGGCCTGCCGTTCTTCATGGGCCGGATCGACCGGGCAGGGCAGTTTTCCAAGCGATATTCGGGTGCGAGCGGTGCGACTTTTCTGGAAGCAGATGCGAGCTGCCCGCTGTGGGACGTGCACCGCACGTTCGAGAGCGCGGGCGAATTCGTGGTCCAGCCGATACGGGTCGACGGCAGCGGAGCGGCGCCTTCCCACTGGCTCACGATGGCGCGCACCGTCGATGGCCGCGCCGCCGCCGATGCGTCCGCCCGGTTCGCGGTCGTACTGGGCATCGAGGCGCGGCTTGCCCGCGATCTCGCGGCCGCCCGCGGCGTGTCCCTGCGCGAAAGCGACGCGACCGTCACGGGCCCGGGCTGTGCGGCCTGCCGGGTTCAGGGGTGCATCCAGCGCTCGCTCCCCCCGCGCGGTGCTGCGCTCCAGTTCTCGGCGATCGAACAGGGGATAACGCCGTTCCGTTTTTCCGGCTGATCGCAGACGGTTAACCAACGTCTCCGGAACCGCGACCGTCCATGGCACGTTTTCGCCGCATTCCATGAGGGAGACATCGCAATGACCGAAGAACGCATCACCGAAACCCGCGACCCGGCCACCGGCGACACGCATACGACTCACACTGTTATCACCGATGGCGAACCGCGCAGCAGCGGTGGCGGATCCGGCTGGCTGATCGCCATCGTGCTGGTGATCGCGGTCATTGCCGGCATCATGATCTTCTCGAACATGAGCGGTTCGGAAGTCGCGAAGGACAACGCGATCGCCAATGCCGCCAACGATGTCGGCGATGCTGCCAAGTCCGCGGGAAGCGCGGTCGAGGATGCGGCCAACAACGTTACCAACAACAACTGATCGGTTAACCCCCACATCCTGCGGCCGGGCCCGGTTTCGCGGCCCGGTGTAAAATTTACCGACATTTCACCTCTCGGCCCTAGGCACTCCGGTCAAGGAGCGCCCGGGCCGAGACGATGATCCGCCTATTCAAGCACTACATCCCGCATGCGGTCATGCTGCTCGGGATCTTCGATCTCGTGCTGCTGGTCGGCGCGGGCGAGGCTGCGTGGCACATCCGGGCGACGCAGATCGGATCGAGCGTGGGCCCGATCGCAGACCGAGCGGGCATGCTGGCTTTGTTCGCCGGAGTCGTGTGGCTCGCCATGATCGCGGTGGGCACCTACGGCGCCGATGCGCTGCGCTCTATGCGCTATGCCGGGGCGCGTTTGCTGGTGGCCGTCAGCCTCAGCATCATTGCGCTGTCGGTGATCGATTTCGCGCTGCCTGGTAGCACTTTCTGGCGATCGACGCTGCTCTATGCGATGTTCCTCAGCATAGGGCTGCTGGTCGCAGACAGAATGCTGGTCGGCAGCGTGATCGGCACCTCGGCATTTCGCCGCCGAGTGCTGGTGCTGGGCGCGGGAGAGCGTGCGAAACGTTTGAAAGCCTTGTCGGAGCGGCCCGAAAGCGGCTTCGCCGTCGTCAGCTTCATCGGGATGAACGAGGGCACCCAGGTTCTCGAAGAGGCGATTCCGCGCGGCGCGATCCACGACCTCGGCCGGTTCGTCGAGAACATCGGCGCGAGCGAGGTCGTTCTGGCGCTGGAGGAACGGCGCAACTCGCTGCCGCTCAAGGACCTGCTGCGGATCAAGACGCACGGCGTCCACGTGAATGATTTTTCCAGCTTCATGGAGCGCGAGACCGGGCGCGTCGATCTCGACACGCTCAATCCCAGCTGGCTGATCTTTTCCGACGGCTTCAGTTCGGGCCGGATGCTGTCGAGCGCGGCGAAGCGTGTGTTCGACGTCGCCGCGAGCGGGCTCCTGCTGGCGCTCACCTTTCCGCTCATCGCGCTTTTCGCGCTGCTGGTGAAACTCGACAGCAAGGGGCCGGCGTTCTTCCGCCAGACCCGGGTCGGCCTCTACGGTCAACCGTTCACGGTGCACAAGCTGCGCTCTATGCGGACCGACGCCGAGGCGGGCGGGGCGAATTGGGCGGAGAAGAACGACCCGCGCGTGACCCGGCTCGGCAAGTTCATCCGCAAGGTGCGGATCGACGAGTTGCCGCAGGTCTGGACCGTGCTCACCGGCCGGATGAGCTTCGTCGGACCGCGCCCCGAAGTGCCGCCGTTCGTCGCCGATCTCGAAGACAAGCTGCCGTATTACGCCGAACGGCACATGGTGAAGCCCGGCATTACCGGCTGGGCGCAGATCAACTATCCGTACGGCGCGAGCGTCGAGGACGCCCGCTGCAAGCTCGAATACGACCTTTATTACGCCAAGAACTACACGCCCTTCCTCGACCTGCTGATCCTGCTGCAGACCTTGCGAGTGGTCCTGTGGCCGGAAGGTGCGCGCTGAGATGGGCGCTGCGGCGACCTGGGCGCTGACAGGCTACGTCCTGTCGCTGGCCGGGGCGATCGCGGGCGCGATCGTGGCGGCATGGCTGTTCGGGCATCCCGATCCGGCCCGGCGCGAGCGGCCCGCGGTCGTCGCGGCGCTCGCGATCACCGCGCTGTGGTGCGTAACACTGGCGGCCTGGGGGCCGGGCTCACCGCTTTCCGCGTTGCTCGAGACGGCGCGCAATCTCGCTTGGATAGTGGTGCTCTACCGCCTGTTCGCCACCGACGGCCGCGACCAGAGCCTCGCCCCGATCCGCCCGCTGGTCATCGTGCTGGCGGTCGTCGAGTGCCTGCAGCCGGCGATCCTCGTGGTCGACCTGCAGTTCGGCGGCGTCGGAGCGGCGCATCAGGTCGCGTTCTCGGTCGAGGCTCTGTTGCGAGCGCTGGTCTCGGTTGGCGCGCTCGTGCTGTTGCACAACCTATATGCCGGGGCCTCGGCGGCGGCACGGCAGGTGCTGCGCTGGCCGGCTGCGGCGCTGGCGGGCATCTGGGCCTACCAGCTCAACCTTTACACCATCAGTTGGATTGCCGGGAGCATACCCGTCGAACTGACGGCGCTGCGCGGCCTCGTTTCGGCGGCCGCCGCGCTGCTGTTTGCCATAGGTGCCAATGCCCGCGCGGCGGACCTGCGGCTGATGCCGAGCCGCGCGGTGGCGTTCCAGTCGCTATCGCTGCTGGTCATCGGCGCATACCTGCTCGCGATGGTCGTGCTCGCCCAGTCGCTGAGCCTGCTGGGAGACGGCATCGGCCGCCTCACCCAGGTCGGGTTCGTGGCGCTTGCCGCGATCCTGGGCATTCTGTGGCTTCCTTCGCAGCGGCTGCGCGGCTGGCTGCGGGTGACGGCGTTCAAGCACCTGTTCCAGCACCGTTACGACTACCGGACCGAGTGGCTGCGCTTTACCGAGACGATCGGGCGACCGGGCGCGGGCGGGCGTGCCTTGCCCGAGCGCGCCGCGCAGGCGCTGGCCGAGATCACCGACAGCCAGGGCGCCGCGCTGTTGCTACCGGCGGAAGACGGCAGTCTCGACCTCGCGGGGCACTGGCAATGGAGCGAACTCGACCTGCCGACCGGTGCCTGTCCGCCCGAATTCGCGGCCGCGCTGGAGCGGACGGGCGCCGTAATCGAGCTCGACGAAGTGCGCCGGGGGGCCGATGCGTTCGGCGAGCAGGCGAGCGTGCCTGCCGCGCTGCGCGGCGATGCGAAGGCATGGGCGGTGGTGCCGCTGATCCATTTCGACCGCCTTGTCGGCGTCGTCGTCCTCGCCCGTCCGGTCGTTCAGCGCCGGCTCGACTGGGAGGATTTCGACCTGCTCAAGGCGGCCGGTCGCCAGCTCGCGAGCTATCTCGCAGAACAGGCCGGGCACGCCGCGCTGCTGGAAGCGAACCGGTTCGACGAGTTCAACCGCCGCATCGCGTTCGTGATGCACGACATCAAGAACCTCGCCAGCCAGCTATCGCTGCTTGCGCGCAACGCCGAACGGCACGCCGAGAATCCGGAATTCCGCAAGGACATGCTGGTCACCATCACCAAGAGCGCCGAGAAGCTCAATGCGCTGCTCGCCCGGCTCGGGCGCTACGGCGCCGGCGGCAATGCCGCGCGCGAGCCGGTCGATCTTTCCCGGGTCGCGCGGCGTGTGGCGGGCCGGTTCGCCGACCTCAACCTCGTCGAACTGACACGCGCTGATCGCTGCGTGGTTCTCGCCAACGCAGAGGGGCTGGAACAGGCACTGGTTCATCTCGTCCAGAACGCCCTCGATGCGAGCGCGCCGGACGTACCGGTCAATCTCGACGTGTCGTGCGACGGACTTCAGGGCCGCATCGAAGTGGTCGATTCGGGCGCGGGCATGAGCGCGCAGTTCGTCCGCGACGGGCTGTTTAAGCCGTTCGTTTCGTCGAAGGACGGGGGCTTCGGCATCGGCGCGTTCGAAGCGCGCGAACTGGTCCGCGCGATGGGTGGACGGCTCGACGTCCAATCCCGGCCCGGGCTCGGCACGCGCTTTGCCGTCGTCCTGCCGCTTTCGGCAACGGCGGGCTTCTTCGGCAACCACACCCCCGAACGCGAGGTCGCATGACGAGCAAGGCCAAACCCAAACTCCTCGTGGTCGAGGACGACGAAGGCCTGCAGGCCCAGCTCAAGTGGGCCTACGAGGATTTCGACGTCGTTATTGCGGGCGACCGCGACAGCGCGCTGGCGGCGCTGCGGGCCGACGAGCCGGCGGTGGTCACGCTCGACCTGGGCCTGCCGCCCGAACCCGACGGCACGCGTGAAGGGTTTGCCGTGCTCGACGCGATCATGGCGCTGAAGCCCGACACCAAGGTGATCGTCGCCAGCGGACACGGCGCCCGCGAAAGCGCGCTGACCGCGATCGACCGGGGCGCCTACGATTTCTACCAGAAGCCGGTCGATATCGACGCGCTCGGCCTCATCGTCCGCCGCGCTTTCGGTCTACACGAGATCGAGGCTGAGAACCGCCGGCTGGCGGCCAGGGTCGGCGAGGACAAGACTGTGCTCGGCAGCATGATCACCGCCGCGCCCGAGATGGCGAAGGTCGCCCGCACGATCGAGCGTGTGGCGAACACCAGGGTCTCGGTCATGCTGCTCGGCGCAAGCGGAACGGGCAAAGAATTGCTGGCGCGCGGGGTCCATGATACGAGCGACCGGCGCGGCCGCAATTTCGTCGCGCTCAACTGTGCGGCCATTCCCGAAACGCTGCTGGAAGCCGAACTGTTCGGCCACGAGAAGGGCGCATTCACCGGCGCGGTGGCGCAGAACAAGGGCAAGATCGAACAGGCCCAAGGCGGCACCCTGTTCCTCGACGAGGTCGGCGACATCCCCCTGCCGTTGCAGGTGAAGCTGCTGCGGTTCCTGCAGGAACGCACGATCGAGCGCATCGGCGGGCGCACCGCGATCCCGGTCGATACGCGGATAGTGTGTGCGACCCATCAGAACCTTGAAGCTATGATCGCTGCGGGGACCTTCCGCGAGGACCTGTTCTACCGGCTGGCGGAAATCGTCGTGAAGGTTCCGGCGCTGTCGGAACGTCCGGGCGATGCAGTCCTGCTCGCCAAGCATTTCCTGCACCGGTTCGCCGCGGAGATGAATCCGGCAGTCAAGGGCTTCGCGCCCGATGCGCTGGCGGCGATCGACGGCTGGCACTGGCCGGGCAACGTGCGCGAACTGGAAAACCGGGTGAAGCGCGCCGTCATCATGGCCGACGGAAAGCTGGTGGGTGCGGGCGACCTCGACCTCGCCGCCGGGGCGGAGGACGAGGGCACCGAGGCGCTCAACCTCAAGAGCGCCCGGGAGCGTTCCGACCGCGCGATGATCCGCCACGCGCTTGCCAGGAGCGAAGGCAACATTTCGAGCAGCGCCAAGATGTTGGGGATCAGCCGCCCGACGCTTTACGATCTCATCAAGCAGTATGACCTGCAAACCTAGGTTGCTCCTGCTGCCCGCCCTGCTGATTCTGGCGGCATGCGGCGGGGTCGGGGGCGGGGACAGGGAAGGCCACGCCGGCGACTGGCGCGCGATGCTGCGCGCGGGCGACGGGGTCGGGGCGGAAGTGGCGCTCCGATCGGAGCTCGCGGCGGGCGGCGACCGGCGCAGGTTTGCACCGTATCTCGGCGAGGCGGAACTTCTCCAGGGCGACACGGCTGCCGCCGTTGGCTGGCTGGCCCCCGCAGATTTTGCCCCCGATGTCGCCGCGCACGGCTATCACATGCTGGGCCGGCTCCGGATGCAGCAGGGCGATTTTCCGGCCGCGGGGCGGGCTTTCGACCGCGCGCTCGGCGAGAAAGGCGACCAGCCGGACCTGTGGGTCGACATCGGGCGCCTGCGCTGGCGGGGCGGCGAGCAGGTTCAGGCGATCGAGGCGTCCACGCGTGCTCTCGAACTCGGGCCGGACGACCCCGCCGCGCTGCTGTTTCGCGCACAGCTGGTGCGCGATGCACGGGGCAACGCCGCCGCTCTCCCGCTGCTGCAGCGCGGATTTCAAGCCGCGCCACGCGATCCCGGACTGCTCGGCGAATATGCCGCGACGCTGGGTGAACTTGGGCGCAATAGCGAGATGCTTGAGGTCGTCCGCGTTCTTGCGGAGGTCAATCCTTTGCATCCCAAGGTTCTGTGGCTCCAGGCCGTCCTGGCCGCCCGCGCCGGCGATGCCGATCTCGCGCGCAGCCTCCTCCAGCGGGGCGGCGATCTCGATCGCGAGATACCGGCGGCGAAGTTGCTGCTCGCGCTCATCGACATGGACAACGGCAATTACGAAAGCGCCGCGCAGGGGCTCGACCGATTGCTGAGAACACAGCCCGACAACACGCGTATTGCGATGCTGCTAGGGCGCGCGCTCATGCTGGGAGGCAACAACCGCGAACTGGTAGCCCGGTTCGCCGATCGCGCCGATGCACCCTACTTCGCCATGCTCGTCGGCCGCGCGCACGAGGCGCTGGGAGACCGTGCGAAGGCGGCGCGCTACCTCGACCGGGCGCGGACGTCGGGAGCCATGACTCTGCGCGTCGTTCCATCAGGAACCGCGGCCGATGGCGCCGCCGCGGGTGGGCGGTTCGACGGGGCGACGGTGGTGAGGGAAGTGCGCGCCTCGCTGACGCAGGGAAGGTCCGATGATGCCCGCCGGAAAGCGCAGGCATTTCTGAACCGGGTGCCCGGCTCCTCCGACGCCGCGGCACTGGCTGGCGATGCCGCTTTCGAAGCGGGGGATGCCCGCGGCGCACTGGCGCTATACCGCCAGGCAGCGTCGGTGCGGAAGCTGTGGACCCTGACGAAGCGGATGGCAGCGGCTTATGACCGGTCGGGGCGTCCGGCCGAGGCGACTGCGCTGATCGCCTCCCATCTGGAGGGCGAGCCCCTGAACGCTGATGCGGCGGTCGTCCTCGCGCGGCGGCTCGTCGATCGGGGCGAGTTGGCGCGGGCACGGACACTGGCGGCGCGGGCGCGCACGCTGGGCCGCAACGATCCGCTGCTGGACGGGCTGGAGTAACGGGTGATTCCTCGACAACCCACACCGGGCGCGCCAAGGGCAGCGCGATGAAGCTGTTGTCCCGGATCGACCCGATGGTGCGCCTGCTGGTCGTTGCCATCGCGCTTGCCAGCATCGTGCCCGCTACCGGCGCTGCGAGACCGGTGGTGCAGGGCGTGTCGAATGCGGCGATCTTCCTCCTTTTTCTGCTCAATGGCCTCCGGCTGCCGCGGGCAGAGGTGAAGCGGGGTATCGGCCATGTGCGCTTTCTGCTGCCGCTGGCGCTGTGGTGTTTCGGCGGAATGGCACTGGCGGGGAAGGGACTGTCGGTCGCACTGGAGGGCAGCCTGCCGTATCTCGTCGCATTGGGGTTCCTCTACCTCGGCGTCCTGCCGTCGACCGTGCAATCGGCGACCGCCTATTCATCGCTGGCCGGCGGAAATGTTGCCAGTTCGGTGGTGGCCGCCGCGTTGCTCAACGTGGCCGGCGTATTCGCGACTGCGCCGCTGTTTGCCGCGCTGGGCGGCGGGGCGGCGGTCTCGATGGGTGCGGGGGGACTGGCGAAGGTCTTCGCGATGCTGATCCTGCCCTTCGCGATCGGGCAGGTTTTGCAGGTGCGGCTGGCGGACTGGACCGCGCGGCACAAGTCGCTGGTAACCTGGATGGACCGGATATCGATTGCGATCGCGGTCTATGTCGCGATGTCGGGCGCGGTGGAACAGGGGCTGTGGACGCGGGTCTCGCCGCTCGATTGGGCAATCCTGCTGGGCGGGGTGATCGTATTCCTTGCGGCGGGGTTTGCCGGCGCATGGCTGCTGTCGGGCGCCGCGCGGCTCGAGCGGCCGGACCGGATCGCGTTCCTGTTCGCGGGCGGGCACAAGAGCATCGCGATGGGAGCGCCACTCGCCGCGATCCTGTTTCCGCCGGCGGTCGCCGGGATGGTCCTGCTCCCGCTGCTTGCCTACCACCTGCTGCAACTGGTCGCCTCGGCCCCGCTGGCTAACCGGCTGGCTGCTCGCTCGCAGATGTCGCAGGCTCCGGATTCGCCCGGTTGAAGCGGACCGACCACCACAGCGATAGCCCGATCAGGATTGCACCGATGAGGCCGGTGATCGTTTCGGGGATATGCCAGCGGGCCGACAGCAGCATGATTGCGCCGAGCACGATGATCGCCCAGAAGGCGCCGTGTTCGAGATAGCGGTACTGCGCCAGAGTGCCCTTCTCGACGAGGTGAATGGTCATCGAGCGCACGAACATCGCGCCGATCGACAGGCCCAGCGCAATCACGATCATGTTGTTCGACAGCGCGAACGCCCCGATCACGCCGTCGAAGCTGAAGCTGGCGTCGAGAATGTTGAGGTAGATGAACCCGCCCAGGCCGCTGCGTACCGCTGCGCCGACGACCCGCTGTTTCTCCTCGTGCAGTTCGAGCAGCGTCGAGACACCCTCGACCGCGATGAACGTGACGATACCCAGGATGCCGGCGACGACGAACGTCAGCGCTTCGGCATCGGGGAGAAGCAGGGAGATGCCCCAGATCGCCAGCAGGAGCAGGCCGATTTCGGCGGCCGGCAGCGCCGCAAACCGACCGAGGAAACGTTCGAAGGCGCCGATCCAGTGGACGTCCTTCTCCCCGTCGAAAAAGAACTTGAGGCCGACCATTGCGAGGAACGCCCCGCCGAACCCGGCGATGCCCACGTGCGCGCCGGAAACGAGCCGCTCGTACTGGGCCGGGTCGTCAAGCGACAGGCGGATCGTCTCTACCGGTCCAATCCCCGCCGCGATCGCGACGATCGCGAGCGGAAAGACGATGCGCATGCCGAACACGGCGAAGGCGATCCCCCAGGTGAGGAACCGCTTTTGCCATACCCGGTCCATGTCCTTGAGGACGGACGCGTTCACGACCGCGTTGTCGAAGCTGAGCGAGATTTCGAGGACCGACAGCACCACGATGATCCACAGCATCTGCGCGGTTCCGCCGATGCTGCCGGTGCTCGAAAGGCCGTACCAAACCCCGAGACCGAGGCAGACGAGGGTGAAGATCAGCGAAAAGCCGTAGAAGCGCTTGAGCGTCTGCATGGGAAGGTTAGGCCTTGGGCTGGTAGGTCTGGTCGGACGTCGGGAAGCTGCGGTCGCGCACTTCGGCGGCGTATGTTGCGGCGGCCTTCGAGATGACGCTTGCCATGTCCTCGTAGCGCTTCACGAAGCGGGGCACGCGCTCGAACATGCCGAGCATATCCTCGGTGACGAGGACCTGTCCGTCGCACCGGGCGCTCGCGCCGATGCCGATGACGGGGATGGTCAGCGCGCCGGTGAGTTCGATGGCGATCGGCTCGATCACCCCTTCCGCGACGACCGCGAAGGCGCCGGCATCCTGTACCGCCTTGCCGTCGGCCATGATCTTGGCGTGTTCCTCGTCGCTGCGCCCGCGCGCGCCGTAGCCGCCCAGGGAATTGACCGCCTGGGGAGTGAGGCCGACGTGCGCCATCACCGGGATGCCGCGCCCCGAGAGAAACGCGATCGTTTCGGCCATCGCCGCGCCGCCTTCCAGCTTGACCGCGGCGCAGCCGGTTTCGGCCATGATCCGGCTTGCGCTCACAAACGCCTTCTCGGGGCTCGCCTCGTAAGTGCCGAACGGCATGTCGACGATGACGAGACTGCGATAGCTTCCGCGGACCACCGCCGCCCCGTGCGCGACCATCATGTCCAGCGTCACCTGCAGCGTGCTCGGCAGACCGTAGATCACCTGCCCCAGCGAGTCCCCGACCAGCAGCATGTCACAGTGCTGGTCGAGCAACTGTGCTTGGCGGGCGGTGTAGGCGGTCAGCATGACCAGCGGATCGGCGGTCTTCCCGTCGGCCTTGCGCCCCTTGATTGCGGGTACGGTGAGCCGCCGCATCGGCTGCGGCGTGGGGTTGGCGCGGCTGGTCGCGGTGTCGAGCTGGAAGGTGGTGGACATGGAACGCCGCTCTAGCGAGGCGCGCAAGGCGGGGAAAGGGCGGACATTACGGCTTGCCATGCCGCGATTGTCCGTTAGCTTCCCGCGCCATTGAGGGAGGCAGGCCGCGGACGGCCGCCTGACAAGAGGGAAACGGGTCACATGTTGTTAGACCGCGTCAAGCCGCTCGACGCCATATTGGCGACGGCGGAGAAGAAATCGCTGAAGCGGACGCTGGGCGGGTTCCAGCTCATGCTGTTCGGCATCGGCTGCATCATCGGTACCGGCATTTTCGTGCTGACGTCGGCCGGCGCGCAGAAGGCGGGCCCGGGCCTCATGCTGGCGTTCGCTATCGCCGGTGCGGTCTGCATCGTCGCGGCGCTCTGCTATGCCGAAGTCGCGGCGATGATCCCGGTCGCGGGATCGGCCTATACCTATAGCTATGCCTCGGTCGGCGAGTTCCTGGCGTGGACCGTGGGTTGGGCGCTGATCCTCGAATACGCGGTCGCCGCGAGCGCGGTCTCGGTCGGCTGGTCGGGCTATTTCTCGGGGACGATTCTCAACGAATTCTTCGGGATAACGCTGCCGCCGTGGCTAGCCGCGGGTCCGCTCGCATTGGGCGGCGCGCCGGGCGGGTTCATCAACCTGCCGGCGCTCGTGATCGCGATGCTCGTGACCTGGCTGCTGATGATCGGCACCAGCGAAAGCGCGAAGGTCAATGCGATCCTCGTCGCGATCAAGGTCGCGGCGCTGACCGCCTTCGTGGCGCTGACGCTGACGAGCCCCGAATTCGATTCCGCGAAGTTCAACCCCTTCCTGCCCGCCGGCGTGTTCGGCGGCTTCGGCACCGGGCTCGGCGCGGTTGGCGCGGCGGCGACGATCTTCTTCGCCTATGTCGGCTTCGACGCGGTTTCCACCGCGGCCGAGGAAACCAAGAATCCGCAGAAGAACGTTCCGTTCGGCCTGATCGGGTCGCTGCTGTTCTGCACCGTGTTCTACATCCTGGTTGCCGCGGGCGCGATCGGCACCATCGGCGGTCAGCCGATCATGGGGCCGGATGGCATTCCGTTCCCGGCCGGATCGGCAGAACTGGCCCGCCAGTGCGCGATGCCGCAGTATGCCGACGCGCTCGTCTGTTCGAACGAGGCGCTGGCCCACGTACTGCGTCAGATCGGCTTCTCGGGCATCGGCAACATGCTCGGCATCGCGGCGTTCCTGGCGCTGCCGTCGGTCATCCTCGTCCTGATCTTCGCGCAGACCCGCATCTTCTTCGTAATGAGCCGCGACGGCCTGCTTCCCGAAGTTCTGAGCCGGGTGCATCCGAAGTGGAAGACGCCCCACGTGGTGACGCTGTTCACCGGTCTGGTCGTGGCGCTTGGTGCCGCGTTCATGCCGGTGGGCCTGCTGGCGGACTATGCCAATGCGGGTACGCTGTACGCGTTCTTCATGGTCGCCGTGGCAGTGATGGTGCTGCGCAAGAAGGATCCGGAGCGCAAGCGCGCCTTCCGCCTGCCGGGCGTGTGGATCGTGGCGCCGCTAACGATGGCGGGATGCCTGTTCCTCTATCTCAACCTGCCGCTGATCGCGATCCTCGTCCTCCCCATCTGGGGCGCGATCGGGCTGGTCGTGTATTTCCTCTACAGCCGCAACCGCAGCCACCTCGGCCGCGGCATTGTGGAGGTCGTGGACGACATCGGCGGCGAGGAGACGATGATTCCGATCGATCCGCCCAAGAGCTGATCGGTTCCGACCAAAGGAAAGGGCCGCTCCTCTCGCGAGGGGCGGCCCTTCTTCTGTGCGATGCCTGTTTCTAGAGCGCCGTATCCTTCACGTGCTGCTCTTCCGCTTCCGGCTCGACGTACATGCCGAGCGCCATCTTGGCGGTGTTGAGCAGGCCGATATCGCCGTTCCAGATTTCGGCGGTGCCGAGGTCCATGCGCAGGAACAGCAGGTCCGGATCGTCCTTGCCGCCGTCGTACCAGGCTTCGACGAAGTTGTTCCAGAACTGGTCGAACCGCTCCTGGCTGGTTTCGACCGAAAGGGTGCCGTCGAAACGGGCGAACATGTCGTGACCCTTGCCTTCGAAGATGGCGGTCACCGGGCCGAGATCGGCGAAGTCGCTGTTCTTGTGACTGAAGAACCAGATCTCGCTGTTGGCGTCCTTGTCGAGCTGCGCGCTCATCGGGACGGCGGTGTCGCTGCGACCGGTCTTCTGGAGGAACAGGAAAGGCGAGTCGGCGAGCGCCTTCCAGAATTCCTTTTTCAACTTGTCGGGATCGGCGGCGGGCTGGTTGTGATGCATGGGTTCGTCTCCTTCGGTTTCGGAACGGCGGGGGAAGGGTGCGGTTCCGCCATTGCGAATCGACCGGCGTGGGAACATAAGAAGAACAGATGAGTCGTTTTCCCGCCATGACTTCCCCGAACGCGCTGCTGCAGGCCTCCGAACTCGCCCACCTGTCCTCCCGCGCTCCGCGCTGGCGACCGGGGTCGGCAGCGGCGCACCCGCATCACAGCGAGGTGTTCGCCGGAACCCGCGAAGCGAGCGGTGCGGCCGCTGCGCTGGCCCTGGCGGCCGACGCGCTGGCCGCCGCCGATCTCGTCCCCGGTACCGAGGCCGAGGACCGTAGGTCGCTGCTGTGGGTACAGGACCGGGAGGCGTTGAGGCGGGGCGGGCGGCCCTATCGCCCAGGCCTGCCGCCCGGCTTCCGCCACCGGCTGATCCACGTCGCCTGCGACAAGCCGGAAGACGCGCTGTTCGCACTGGAGGAAGGGTTGCGATGCCGCGAAATCTGCGCGGTGATCGGCGAGATCGCGGGCAATCCGCGTGCGCTCGACTTCACCGCCTCGCGCCGGCTGACGCTGACGGCCGAAAAGCACGGGGTCCCGCTGTGGCTCGTCCGCCTCGACGCGCGCCGCGACCTGTCCTCGGCGCGCATGCGCTGGGACGTGCGCGCCGCGCCGTCGCCGCGTCCGCGGTGGAACGCCGACGCCCCCGGCACGCCCGCCTGGCAGGCCGAACTCTTCCGCGCCCGTGCGCATCCCCCCGGTACATGGACCCTGCGCGATGACCCATCCGGTCTCGTCGCCGATCCTTTCGCCGCCGCAGACAGGCCGCCGTATCCTCTCGGTCTGGCTTTCGCGGCTGGCGATCGATCGCTGGCGGCTGTCTGAAGGCCTGGCGCCGGGGGAGGGCGCCGATGCCGCACCGACAGCGCTGATCACCGAAACCGCGCACGGCCCCCGGATCGACGCGGCCAACGCCGCGGGTCTCGCGGGCGGCGCGCGCAGCGGCATGATGCTGGCCGATGCGCGCGCGCTGTGTCCCGAACTCGCCGTCGCGCCCAGCGATCCGGCGGGAACGTACGACTTCCTCGAAAAGCTGGCGGTATGGGCGTTGCGCTGGGGCCCGTGGAGCGCAATGGACGCGCCCGACGGCCTGCTGGTCGACGTGACCGCGGTCGCCCATCTGTTCGGCGGCGAGGCGCGGCTGCTGGCCGATGCGCGCGACCGTTTCGCACGGCGCGGGCTGGCCGTCCGCCTTGCCATCGCGCCGACAGCCGGGGCGGCGTGGGCGCTGGCACACTACGGAAACGGGGCGCCGATCCTGCCCGGAGGGGGGGATGTCGAAAGCGCGCTTCACGACCTGCCCGTCGCCGCGCTGCGGCTCGATCAGGACGTGCTCACGGTGCTGCGCCGCCTCGGGCTCAAGCGGATCGGCGATCTGACCGCGCGGTTCGGCGAGCACGCGGGGCGCGATGCCCTCCACCGCCGTTTCCGCAACCGCAAGTCGCCAGCCGCGAACCCGCTGATCCGCCTCGACCAGCTGCTGGGCCGGGTGCCCGAGCCGCTGCTGCCGGTGGTCCCGCAGGAGATGCCGCTCGTTCAGCGCCGCCTGATGGAGCCGATCCGCCACCGCGACCTCCTCGACCAGGTGCTGGGCGACCTTGCCGCCGACATTGCGCGCGAGCTGGAAGGCAAGGGGCAGGGCGCACGCCGGCTCGAACTCGGCCTGTGGCGGGTCGACGGCGAGGTGGTGATTCGCCGGCTCGAGATGGCCGCCGCCACGCGCGAGGCGGCGCACATCGTCCGGCTGTTCTCGGCGAAGCTCGACGACGTCGATGCGGGCTTCGGGATCGAGACGGTGCGCCTGCGGGCGAGCTGGGCCGAGCCGCTTGCACTGGCGCAGGCGGATATCGAGGCGGCGGCCGAAGAGCATGGCACGTCGCTGGCCGCTTGCATCGACCGGCTGACCGTCCGCCTCGGCCCGCGGGCGGTGACGAAGCCGGTGCTCCACGCCAGTCACATCCCCGAACGCGCGCAGCGCTGGCAGCCACCGCTCGAACCCGAACCGGCGGCGCAGGGCGAACTCGCCTTTCACGCGCGCCCCCTGAAGCTGCTCGACCGGCCCGAGGCGATCGCGGTGCTCTACGCCAGTCCCGACGGCTACCCCCAGCGCTTCCGCTGGCGGGGCGAGGTGCACGAGGTGGTTCGGGTCGAGGGGCCGGAGCGGATCGCGCCGGAATGGTGGCGCGAAAAGGGATCGGCTCGCCTGCGTGATTACTACCGGATCGAGGACCAGGCCGGTCGCCGCTACTGGATCTACCGCGCCGGCCTGTTGGGCGATGGCCGGGGCGGGGTGCCCGACTGGTTCCTGCAGGGGCTGTGCGCGTAAGTCACGCCGCGCGCAGGAACGCCGGTCGGTCCTCTTCGTCGTTCGCGGGCCGCCGCGAAGTCTTCCTGCTCGCGCTACGTTTGGTTCGCGGACGTGCACCGCGGCCCTTGCGCAGACCCAACCACCGCGTACCGGCCTGGACGCGCGCAGCGGCCGCGAGCGTCGTGACCGCGACGAAGGCATCCACGTAAACGGCCAGATCGACGGCGAAGGCCATCACGGCATGAGGTCCGCCGAGAACGAGCACGTACTCTCCGCCCAGCAGAAGGATGCCGGTCGCGATCGCCCACGCCATCATCTCGATGCGGCTGCGCCGGAGAATCCAGGCAGCCGGCCGTACCGCAAGCAGGTCGTGCAGCGCGCGCGATACGGGAAGGTTCGGCGCCGTGCGCATCAGGAGCACCGCGCCGAGCATCATTGCAACGAAGATCGTCATCCGTTCTCCCCTTGGGGGCAACATAGAAAACGCCGCCGAAATTACATCAGCGTTCCAGCGATCCCGTGCGGCGATACCGTGCGAACAGGCCGGCCAGGGTCTGAGTCTGGCCGGTGGATGGCGTGCCCAGTCCGCCCGCCCGCCCGAAACCGGAACCATTCTCGGCCACGGGGAGGCATGGTTCGCTTTCGGATATGGCGTCCGCCGACGAAGGTGCGGCCTCGCCTTCGCCATCCGGGGCGCGCTTGAGAAAACTCATCGAGCGCTTGCGCCCCTGGGTGATGTTGCCGACGCTGGCGATCGGCAGTTCGAGCACCCGGTCGAGCGCGGCCGTCTCGGCGACCAGTTCGGGGGCCAGCGGCGTCTTGAACCACACCCCGCACGCGCCGTCGTCGTGCCAGATGATCGTGCAGACCGCCTCGTGCGCACCCCACTTCAGAACGGCGGTCGCGCCCTTGCCGGGCGGCTCGGCAGCCTCGAACCGGGCGCCGGTCTCGGAGATGTCGCCGAGAATGCCCTCGGTCATCGTGGTCATCGTCTGCAGCGTGGCCGGGCAGGTGACCCTGATGCGGCGCGAGGCCCGGCGATCCGCATGGGCAACGTCGTCGGCGATGCGGAGCGGTTCGGACACGGCGGCAGACTTCCGCCAATGCGGTGAATTCGCGGTGCCCGGATATGGTAAACGGGCGCGCCACTTTCGCAGCGCGCCCGCTCGATTGGCCAGTGCCTCAGGCGGGTTGCGAGCCGCTGTTCTGGCCGAGGAAAACGACGAGGTCGTTGGCAAGCCGGTCGGTCTGCGTTGCGAACACCGCGTGCGGTTCGCCGTCGTACTCGATGAGCGTCGCGCTCGGCACCGCTTCGGCCACCGCGCGGCCCGTCGCGTCTATCGGCACGGTCACGTCCTTGGTCCCGTGAATGACGAGTGTCGGCACCTTGAAATGCGGCAGGTCGGGGCGGAAATCGGTGGTGGCGAAGGCCGCCGCCGATTGCAGCGTGGCATACTGGCTGGCGTGCATGGCGGTCATCCATGCCCAGTCCTTTTCTTCCTGGCTCACCTTGTCGGTCAGGATGCCGTCGCCGTAGAAATCCTCGAAGAAGCCCGTGAAGAAGTGGCGGAAGTCCTTTTTCATGCCGTCGGTCATCTGGTCGAAAGTCGACTGCGGCACGCCGTCGGGGTTGTCGTCGGTCTTGAGCATGTACGGTACGACCGAACTGACGAGGACGGCCCGGCTTACGCCCTTGCCGCCATGCCGGCTCATGTAGCGGGCGATCTCGCCGCCGCCCATCGAGAAACCGACGAGTGCGACGTCGGTCTCGGCACCCGTTTCCTTCATCACGTCGGCAAGATCGTCGGCGAAGGTGTCGTAGTCGTAGCCGGTGGGCGCATGGTCCGAATGACCGAAGCCGCGCCGGTCGTAGGCGATAGCGCGGTAACCGCTGTCCGCCAGCGCCATCATGATCGGATCCCAGCTGTCGGCGCTAAGCGGCCAACCGTGGATCAGGACGACCGGACGCCCTTCGCCGAGTTCCTTCCAGCGCAGCTTCGTTCCGTCCTTGGTGGTGGCGTACGGCATTGGTTTTCCTTTTCGTATGGTGTGTTCGGGAAACCGCAGAGGCCCGCCGCCGTTCCTTCGGGGTAATCGCCGCTACCACGCACCAGAGTTACCCCTTGGCGAATCCGGTATAAGAACATATAAGGAACGAATGGGCGCGCAGACCACCATCGAGAAGCTGGAGATTCTCGCCGACGCGGCAAAGTACGATGCCTCGTGCGCGTCGTCCGGTACGGCCAAGCGCAACAGCGCCGGTGGCAAGGGGATCGGTTCGACCGAGGGCATGGGCATCTGCCATGCCTACGCGCCCGATGGCCGGTGCATCAGCCTGCTCAAGATCCTGCTGACCAATCATTGTGTGTTCGACTGCCACTATTGCGTGAACCGCAAGAGTTCGAACGTGCGCCGCGCACGGTTCACGCCGCAGGAGGTCGTAGACCTGACGCTGAGCTTCTACCGGCGCAATTATATCGAGGGGCTGTTTCTTTCGTCGGGCATCGTCAAGAGCTCGAACCATACGATGGAGCAGCTGGTCGAGGTCGCGCGCATCCTGCGTGAGGAGCACGATTTTCGCGGCTATATCCACCTCAAGACCATTCCGGAAGCCGACCCCGAGCTCGTGCATCAGGCCGGGCTCTATGCCGACCGCGTCTCAATCAACGTCGAACTGCCGACCGATGCCGGCCTGACGCGTCTGGCGCCGGACAAAAGCGCGCGCCAGATCGAAGGGGCGATGGCCGGGGTGAAGGCCGACATCGTCGAGGCGAAGGACAACCGGAAGCGGTTCAAGCACGCGCCGCGGTTCGCCCCCGCCGGCCAGTCGACGCAGATGATCGTCGGGGCCGATGCGGCGACCGATGCCGACATCGTGGGCAAGGCCAGCCGCCTCTACGACAACTTCCGCCTGCGCCGCGTCTATTACAGCGCGTTCAGCCCCATCCCCGATGCGAGCGCGGTGCTGCCGCTGAAGCGCCCGCCGCTGATCCGCGAGCATCGGCTGTACCAGTCCGACTGGCTGATGCGGTTCTACGGCTACCAGCCGGGCGAGGTGATGCAGGCGACCGAGGCCGACGGCAACCTGCCGCTCGACATCGACCCCAAGCTCGCCTGGGCGCTGAAGTTTCGCGAGCGGTTTCCGGTCGACATCAATCGGGCGAGCAAGGAAGAACTGCTCCGCGTGCCCGGGCTCGGCGTACGGGCGGTGGGGCGTATTCTCGCCAGCCGCCGGCACCGGACGATGCGGCTGGAGGATGTCGCCAAGCTCACCGTCTCGATCGCCAAGGTCCGCCCGTTCATCGTGACCGCCGACTGGCGCCCGGTATTGCTCACCGACCGCGCGGATCTGCGCGCACTGCTCGCGCCCAAGCAGGAGCAGCTCGAGCTGTTCGCGGCGTGAGGGGGCGGGCGTGACTTCCCTCCAGCACGTCAAGCTCGGTACGTACTACGTCGTTGCCTTGCCCGAAGCGGACGATTTCGACTTCTGGCGCGAACGGGCACGCGGGCTGGTGCAGTGCGACGTGCCGCCCGACCGGGTGGCGTGGGTCGAACCGGGCGGATCGGGTAGCCTGTTCAGCCACGGCGACCGGCGCATTCCCGTGCCCGCCGCCGATGCCCCGCCGGTCCGTGCGAGCAAGGCGTTCGTGAATCTCGCCAAGAGCGCGATCTGCCATTCCGATCCCGAACGCTTCGCGCTGCTCTACCGCCTGCTGTGGCGGTTGCAGGCCAATCCGCGGCTGTTGGAAGACGGCGCCGATCCCGAGGTTCGCAAGCTCGACGAACTGGCGCGCACCGTGCGGCGCGACATCCACAAGATGCGCGCCTTCGTCCGCTTCCGCCTCGTCGAAGGGGAAGCGGACGGGGAAGAGCATTACGTCGCCTGGTTCGAGCCCGAGCACCACATCCTGCGCACGAACGCCGGGTTTTTCGTGCGCCGGTTCGCCAACATGAAGTGGTCGATCCTGACGCCCAGCGGATCGCTCCACTGGGACGGGCGGGTGCTGGAAGAGGGCCCGCCCGCGCAGCGCAGCGACGCGCCTCAGGGCGACGCGACCGAGGATTTGTGGCGCAAGTATTATGCATCGATCTTCAATCCCGCGCGTTTGAAGATCGGGGCCATGCTCAAGGAGATGCCTCGCAAATATTGGAAGAACATGCCCGAGGCGGCGCTCATTCCCGAGCTGGTCGCCGGGGCGCAATCGCGGGAGTCGCAGATGGTCGCCGCCGGTACGCTGGAGTTCGAGGAACGGCCCGACACGCTCGAGGCGATCGACAAGGCGATCCATGCCTGTCGCAAGTGTCCGATCGGCCAGCTCGACAACCATGCGATGATGGGCGAGGGGCCGCAGGATTACGCCAAGGGTTTTTCGGGTCTGATGATCGTGGGCGAACAGCCGGGCGACCAGGAGGACCTGGCGGGCCGCCCCTTCGTGGGACCCGCCGGGCAATTGCTCGACCGGCATCTGGAACGCGCCGGGATCGACCGTCGCAGTGCCTACATCACCAACGCGGTCAAGCACTTCAAGTTCGTCAACCGGGGCAAGCGGCGGCTGCACCAGTCGCCGACCGCCAAGGAGATCGACACCTGCCGCTGGTGGGTGGAGGGGGAGCGGGCGATCGTGCAGCCTAGACTGATCCTCGCGATGGGCGCGAGCGCGGCGCGCGGGATGCTCGGCAAGACGGTGAGCATCACCAAGGCGCGGGGTGCCCCGATCGCGCTGGAGGACGGCAGCGAACTGTGGGTGACCGCGCATCCCAGCTACCTGCTGCGCCTCGACGGTGCGGCGCAGGAAGAACAGTCGCGCCTGTTCGATGCCGATCTCGCCGCGGTGAAGGAGCGGCTGGCGGAACTCGCCGGATGACATGCCCGAGAACGATCTCCTTATCCCGCGCCGGCGGATCGAACTCGACGATCCGTCTGCGGTAGCCGCGCCGCCGCGCGCGCCGTTCGTCGAGCTGGGGCTCGTCAGCAATTTCAGCTTCCTGCGCGGTGCTTCGGATGCGGTGGACATGGTGCTGACCGCCCATGCGCTGGGCTACGATGCGATCGGGATCGCCGACGCCAATTCCATGGCCGGCGTGGTGCGGGTCCATACCGAGGCAAAGACGCTGAAGATGCGGCCCGTGATCGGCTGCCGCATCGAGACGGTCGAGGGCCTTGCCTTCCTCGCCTATCCGACGGACCGTGCCGCCTATGGCCGTCTGTGCAGGCTCATCAGCGCAGGCCGCATGCGGACGCTCGATGGCGAATGGCAGGTCAAGGGAGCGTGCGACATCGACCTCGCCATGCTGGCCGGGCATGCCGAAGGGGTGCAACTGGTGCTCCTGCCGCCAGGCGACCTGTCGGCGCGGTTCGTCGTCCCGGCCTGGGCAAGCAACGTCGTCACGCTGGAGCGCGAGCAGGTCCAGGATGCGGTCGGCGGGCAATTCCTGCAACTTGTCGGGCACTTGTCGGCGGGTCTTCCCACGCTTCGTCACATTGCCGCAAGCTATCTCAACGCGGGCGACGACATCGCGCGGATCGATAGGCTCGATGCGCTGGCGAAGGAGCATGGCTTGGCCCTGCTCGCCACGAACGACGTGCACTACCACACACCCGAACGCCGCCCGTTGCAGGACGTGATGGTCGCGATCCGGCACAAGACCACGGTGGCCGAGGCCGGACACCTGCTGTTCGGCAATGCTGAACGGCACCTCAAGTCGCCGGCCGAGATGCAGGCTCTGTTCGCCCGCTGGCCGCACGCCATCGCCGCCGCGCGGGAGGTGGCCGACGCCTGCGATTTCTCGCTCGACGAACTGCAGTACGAGTATCCGCAGGAGATCTATCCCGACGGCATGACGCCGCAAGCCTTCCTCGAAACCGAGACGTGGAAAGGCGCGAAATGGCGTTATCCCGGGGGTTTACCGGATACGGTTGCTAATACGATCGAACGCGAACTCGTGCTTATCGGGAAGCTCGACCTTGCCCGATATTTCCTGACCATCAAGGACATCGTGGACTACGCGCGCGGGGTCGATCCCCCGATCCTGTGCCAGGGGCGCGGCTCGGCGGCGAACTCGGCGGTCTGCTATTGCCTCGGCATCACCAGCGTCGATCCCGCCAAGCATGCGCTGCTGTTCGACCGCTTCATCTCCGAAGAGCGCAAGGAGCCGCCCGACATCGACGTCGACTTCGAACACGAGCGGCGCGAAGAGGTGATCCAGCACATCTATCGCCAGTACGGGCGAGAGCGCGCGGGGCTGTGTGCCACCGTGATCCACTATCGCCCGCGCATGGCGATCCGCGAGGTCGGCAAGGCGATGGGTCTGTCGGAGGACGTGACCAGCGCGCTCGCCCGCACCGTGTGGGGCGGGTGGGGCAAGGAGATCGGCGAGGCCCATGTCGCCGAGACGGGCATGGACGTGACGGACCCCCACTTGAGGCGTGTTCTCAAGCTGACAGAGCAAATGATTGGGATGCCAAGGCATCTCAGCCAGCACGTGGGCGGGTTCATCCTTACCGATGGACCGCTGACCGAAACCGTGCCGATCGGCAACGGGGCGATGCCGGACCGCAGCTTCATCGAATGGGACAAGGACGATATCGAGGCGCTGGGCATCCTCAAGGTCGACGTGCTCGCGCTGGGCATGCTGACCTGCATCAGGAAATGCCTCGATCTGCTTGAAAATACGCACGAACGCACGCTCACGTTGGCGACCGTTCCGCGCGAGGATCCCGAAACCTATGCGATGCTACGCAAGGGGGATTCGCTCGGCGTATTCCAGGTGGAAAGCCGGGCGCAGATGAACATGCTGCCCCGCTTGCGCCCGCGCGAATTCTATGACCTCGTGATTCAGGTCGCCATCGTCCGCCCCGGGCCGATTCAGGGAGACATGGTGCACCCTTACCTGAAGCGGCGGCGCGGGGCGGAACAGGTGGTGATCCCGGCGCCTGCGCCCGAACACGGCCCGCCGGACGAACTCAGCAGCATCCTCGAACGGACGCTGGGCGTGCCGATCTTCCAGGAACAGGCGATGAAGATCGCGCTCGACGCGGCCAAGTTCTCCAGCGCCGAGGCGAACCGGCTGAGGAAGGCGATGGCGACCTTCCGCAGCCGCGGCATGGTCGACGAACTGCAGGACATGATGGTCGAACGGATGGTCCATCGCGGCTACGACCGCGAATTCAGCCAGCGCTGCTTCAACCAGATCCGCGGCTTCGGCGAGTACGGCTTCCCCGAAAGCCACGCGGCGAGCTTCGCGCACCTCGTCTACGTGTCGAGCTGGCTGAAATGCCATTTCCCCGCGGCGTTCGGATGCGCCCTGCTCAATTCGCAGCCGATGGGCTTCTACGCCCCGGCGCAGATCGTTCGCGACGCCGCGGAGCATGGCGTCACGGTGCTGCCCACCGACGTCAACGCGTCGGACTGGGATTGCACGCTCGAAGTCATGGGGGAAGCTCGCGGGCGGCAGGACAGCGCCGATACCGATCGCGGCCGCCTCGACCGTCATGTTGCGCTACGCCTCGGCCTGCGACAGATCGACGGCTTGCCGGCCCACGTAGCCGCACGGCTCCTGGCCGAGCGGGGGGAGCGCGGGGCCTTCGACAGCGTGTCCGCCCTTCGCGACCGTGCCGGACTGTCGCCCGCGCATATCGAGCGGCTCGCCAGCGCCGACGCCTTCCAGTCGATCCACCTTCCGCGGCGGCAGGCGCTGTGGGATGCGCGCAGCCTGGTGGGTGGGCCGGACCTGCCGCTGTTCGCCCACGTCGAAGCGCGCGACGAAGGCCGGGAAGCCCGACCTACCGCGCTTCCCCGGATGCCACTGTCCGAAGAAGTCGTCGCCGACTACCAGACCACCCGCCTCAGTCTGAAGGCTCACCCGATGGCCTTCCTGCGCGCCAGCCTCGCCGAACGCGGTTTCGTGCGCGCCTGCGACCTGCGCGCGCGCAAGTTCCGGTCCATGGTGCAGGTCGCCGGCGTGGTGCTGATCCGCCAGCGGCCCGGCAGCGCCAAGGGCGTATGCTTCATCACGCTGGAGGACGAGACAGGGGTCATCAACCTCGTCGTCTGGCCCGACCTCAAGGAGAAGCAGCGCAAGGTCGTGATGGGCAGCCGCCTGATGGAAGTGCGCGGCCGGGTCGAATACGACGACGAGGTGATCCACGTGATCGCGAGCCACATGACCGACGCGACGCACGAACTCCACCGCCTCAGCGACGATTTGCTGAAAGCCCCGATCGCGCGGGCGGATCATTGCAACAATCCGCTTCCCAGCAAGCTCAACCCCCGCGACGACCTGCGGACCGGGGCCGACGACCCTTACCAAAAACCGCCGGTGGAACCGTGGGAGCCGCCGCCCGCCAACAACCGCGAGTGCGGGTTCCACGGCCATCCTCGCGACACGCGCATCGTGCCGAAGCTGATGCCCCTGCCGCCGAGCCGCGACTTCCATTGACGACGTCTCGATCCGGGGCGGCGGGGAAGGGGCGAGTGCATTGAGGCACACAAGGTGGTACCGACGGCCCATGCGCATCCTGACCGCCGCCGCCGCCGTGCTCTCGCTGTCCGCCACCGCCGCGGCTGCCTACGATCCCATCGTTCTCGAACGTGGCTGGTGGAGGGTCGCCGCTTTCAAAGGCGGGGACTGCACGGGCGAAGTCGGGACCAACGGCAAGTACACCGTGATCTCCGCCCGGGGCCTCGTCCCGGGGGAGCGTGCCGTTCTCACCATATCCAACGGCGACATGAAGCCGATCGTCCGAGCTGTCCGTGCCGATGCGTACGGACGTTGGCAGGACTATTACATCCCCTTCCGCTACAATCGCGAAGGCGGGCTGGTTACGGCCACCGTTGCCGGAAGCAGCTGCGCCGTGCCGCTCGCTTTTGCGTGGACACCGGCGACGGGATGGGAAGAACCCGCACCCCTGCAGCCGCGCTGATTGCGCGTTCCGAGCTGCTGTCGTCCGCCTCGACCGCGTGATCGACCCCGAGCGCCTTGCCGCTTTCGCTGCGATGACCGCTGTCACCAGCCTGGTGCCGGGTCTGTCGATGCTGTTCGTCATGGCGCAGACCGTGGGGCGCGGATGGCGCGGCGGGGCGGCCGCGCTGGCAGGCATGCAGGTGGGGTACATCGTCTGGTGGGTTCTCGCCGCGCTGGGCCTCGGCACATTGGCGGCGGCGTTCCCGCTGGCCTTCACCGCTCTCGCAATCGGAGGGGCAGCCTACCTCGCCTGGCTCGGCATTGCGGCGCTGCGGCATGCGCTGGCGGCGGGACGGGACATCGCTGATGGAGCGCGAACGGCACGTCCTTCCAAGGCAGCGTTCCGCGACGGCATTCTCGTCGCGATCAGCAATCCCAAGTCGCTCGTCTACATGGTCGCGCTGCTTCCACCGTTCATCGACCCGGACGCGGCAATCGTGCCCCAGATCGGCGTCCTCGCCATCACGGGCCTCGCGATCGACGTCGGCGTCGGTGCTGCCTACATCGCGGCGGGCAACAGGCTGGCCGGACGGATGCACGAACCCCGCATCCGCCGCCGTGTCGACATTGCCGTCGGTGCGACCTACTTGTTGATCGCCGTGGGAATTCTTGCCGACATGTTGCTGCGATGAGCCGCCGGCTCCCTCGCATGCGATTTTCGCCGTTCGACAACCTTGCCTTGCTCGCGCTGGTAGCCGCGGCGGTGCTGCTGGCCGGGAAGGGCTGGCTCGATGCGCATCCCGAGAGCAATCCGTGGGCCCCGCTCGATCTGCGCGATCCGCCGGGATGGGCGACCGCGCGCAAGATTGCCGACTTGCGTGGCAACCCGGCGGAATGTCGCGCGGTGCTGGAGCGCAGCGACGTCGCATTCCGTGCCCTCGATCCAGCCGGCGAAGGAGCATGCGCGCGGCCCGACCGGACG
Organism: Tsuneonella amylolytica; assembly: GCF_003626915.1. Classification (NCBI taxonomy): domain Bacteria; kingdom Pseudomonadati; phylum Pseudomonadota; class Alphaproteobacteria; order Sphingomonadales; family Erythrobacteraceae; genus Tsuneonella; species Tsuneonella amylolytica. Next base: position 2,724,535 of record NZ_CP032570.1, read on the forward strand.
GTTCTCAGCGACTATCCGCTCGCTCCCGGTCGGCCGCCGACGACCTGCGTGGTCGCGGCGGGGCTGGAGTTGTGGCTGGACCGCTCGGTCCGGCCGGCGGCGGAGGAACTGGGGTCGCCCGTCGCCCGCATCGAGCACTACGGTGCTTATTCCTGCCGGCGTCTGTACGGTCGCGACAGCGGCCCTTGGAGCGAGCACGCGACCGGGAACGCCATCGACATCGCCGGCTTCGTCCTCGAGGACGGGCGGCGCGTGTCGGTGCTGCGGGATTGGGAGGGCGACGATGCCGAAGCGATCTTCCTTCGCCGTGTACGCGACGGCGCCTGCCAGTCGTTCGGCACCGTCCTCAGCCCTGACTACAACGCCGCGCACCGCGACCACTTGCATCTCGACCAGCAGGCGCGGGGTTTCGGCGGCGTCTGTCGCTAGCTAGCCATCCGCGAGAAGGCGCTCGAACGATTCGCGCGCAGCACGTGACTCGGGACACATCTCGCCGGTTTCGCGGCAGTGCGCTTCCATCGCCTCCACGCCCTTCCTTTGTTCCTGCACGAAGAACGGATCGCGGCGGACCCTGGGCGAGAACACCGCCCGGCGGTCGCGTTCGATCCGGTCAGTGTCGCGCAAATCCGGGGCAGCTGCCTCGCGGCCGATGAATTGCGCGATGCCCAGGCCGGCGGCGAAGGCGAGGACGAGCAGCGCCACGAGGGCGAGCGGGTTTACGCGCACGACATCCCGGCCGAGCAAACCTGCGCGATCATCCTTCCAGCGAATAACCGGCGCTGCGGACGGTGCGGATCGGGTCCTTCGCTCCGTCGATCGCGATCGCCTGGCGCAGGCGGCGAATGTGGACGTCGACCGTGCGCAGCTCGATCTCGCTTTCGGTGCCCCACACGCCGTCGAGCAACTGGCCGCGGCTGAACACCCGGCCCGGGCTTTCCATCAGGAACTTCAGGAGGCGGTACTCGGTGGGGCCAAGGTGCAGGGCCTGTCCACGCCGGGTGACGCGGTGGGCCACCGGGTCGAGCGACAGTTCGCCGACCGCGATGCTTTCGCCGGCGAGCGCGGGGCGAATTCGGCGCAAGACGGCGGCGACGCGGGCGAGGAGCTCGCGCGGAGAGAACGGTTTGGTCAGGTAGTCGTCGGCGCCGGTTTCCAGCCCGCGGATCTTGTCGTCCTCGGTCTCGCGCGCGGTGAGCATGATGATCGGCACGTGCGCCGTCGATTTGTCCCGGCGCAGGCGGCGGCAGACTTCAATTCCGCTCGTGCCTTCGATCATCCAGTCGAGGATGATGACGTCGGGCAGCTCTTCTGCGGCCAGGAGCAGCGCCTCGTCGCCGTCGGACGTGGCGCGAACCGCGTAGCCCTCGTTGGCGAACCGGTATTCGAGCAGCTCTGCGAGCGCGGGATCGTCTTCGACGAGAAGGAGCTTTGCGGCGGTCATCGAGCGTTACCAGACACCCGGAATGTTACGCTTTCACGACCACAATGCGTCGCCCTTACCGTCAATCGTCGACATCGGCCGGATACGAACCGGTGGCGGCAAAGTAGACCATTTCGGCGACGTTGGTCGCATGGTCGCCGATGCGTTCGATGTTGCGGGCAACGAACAGCAACTGCGCGGCAGAGCTGATGGTCGAGGGGTTCTCGACCATGTGGCTCACGAGATTGCGAAAGATCGATTCGTAGAAGTTGTCGACCTTGGCGTCGGCGGCGATGACTTCGCGGGCGAGGTCCGCATCGCGAGCGGCGTAGGCGGTCAGGACGTCGTGGACCATCTCGGCGGCAAGCTCACCCATTGCGGGGACCAGCGTGAGGGGGCCGAACTTCTTGCGGTCCTCGATCTTGCGCGCAGCCTTGGCGATGGCCTTCGAGTAGTCGCCGATGCGCTCGACCACACCGGCGATCTTCAGCGCGGCGATCACTTCGCGCAGGTCGTCGGCCATGGGCGCACGCAGCGCGATGATGCGCACCGCCAGCTTGTCCACTTCCGATTCGATCGCGTCGATCTTCTTGTCGTCGGCCACGATCCGGTCGGCCAGCGCGTCGTCGCCGGTTACGAGCGCGTCCATTGCGTTCTGGACCGCGAGCTCCGCCATGCCGCCCATCTCGGCGATGAGACCGCGCAGCCGGGTGATGTCCTCGTCGAATGCCTTGACCGTATGTTCCATGTGCCTGTCGTCCCTCAGCCGTAGCGGCCGGTGATGTAATCCTTTGTCCGGGTTTCGAACGGATTGGTGAAGATGTCCGACGTCCGCCCGTATTCCACCATGTCGCCAAGGTGAAAGAACGCGGTCCGCTGGCTGACCCGCGCGGCCTGCTGCATCGAGTGGGTGACGATGACGATCGCGTAGTTGCCGCGCAGTTCGTCGATCAGTTCCTCGATCTTCGCCGTCGCTATGGGGTCGAGCGCGGAGCAGGGTTCGTCCATCAGGATGACCTCAGGGTCGACCGCGATGGCGCGCGCGATGCACAGGCGCTGCTGCTGGCCGCCCGACAGCGCGGTGCCGCTGTCAGTCAGGCGGTCCTTGACCTCTTCCCACAAACCCGCGCGGCGCAGCGACCGTTCGACGATTGCGTCGAGTTCCGCCTTCCCTTCGGCCAGGCCGTGGATGCGCGGACCGTAGGCGATGTTCTCGTAGATCGTCTTGGGGAATGGATTGGGCTTCTGGAACACCATGCCCACCCGTGCGCGCAGTTGCACGACGTCCATCTTCGACCGGTAGATATCCTCCCCGTCGAGCTCGATCGTCCCTTCCACCCGGGCGGAAGGGATCGTGTCGTTCATGCGGTTAAGCGTGCGCAGGAAGGTCGACTTGCCGCAGCCCGACGGGCCGATGAAGGCGGTGACGTACTTCGACGGAATGTCGATCGAGACGTTCTTGATCGCCTGCTTCGCGCCGTAGAACACCGACACATCGGTCGCGCGGATTTTCGCGTCGGTCTTTTCTAGGTTCTGATGGACTACGGTCACCACGTTTTCTCGAACTTGTTGCGCAGGTAGATTGCGAGCCCGTTCATCACGAGCAGGAACAGCAGTAGCACGATAATCGCCGCGGATGTGCGCGCGACGAAGCCGCGGTCGATTTCGTCGGACCACAGGAAAATCTGCACCGGCAGAACCGTCGCCGGCGAGGTGAAGCCGCTGGGCGGTGTGGCGACGAATGCGCGCATGCCGATCATCAGGAGCGGCGCGGTCTCGCCCAGCGCGCGGGCCATGCCGATGATCGTGCCGGTCAGGATGCCGGGCAGGGCAAGCGGCAGGACGTGGTGGAACACGACCTGCACCGGGCTTGCGCCGATGGCCAGCGCGCCGTCGCGGATGCTGGGCGGTACCGCCTTGATCGCGTTGCGGCCCGCGATGACGATGACCGGCATCGTCATCAACGCCAGGGTCATGCCGCCGATCAGCGGGGCGGATCGCAGGTTCGGGAAGATCCACAGGAATACCGCGAGCCCCAGCAGGCCGAAGATGATCGAAGGCACCGCGGCGAGGTTGTTGATCGATACCTCGATAAGGTCGGTCCAGCGGTTCTTTGGCGCGTATTCCTCCAGATAGAGCGCGGCCAGAACACCGATCGGGAAGGCGAGCAGCAGCGTGACGAACATCGTCAGCATCGAACCCTTCAGCGCGCCCCAAATGCCGACGGCCTGCGGATCGGTCGCATCGGAACGGGACAGGAAGCCCGGATCGAACGCGCGCTTCAGCTTGCCGTCGTTTTTCAGTTGGGCCGCGAGTGCGCGGTCCTGCGGCGAGCCTTCGCCGTCGAGGCCGGCGGCAAGATCGGACCCTGCGGGAAGGGCCAGCGTCTCGGTCCGGCGGAGGAGCGATGGATCGTCGATGATCGCCGTGCCCACTTCGCGCCACGCATCGCCCGACAGTTCGGACGCGGCCTGTTCGCCGAGCGACTTGGCCGCGAAGAATTCGACGACCTGTGGCAGACCCTGACCTTCGAGACTGCGCATGATCTCGGCCTGGTCGGAGGCGGTCGGGTCGATGCTGAGACCTGCCTGCGTGAAATCGATCGGGACTTGGACCTCGGCGCGCTGGAAACCGCTGGCGCCGTTGACGACCATCGTCGTCAACAGGAACAGCAGCACGGCGACCGACACCAGAATGGCGCCGAGGCCGAGCCACTTGAAACGCTTTTCGGCGCGGTACCGCTTCTTCAGCCGAGCTTCGAACGCGGGCGTACGGGTCGGCGTGCGCGAAGGGGGGAGGGGGGCGGCGTCACTCATAAGCTTCGCGGAACCGCTTGACGACGCGCAAGGCGACGAAATTCAGCGCCAGCGTCACGAGGAAAAGGACGAACCCGAGCGCGAAAGCGCTGAGCGTGGCGGGATGGTCGAAGCTGCCTTCGCCGGTCAACATCGCGACGATCTGGACGGTAACGGTCGTCATCGAATCGAGCGGGTTGGCGCTGAGGTTGGCGGCCGTCGAAGCGGCCATCACCACGATCATCGTTTCGCCGATGGCCCGGCTGACCGCGAGCATGACGCCCGCGACGATACCCGGCAGAGCGGCGGGGATCAGGACGCGGCGGATCGTCTCCGACTTGGTGGCGCCCATCGCCAGGCTACCGTCGCGCATCGCCTGCGGCACGGCGGCGATGCTGTCGTCGGCCATCGAGGATACGAAGGGGATGATCATCACGCCCATTACCAGACCCGCCGCGAGAGCGCTTTCCGAACTGGCGTTGGCGACACCCAGCGATTGGGCGGCATCGCGGATCGCCGGCGCAACGGTCAGTGCGGCGAAATAGCCGTAGACCACCGTCGGCACGCCCGCGAGAATCTCCAGCGCCGGCTTCAGCCATTTGCGGTACGAAGGCTTGGCATACTGGGTGAGGTAGATCGCGCTCATCAACCCGAGCGGGATGGCGACGATCATCGCGATGATCGCGCCGATGAAGATCGTGCCCCAGAACAACGGGATCGCCCCGTATCGTGTGCCGTCGGCGGATTCGGCGGCGGCCATCGGATCGGGTGCCCAGTGGGTGCCGAACAGGAAGTCGATCGGCGAGATCATGCCGAAGAACCGGACCGTCTCGAACACGAGGCTGGCGAGGATGCCGAGCGTGGTCAGGATGGCGACCAGCGAGGCTAGCAGCAGGATCGCGAGCACGATCCGCTCCACTTTCGTGCGCGCGGTGAATTGCGGCTTCAGCCTCAGGAACGCGAATGCCCCCGCCGCGACGGCGATACCGAGGGTCGCCAGGATCCCGATCAGGCGAAAGCGGGCGATCGCCGCCCGGTATGGCTCGACCAATGCGGCGGCATCGGGATGCGAGACCATCCCCGACGCGCCGGTCGCGACGGCGCGCGCCTGCGCCAGGATAGCGTTCCGCTGGAAGTCGAACGCAGGGAGGTTCGCTGCGGCTGGATCGGTGAGCACTGCCTGCGTAACCAGGCCGGGAGCGAACGCGCTCCACAGAGCGAGAAAGACGAGAAGCGGCACCGCGATCCACAGCGCCACGTACCACCCATGATAGTTCGGCAACGCCGCCAGCCGCTGCGCGCCGTTTGCCGAGCGGAAGCTCCAGGCACGCGCACGGCCGGCGAGCCATCCCGCGAGCGCGAGCCCGATCGTCAGCAGAAGGAGAAGCGAGGCGGACATGAAATCAGGGTTCGGAACTTCGGTCGTGAACGGGAATCGCCGCGGAAGCGCGCATCGACAGTGCGCCGATGCGTAGTTTGCATGACAGGTTCATGACAACCCTTCGCTGTCGCTCGTGTGCAGCGGAATGCGGACCGCCACTGTCGTGCCTTCGCCTACAGCGCTCTCGATGTCGAGCCTGCCGCGGTGACGCTCCACGATATGCTTCACGATCGCGAGGCCCAGACCCGTTCCGCCCGATGCGCGGCTGCGGCCGGGATCGGTCCGATAGAATCGGCGCGTGAGGTGCGGCAGATGCTCTGCCGGGATGCCTTCGCCTTCGTCCGCAACGGTCAGCCGGGCGGTATCCTTTTGCCCCAGGGCCAGAGTGACGAGGACGTTGCCGGTTTCCGCCCCGTACTTGAGTCCGTTGTCGACGAGGTTGCGGACGAGCTGCTCGAGCTGCTGCGCATCGCCCCGCACAACGAGACCGGGTTCCGTTTCGAGAACCAGCCGCCCGGTCCTCTCGGCTCCGGCGGCATCGCGCGCGGCTCGTTCGACCAGCGGTGCCAGGTCTATTTCGTCCGACGGCTGGTCGTGCTTCTCCGCCTCGATGCGGGAGAGCGACATCAGATCGTCGACCAGCCCTTTCAGGCGCCGCGATTCGCGCAGGATCGTGCCCAGGAACCGCTCGCGCATGGCCGGGTCGCCCGACCCGTTCTCCTCGGCCAGCGTCTCGGCATATCCAATGATCGAGGCAAGCGGGGTACGCAGTTCGTGACTGGCATTCGCCACGAAGTCGGTATGCGCCCGGCCGATGTCGGCCTCGGCGGTATGGTTGATGAGTTCGATCACCGCCATGTCGCGCGTGAGCGGCTGGCGGCTGACACGCCAGATGTCGTTGCGGCGAGCGAGACCTTTGACGATGGTGGCGTCGGGGCGGGGCTTGTCGATCAGGGCGACCGCGGCGGGGTGTCGCAGCGCCACGCGGACATCCTGGCCTAGGATATGGGAGCCCAGCACCTCGCGGGCCGCCTGGTTGGCGATCGCGATTCGCCCTTTTTCGGTCAGCAACAACGGCGTGCCGGAGTGTTCGATGAGTTCGCCCATCGAATCGCGGCTGAACCCTGGATTGGGGTCGACGGGCGCGATCGGGGGTGGCTCAGCGATGGCGAGCCAGAGCGATCCGAACCAGAGAAGTAGCACGGCCAGCGCCAGCCACGGCTGTTCGCCGAGGATGAGCATGCCCAGGGCGCCAACGACCGCGAGCGCGATGCCCGGAAGGGGGAGGGGGCGGCGGGGCTCCATCGCGCGCGGCCCTAGCGATGCAATGAGGCACACGCCAGTCTCTTGCGCACCTGTCACAAACGACGGGAAGCCGGCGATGGGAAGGTGGTGACCCCTACGGGAATCGAACCCGTGTTTCAGCCGTGAGAGGGCCGCGTCCTGACCGCTAGACGAAGGGGCCATGCCATGGGCGATGCCATGCCGAATGGCACGCCCCCGGTGGTGACCCCTACGGGAATCGAACCCGTGTTTCAGCCGTGAAAGGGCCGCGTCCTAACCGCTAGACGAAGGGGCCGCCTCGGGAGGCGAGGCGCGCACTTAGGGGCGGTCGCGGGCGCGGTCAAGCCTCGGGTGAACGCAAGCGGGACCGCCGCCCGATCAATCGGCCCAGGCAGCATCCTCGAGGTGCAGTTCGGCTTGTGGACGGTCGCCCCAGTCGTCGATCTTTGCGCGGCCTGCCAGCCACAGGCTGCGTCCGCGCGATCCATGCAGAAGTGCCTGTCCGAGCGGAGTTTCGGCCGCGCGGAAGGCGATGGCCTTGAAACTGCGCCCGTCGTTTCCGGCCGCGATGGCGCGTACATGGTCGGCGCCCACGACGTCGGCCTTGACCAGCCGTACCGGGCCGATTGCGACGCGCGGCCCCGGCCATCCCATGCCGAAGGGACCTGCCGCATCGAGTGCCTCGACGAGATCGGGGGTCAGCCCACCGGGCGCCAGCGCCAGATCGAGAGGCATTGTTTCGCCCTCCTTGGCGCGCGCCACCGCCGCGCCGAGGCGCGAATCGAGCCAGTCGGCGAGGGCGGCCATCTTGCCCGCCTCGACGGTGAGACCGGCGGCCATGGCGTGTCCGCCGCCGGCGACCAGCAGGCCTTCCTCGCGCGCCGCGATAATCGCCGCACCCAGGTCGACACCGGCGATCGAGCGCCCGGATCCCTTGCCGGTGTCGCCGTCGAGCGCGACGATCAGCGAAGGCTTGCCGGTCTTCTCCTTGATCCGGCCCGCGACGATGCCGATCACGCCCGGGTGCCAGCCACGACCCGACAACACATGCACCGCCCGGTTGTGCTGGCCTTCGAGCATGGCCTCGGCCGCAGCCTGCACCTCGGTTTCGATCGCGCGGCGCTCGTCGTTGAGCTGCGACAACTGCGCGGCGATGTCGGCAGCCTCGTCCGGATCGTCGGTCGTCAAGAGGCGCACGCCCAGCGTCGATTCGCCGACGCGGCCGCCGGCGTTGATGCGCGGGCCGAGCGCGAAGCCGAGATCGCTGCAGGCCGGCGCGCGCTTCAGTCGGCTCGCATCGATGAGGGCCGCCATGCCGGTATTGGCCCGGCGCGCCATGACCTTGAGACCCTGCGCGACGAAGGCGCGGTTCAGGCCGCGGATCTGAGCGACATCCGCCACCGTGCCCAGCGCCACGAGATCGAGCAGCGCCATCAGGTCGGGTTCGCGCCGGTCGCCCGCGAAGAAGCCGCGCGCGCGCAGGGTCCGCACCACGGCTACTGCCAAAACGAACGCGACGCCGACCGCGGCCAGATGGGCATGGGTCGCGCCTTCGTCACTCTCGTCCAGGCGATTGGGATTGACCAGCGCGGCCGCGATCGGAAGCTCGGCGCTGCATTTGTGGTGATCGACGACGATCACATCGACACCGGCAGCATGGGCCTGTGCCAGCGCATCGTGCGCCATCGCGCCGCAATCGACGGTGACGATCAGGCTCGACCCCTCTTCGGCGAGGCGGACGAGGGCTTCGCCGCTCGGCCCGTATCCTTCCAGCAGGCGGTCCGGAATGTAGTAGCGGGCCGAATGGCCGAGATCGCGCAGCAGGCGGACGAGCAGCGCCGCGCTGGTCGCGCCGTCGACGTCGTAGTCGCCGTAGACCGTCACGGTCTCGCCGCTGACGACCGCCTGCGCGATCCGCTCCGCCGCCGCGTCCATGTCGCGAAAGACGCTGGGATCGGGCAGGAATGCGCGCAACGTCGGCGAGCGGTGGCGGTCGAGGTCCTCGCGCGCCACACCGCGCGACAGCAGGAGCTGGGTAACGACATCGTCCATCGCGCCGGTAGCATTGCCCAGTTCCATATTGCCGCCGCGCCACCGCCAGGCCTTGCCGGACAGGGAGCGCGCGACACCGAAGACCGGGCTGAGCGATTGGGTTGCCATCCTGCCAGCCTAGCCGACCGCCGCCTCGCCGCATACCCGCGCGCCATTGACAATCGACAGGGCACCGCGATCCTCGCAGGCATGAATCGCCCGCTCCTCATCGTCTGGTACAGCCGCACCGGAGCGTCCGAGGCGATGGCACGTGCCGCTGCGGACGGTGCCGGCGATCGGGCGCGGCTGATGCGTTGCGACACCGTGGAACCGGCCGACCTGCTCGGCGCGGCCGGTTATCTTTTCGTCTGCCCGGAAAACCTCGCTTCGATGAGCGGGCTGATGAAGGAGATGTTCGACCGCTGCTATTACCCGGCGCTCGGGCGGATCGAAGGCCGTGCGTATGCAACGCTGATTGCCGCAGGCTCCGACGGCGAGGGGGCGCAGCGGCAGATCGATCGCATCGCGACCGGGTGGCGGCTGCGACGGGTGGCGGAACCTGTCATCGTCGGAACGGAAGCGCAAGGTCCCGACGAAATCATGGCGAACAAGGTCGTGCCTCCCGCTCGATTGCAGGAATGTCGCGAACTCGGGGCGGCCCTTTCCGAAGGACTGACGCTGGGACTGTTCTGATCGCGCACTGATTTGTGTCCGATCCGGATACGCTGGCCTGTGGAGGACTCGACGAACCGGTTGTTTCGGGGCAGGTTTTCTTCTCAACCCGCGTACATCGGAACCACGCCCATTTCTGACTGCGACGACCAGGCAAGCGGTGCCGCAACCGGTGCGATCGTGCTGCTGTTCGCGCGCGGGTCGCGCCCCGATGCGCTCGGCGTGGCCGAGGCCGTAACGGCCATCCCCCGCGCATCCGCCAGCCACGAACTGGATGTCGTGGACGGCGTACCGCACGGTCTCGAGCTACTGCGCGACGGAATGACCTTCGACCTGCAGGGTCTTGCCCCCGGTGACGGCGCGACCTTCGCGCCGCCGCGGCACCGGTTCGGCATCGCCGGCGACGCTGCTTCGGAAGGGTGGGAAGCGGTAACCCTGCGCCCGGGACCGCACATTGCGGCAGGGGCCCGGACCATTCCGGTCGTGCGAACGTTGGCGGGTCTTGCAGCCGAACTCGGCGCGCGGCTCGTGGCCGCAAGCGGCGTCGCTTGGTCGCCGGCGGGGTCGGTCTCCGGGCCCGCCTTCTTTGCTTCCACCGTCCGCGCATGGCTCGATGGCGGAGCTTTCCCGGCGCTTGGTCTCACCGCATTTGCGCCGGACGAGAACGACCGGCTTTGCAGCGAAGGTCTGGCATGGTTCACCGGACAGGAAATTGTCCTGACGGGACCGCTGGCCGACGACCGCGCCGCGGCGATCCGGCTCGGTGTGCATCTCATCGACCAGTTGATCGGACGCGGTCCCCTCAAGACAAGTGAAGCCATCGTAAGCCCTTACAAAGATCGCCTTATTCTCGAGCCCGCAGACGGAGGCACGGTGATCGCGGTTCGCCGCGGTTGAGGGCGAGGCTGCTACCTGCTTACGGCGTCTTGGCGGCGAGCTCCGACAGGGCGGCCTGATACTCGGCCTCGAGCCGGTCGACGCGGGTCGCCACGCTTTCGACCTTGCCGACCATGCCGACGCCTTGGCCAGAGCCCCAGATGTCCTTCCATGCCTTGGCCTCGGTGTTGCCGCCGCTGCCGAAGTTCATCTTGCTGGGGTCGCTGACCGGAAGGTTGTCGGGATCCATCCCGTTCGCTTCGATCGAGCTGCGCAGGTAATTGCCGTGCACCCCGGTGAAGAGGTTCGAATAGACGATGCCGTCCGCCTTCGCCTCGACGATCGCATCCTTGTAGCGCTGGTCGGCGTTGGCTTCCTCGGTGGCGATCCAGGGGCTCCCGATGTACGCGAAGTCCGCCCCCATCGCCTGCGCGGCCAGCACCGAACGGCCGTGCGCGATCGAGCCCGACAGGGCGACGAGCCCGTCGAACCAGGTGCGGATTTCCTGCAGCATCGCGAACGGGCTGAGCGTTCCGGCATGCCCGCCCGCACCGGCTGCGACGGGGATGAGGCCGGTCGCGCCCTTCTCGATCGCCTTGTGCGCGAAGCGGTCGTTGATCACGTCGTGGAGGGTGATGCCGCCCCATCCGGCGACCGCCTTGAAGACATCCTCCTGCGCGCCCAGCGAGGTAATCACCATCGGCACTTGCCACTTGGCACAGACCGCCATGTCCTCGTCGAGCCGGTTGTTCGAGCGGTGGACGATCTGGTTCACCGCATAGGGCGCCGCGGGCCGGTCGGGGTTGGCGCGGTTGTGTTCGGCCAGCTCCTCGGTGATGCGGTGGAGCCATTCGTCGAGGACGCCACTGGGCCGCGCGTTCAATGCCGGGAAGCTGCCGACGATGCCCGCCTTGCACTGCGCGATGACCAGTTCGGGGCCCGAGACGATAAACAGCGGCGACCCGATCACGGGCAGGCGCAGGCGGTCGAACGGGGCGGGCAGGGTGGTCGGCATCGTCAGCTCCGGTTTTGGTTTGCAACCGGACTAGAGCAGGTGCTCGATGCCGTAAACCCGCGCCGCGGTGCCGGCGAACACGTCGCGCTTCTCGCCGTCCGACGCGCCGTTAGCGAGGCGTTTGAAGGCGTTCCACAGGACCGGGTAGCTCGCGCCCCAGCGGTCGACGGGATAGTTGCTTTCGAACATCGCGCGGCTCGGGCCGAAGGCTTCGATGCAGGTCTCGATGTAGGGCTTCCACATCGCCGCCAGTTCCTCGCTTCCGAGCCCCGCCGCGGGGCCGCGATCGGGCAATTGGCAAAACGCCATGGCGAGCCCGCCCAATTTGACGGTAACATTCTCGCACTCGGCGACCGCGCGGATGCTGGTGCGCCAGCGGTCGAAGTTTTCCTCCAGCTTGCCGCGATAGCTCGCGATGCCGAGCGGGGTTCCGCAGTGGTCGAGGACGATCGGCTGGTCGGGGAATGTCTTCGCAAGGTCGATCAGGTCGCCGAGTTGCGGTTCGAGCAGCCATGCGTCGAAAGTCAGGCCGCGGGAGGCGAGCTCGGCGAACCCTTCGCGGAACTTGTTATCCAGGTACAGACCGGCGGGATGGTGGAACGGAGGGCCCAGCACCTCCGGATCGGCGTCCCATGCGGCGGCATGGCGGATGCCGACGAAACGGGGCGAGGCGGCGCTGAGCGCGTCGAGCACCATGCCCGCGCCGCTGCCCATCGTGAGATCGGCATGGCCGACGATCGCCGCGCATGGGCGGTAGTTTCCGTATAGCCCGCTTGCGCCCTGCGCCGCGACGCCGTTGACGAACTCGACCTCGCCGACGGTCTTCAGTTCGTCGCCGCGGCTAGCGTCGTAGAAGGCGCCGCATTCCATGAATACCGTGCCGACGACGTTGTGGCCCGACTGCGTATCGGCCTGCAATTCGTCGAAGGTGTAGTACGCCGCACCCACGATCGCCTCGAGGAAATCGTGCCGCGGTTCGGGAAAGGCCCCCACCAGCGGGCGCAGATCCCACAGGTGGTGATGCGGATCGATGATCGGCAGATCGGGTTCGAGGATCGTTTCGGTCATCTGGCGCTCTCCCGCAGGGCCTCGTTTGCTTCAGGGCATGTCACACTTGTCACAGTGTGCAGAGGGATGGAAGGCGGGCTGGGTGGAGGCTGACGCCGATCGTAAGGTTGAAAGAGGAGTTGCCGCTCATCCGAATGGTTTATGCGACACGATAGGCTGTAGGAAAGCGTAACGTGGGCTTCCCAACCTCACAGCAGTCTTTTCCCAAAATCTCGCGGGGAAGATAGCGGGACCCCGGGTCGAGCCCGGGGTGACGTCGAAACGCGGGCGAGGCCCTCAAATCATAGTCGCCCCGGCCTAGAGCCGGGGTCCCGCTTTTATTGCGGCGTGGCGTCAGTGCAGAACCTTGAACAGATCGTCCCACTCCGGATTGGTGCGCTCGATCAGGTCGAATTTCCATTCCCGGCGCCAGCGCTTGATGCGTTTTTCGTGGGCGATGCAGGATTCGATGGAGTCGCTTGGGTCGGCCCAGACCAGCCGTGTGGCCGTATCGTGCGCAGAAGTCGGAGCCCCTCCCGGTGCGGTGCTGGTGGATACGGACGGCGAGGTCGGAGGTAACGCCGACGTACATCGTGCCACGGTAGCGGTCGGCCATGATGTAGACCCGTCCGCCGCGTATTTCCCGGTCCATGGGTGCTGTGAAGGTGAAGCGGGACCCCGGGTCGAGCCCGGGGTGACGTTGATGGAGAGAAACTCATTTCACTTCCTCGTCGCCCCGGCCCCCGAGCCGGGGTCCCGCTTACCTTGACGCAACCGCCGAATTCGCCGCGCTGAGGATCGCGCGCACGCTCGCGGTCGCGACGTCCTCGTCGATGCCGCAGCCCCAGATCGTTCGGCCATCCCCGGTAGCGCACTGGACGTAGGCAGCCGCGCGGGCGTCGGAACCCTTGGAAAGTGCGTGTTCGGAGTAGTCGAGCACTTCGAGGTCGATCCCGAAGGCATCCTTCAGAGTCGCGACCACCGACGAGATGAGGCCGTTGCCGCGCCCGCTGACGCTCTGCGCCTTGCCTTCGACCTCGATCGTCCCGGCGAACACGCGGGTCCCGTCGCTGGCGCGGGTCTCCTCGTAATCGACGAGCTGGAACCGCTTGCCCGAGGTTTGCACGTGGTAGGTTTCGCGGAAGGCCTGCCAGATGTCGGCGGCGCCCAGTTCGCGCCCCAGATCGTCCGCCATGCGCTGAACGGCCTTCGAAAAGTCGGCCTGCATGGCCTTGGGCAGCTTGAGGCCCTGGTCCTGTTCGAGCACCCAGGCGAAGCCGCCCTTGCCGGACTGGCTGTTGACGCGGATCACCGCTTCGTAGCTGCGGCCGAGGTCGGCGGGATCGATCGGCAGGTAGGGGACACGCCAGCGCTCGTCGTTCTGCGTACGTTGCGCCTCGAACCCCTTCTTGATCGCATCCTGGTGGCTGCCCGAAAACGCGGTGAACACCAGCTCGCCGCCATAGGGGTGACGCTGGTGGACGGGGATCGCGTTGCAGTATTCCACCGTCTCGATCACCCGGTCGATGTCGGAGAAATCGAGGCCCGGATCGATTCCCTGCGTGTACATGTTGAGCGCGACGGTCACGAGGCAGCAGTTGCCGGTGCGCTCGCCGTTTCCGAACAGGCAACCCTCGACCCGGTCGGCACCCGCCATCAGGCCGAGCTCCGCCGCCGCAACCCCGGTGCCGCGATCGTTGTGGGTGTGGAGGCTGATCACCACGCTCTCGCGGTTCGGCAGGTTGCGGCAGAAGTATTCGATCTGGTCGGCGTAGATGTTGGGCGTCGCCGCCTCGACCGTGGCGGGCAGGTTGAGGATGATCGGGCGCTCGGGGGTGGGGGCCAGCACCTCCATCACCGCCTCGCAGACCTCGATGCTGAAATCGAGTTCGGCGGTAGAGAAAGTCTCCGGGCTGTACTGGAAGTGCCACTCGGTGCCGGGGCGCTTGGCCGCTTCGTCGCGCATCACCTTCGCGCCCGCGACCGCGACGCCGATCACCTCAGGCTTGCTCATGCGGAACACGATGTCGCGCCACGCGGGACTGACCGCGTTGTAGAGGTGGACGATCGCCGCTCGCGCGCCGTCGAGGCTGGCGAAGCTGGTGCGGATCAGGTCCTCGCGGCTTTGCGTGAGGACCTGCACGGTCACGTCGTCGGGGATGCGGCCCGAGTGGACGAGGCCGGCAATGAAATCGAACTCGGTCGCGCCGGCACTGGGAAAGCCGACCTCGATCTCCTTGACGCCGATCTCGACGAGCAGATCGAAGAAACGGTTCTTCTTCACCGCGTCCATCGGGTCGACGATGGCCTGGTTGCCATCGCGCAGGTCGGTGCTGAGCCAGCGGGGCGGGGCGGTGATCGTGCGGCCGGGCCATTGGCGGTCCTGCAACGGAACCTGGGGGAAGGCGGCGTACTTGGCGCTCGGGCTCTTCAGCATGGGGGTACTCGCGGTCGATCTCTGCTTCGGTGGGGCGGCGGTCCCTTGGGCGCGGCGCGCGCCGGTCAGGCAGCGCGGCCGGTCACGCCCAAGGGCGGGTAAGTCGAAGCGGTAGAAGGGCCGCGCTGCGGATCATGCCCCTCCCATGCGCGATGCGCGCGGGAGGGGCAAATGTTTCAGTTGCAACTGGTGGGCGGGTGCCCGTCAGCCGCAGCGGGCCGAACGGATGATGTCGGATCCCTTGTCGATACTCACATTGAGGCGTTCGACGCGGTAGTCCTTCGTCACGATGCTGTCGGGGTAGAGCCAGCGGATCGTCCCCGCGCCGGTCGCCTTGCCGACCGCGGTGCGGACAGCCGGGGTCGCGGCCTTGCCGATCCATGGCTGCACCTTGTCGGCGTTGCAGGCGTTGGGGCCCGGGTCGGGGCGGGCCTGCGGTTCGCCGGCTTCCTTCTCGAACGCCGCGGTGAGATTGAGCTCCACTTCGTCCGACACCAGCGGCAGCGCGCCGTTGATCCCGAAATCGGAGCGACGGATGAGGGCGCGGCCGGAGAAACCGACCGTTTCCGTCCCCCGCATCGCGCCCGCGCCGGTGAAGCGCGCCTGGATCGCCACCGGCTTCGTGACGCCGTTCAGCGTCAGGTTGCCGAGGATGTAGGCGCCCATGCCGTCCGCGCTCGGCTGGACCGAAGTCGAGACGTAGCGCGCGGCCGCTTGGTCCGGACCGAAGAAATCGGGCTTGCCGCCGTCCTTGCCAGGGCGGACGAGATGCTCGTTGAGCCCGGCGCTGGCGGTCACCGGCTTGATCGGGATCGTCACGTCGAGCTTCGATCGGGCGGGGTCCGCCTTGTCGAGTATGAGCGTCCCGGTCACGTCGCCGAACAGGCCGAAATAGTCGGAGAACCCGAGGTGATCGACGGTCCACCCGACGAGGGTGTGATTGGGATCGGCGGTGTAGGTCCCGCCGCTGACGCGGGCGGGGTCGGCACTGCCGGGCTTTTCGGTGGGCATCTGCGCGATGGCCGCGACCGAGGCGAGCGCGAGGGCGCCGCCAATCCAGAATTTAGCTGTCATGTCCGCTCTCCTGTCTGTCCGGGATAGTGCGGGCAGGCTACTAATTGACCGCCTTGTCGACCAGCTTGTTCTTGCCGATCCACGGCATCATGGCGCGCAGCTTGGCACCGACCTGTTCGATCGGGTGGGCCGCGGCGGCCTTGCGGCTGGCCTTGAGTTCGGGCTGGCCTGCGCGGTTGTCGAGCACGAAGTCCTTCACGAACCGGCCCGACTGGATGTCAGCGAGCACGCGGCGCATTTCGGCTTTGGTCTCGTCGGTGATGATCCGCGGGCCGGTCTTGATGTCGCCGTATTCGGCGGTGTTGCTGATCGAGTAGCGCATGTTGGCAATGCCACCTTCGTACAGCAGGTCGACGATCAGCTTGGTTTCGTGGAGGCACTCGAAGTAAGCCATTTCGGGCGCGTATCCCGCCTCGACCAGCGTCTCGAACCCCGCCTGGATCAGGTGGGTGATGCCGCCGCATAGCACCGCCTGCTCGCCGAAAAGATCGGTCTCGCACTCTTCCTTGAAGTTGGTCTCGATTACGCCCGACCGGCCGCCGCCGACGCCGCTTGCATAAGCGAGCGCGATGTCGTGCGCGTTGCCGGTCGCGTCCTGGTGGACCGCGATGAGGCAGGGCACGCCGCCGCCCTTCTGGTATTCGCTGCGCACCGTGTGGCCGGGGCCCTTGGGCGCGATCATGATGACGTCGATGTCGTCGGGCGCCTCGATCAGGCCGAAGTGGACGTTGAGGCCGTGGGCGAAGGCGATGGCGCTGCCGGATTTCATATTGCCCGCAAGATCGTCGTTCCAGATCGCGGCCTGGTGTTCGTCGGGGGCGAGGATCATGACGATGTCGGCCCACCGAGCCGCCTCGGCATTCGACATGACCGTAAAGCCGGCCGCTTCGGCCTTTTTCGCGGTGGCCGAGCCTTCGCGCAGCGCGATAGCGACGTCCTTCACCCCGCTGTCGCGCAAATTCTGGGCATGGGCGTGGCCCTGCGATCCGTAGCCGACGACGGCGATCTTCTTGTCGGTGATCAGGTTCAGGTCGGCATCGGCGTCGTAGTAGACTTTCACGTTCAATCCTCACGTCATCCCAGCGGAAGCCGGGATCGGGTGCCGCAAGCGCGCACCCGGTTGCAAGCGATCCCGGCTTTCGCCGGGATGACGATATCTTTCAGGCCCCTTCGGCCCCGCGCATCATTCCGACGATACCGGTCCGGCCGACCTCGACCAGCCCCAGTTCGCGCATCAGCGCAATGAAGCTGTCGATCTTTTCTGGCGCGCCGGTGATCTCGAAGATGAAGCTCTCGGTGGTCGTATCGACCGGTTTCGCACGGAACACGTCGGCGAGCCGCAGCGCCTCGACCCGGTGTTCGCCGGTGCCGGCGACCTTCACCAGGGCCAGCTCGCGCTCCACGTGCGGGCCTTCCTCCGTCAGGTCGACCACGCGGTGTACGGGCACCAGCCGTTCGAGCTGGGCGTGGATCTGGTCGATCACCGCCGGCGGTCCGTTGGTGACGATGGTGATCCGGCTTACCGCATGGTCGGTGCTGATGTCGGCCACCGTCAGGCTGTCGATGTTGTACCCGCGCGCGGTGAAGAGCCCGGCGATCTTGGCGAGGATGCCGGCCTCGTTGTCGACGGTGATGGCGAGCACGTGGCGCTCGGCGCTCTGTTCCTTGATATGCATTGCGCCGGCGCCCCTAGACCAGTGCCTTGGCTTCGTCGTCGAGCGTGCCCGCGACCATATCGCCGTGCAGCAGCATGTCGGTGTGCGCCGCGCCGCTGGGGATCATCGGGAAGCAGTTGGCCTCCTTGCTGACGAGACAGTCGACGATCACCGGGCCGTCGTGGTCGAGCATCGCCTGGATGCCGGCGTCGAGCCCGGCCTCGTCGGCGATCCGGATGCCCTTCCAGCCGTAGGCTTCGGCGAGCTTCACGAAATCGGGCAGGCTATCGCTGTACGAATTCGAGTAGCGGCTCTCGTAGGTCAGCTCCTGCCACTGGCGGACCATGCCCATGTATTCGTTGTTGAGGATGAAGATCTTGACCGGCAGCCGGTACTGGCTGGCGGTGCCGAGTTCCTGGATGTTCATCTGGATGCTCGCCTCGCCCGCGATGTCGATGACGAGGGCATCGGGATTGCCGAGCTGCGCGCCGATCGCGGCGGGGAGGCCGTAGCCCATCGTGCCGAGCCCACCGCTCGTCAGCCACTTGTTGGGGCCGAAAAAGCCGAAATACTGCGCCGCCCACATCTGGTGCTGGCCGACCTCGGTGGTGATGATGGGGTCGTGCTCGCGGGTGAGGGCGAACAGCCTCTCGACCGCCTTCTGCGGCATGATCTCGGTGCGCGATTCGGGATAGGCGAGGCTTTCGCGCGCGCGCCATCCGGCGATGCGCGCCTTCCATTCGCCGAGGTCCTGCCCCTTGCGGTTGCCCCACGCGGCGACGAGCTGTTCGAGCACCGCCGCGCAATCGCCGACGATGCCGAGGTCGACGGGCACGATCTTGTTGATGCTGGCCCGGTCGATATCGATGTGAATCTTCTTGCTGTCCGGGCTGAACGCATCGAGCCGGCCGGTCACCCGGTCGTCGAACCGCGCGCCGATGTTCACCATCAGGTCGCAGCGGTTCATCGCCATGTTGGCTTCGTAGGTGCCGTGCATGCCCAGCATCCCGAGCCAGTCGGGATGGTCGGCAGGCAGCGCGCCGAGGCCCATGAGGGTGCTGGTAACGGGCGCGCCGGTGAGGTCCTGCAGCTTGCGCAGCAACTCGGTCGCGCGGGGCCCGGAATTGATGATCCCACCGCCGGTGTAGAAGACAGGGCGCTCGGCCGCGGCGATCATCTCCACCGCCTCCAGCACCTCGTCGAGCGGACCGGTCGAGGGGGCTGCGTATCGGGCCGAAGGAAGCGGGGCGGTGTCCTGCCCGTCCCAGCTGGCGTTCGCGATCTGCACGTCCTTGGGAATGTCGATCAGCACCGGGCCGGGCCGGCCGGTGGTGGCAATGCGGAACGCTTCCTCGATCGTTGCGCGCAGGCGGGCGGGATCCTTCACGAGGTAGTTGTGCTTCGTGCAATGGCGCGTGATGCCGATGGTGTCGGCTTCCTGGAAAGCATCGGTTCCGATCAAGGCGGTCGGCACCTGCCCGGTGATGACGACCATCGGGATCGAATCCATGTAGGCGTCGGCGATGCCGGTCACCGCATTGGTGGCCCCCGGGCCGCTCGTCACGAGCACGACGCCCGGCTTGCCGGTGCTGCGCGCGTAGCCTTCGGCGGCGTGGGCCGCGCCCGCTTCGTGCCGGACGAGAATGTGGCGGATGCCGCCCTCACCCTTGTTAGCTTCCGAAAACAGTTCGTCGTAGATCGGCAGCACGGCGCCGCCGGGATAGCCGAAGACGAATTCGACCCCTTCGCGGGCGAGGCATTCGATCAGGATCTGCGCGCCGCTGCGCTCTTCCACGGTAAGCTTCCTTCGTTTCGGCCCGTTGCCATGGCCATCAATAAAACGACCCGGCGCGGAGGGGGGATCGCGCCGGGTCGGGTCTCACTTGGAGATCGACCGCTAAGCGACATTAAATGTCATGTCAACATCAATCAGGACAATAAACTTTCAACTGCATCGTCCCTTTCGCAATCTTCCGCTCCGATCCGGGGCCAATCCGCTGGGGGCTGGTGCCGGAACCAGGTCGCCTGCCGCTTTGCATAGCGCCGCGTGGCGAGTTGGCCCGCAACGATTGCTTGGCTTTGCGAAAGCTCCCCGCGCAGCCATCCGGCAAGCTCGGGCACGCCGATCGCGCGCATGACGGGACGGGACGGGTCGAGCTTGCGGGCGAGCAGCGCCTCGACCTCGGCTACGGCGCCGCCTTCCACCATCGACGCGAACCGGCGATCGCAGCGTTCGGCCAGCCATTCGCGCTCCGCGGTCAGGATCAGCGGACGCAGTTCTACAAACGCGCCAATGCCGCCCTCGCGCCGCGCCTGCCAATCGGCAAGCGACCGGCCGGTCGAGCGCACGACCTCGAGCGCGCGGGCGACGCGCGTGGTGTCGGCGGGGGCGAGACTGGCGGCGCGCGGCGGATCCTCGCGGGCAAGCGCGGCGTATGCCTCGGCAACCGGCAACGCGCGCACCGCCTCGCGAACCTCCGGGTCGATCGGCGGTACGGGCGCGATCCCGTCGACAAGGGTGCGCAGGTACAGGCCCGTCCCGCCCACCAGGATGGGCAGCTTGCCATCGCCGTGTGCCGCGTCGATCTCGCGCCGGGCCGCAGCGGCCCAGTCGGCGGCCGAACACGCGGACGCCCCGACCCACGTGCCGAACAGGCGATGCGGCACGCCCCGCATCTCGTCGGCGGTGGGCCGCGCGCTCAGGACCGCGAGGTCGGCATAGACCTGCGCGCTGTCGGCGTTGATTACCACCGCATTGCCGTGTGCGATGGCCAGCCGGACGGCGAGATCGCTCTTGCCGCTGGCGGTCGGCCCTGCAATGAGCGCGACCTTCGGTTTCCCGCCCTCGTTCGGAGATTGCACCGTGCTCATCGCGCGCCTGATAGCAGACCCCGCGACGCTTGAAACGCGGCTCGACGCCGCTATCGCCGCGCTGGAGGGGCAAGGGCTGCGCGTGGCGATGGCCGGGATGCTCGATTTCTGCGGCGACGTACTGCAGGTGAGCCTGCCCGAAGGCGATCCGGCCACCCTGCGCCGTCTGCTGGACGCTCACTTCGCCCCCGCCGACCTGTTGGTTGCGACCGACGAGATCGCGGTGCCGCATCTGTTCGTGTCCGACATGGATTCCACCATGATCGGGCAGGAGTGTATCGACGAACTGGCCGACTTCGCGGGGCTGAAGGACCGCGTCGCTGCGATTACGGAGCGGGCGATGCGGGGTGAACTCGACTTCGCAAGCGCGCTGGCGGAACGGGTCGGGCTGCTGGCCGATCTGCCCGAGGAGACGATCGCGACCTGCCTTGCCGATCGTATCCGCCCGAACGATGGTGCGCGGACGCTGGTGGCGACGCTGAAGGCGCGTGGGTGCCGCACGGTGCTGGTCACCGGGGGCTTCCACCATTTCGCCGATCCGGTGGCCGAAACGATCGGTTTCGAACGGGTGGTCGGCAACCGGCTGGCGGTGGCGGACGGCAAGCTGACCGGAATGCTCGCGGGCGGAATCACCGACAGCGCGGTGAAACAGCGCGTGCTGGAAGAGGAAGCCGCGCGCATCGGCGACCACGCCGTTTCCCTCGCCGCCGGAGACGGGGCGAACGACATTCCGATGCTGCAGGCCGCGACGTACGGCATCGCCTACCGTGCGAAGCCCAAAGCCCGGGATGCGGCCGACGGCTGGATCGATCGCGGCGATCTCACCGCGGTGCTGTCGCTCCTCGGCATCCCGCGGGAGCAATGGGTCACGGCGTAGTCCCTTTCCAGTTGCGGTTCGCAACGCTATATTGACAGTTCTGTCAGTAGAGCGAGCCGACATGACCGACCAGCAAGCCATCCCGCCCGCCGATCCGAACCTCGCCTGCGCGCCCGACGGAACCGTGTTCCGCAACCCGGCGCGCCCGCAGCCGAAGCGGAACGTGCGCAAGGCGCTCCACAATTTCCGCGAGCTGATCAAGGACAAGGAAAACACCGCGCTGGTGTTCGGCATCTACGAGGCGCTGCCTTCGAAGGCGTTCCTTCCGCGCGCCCGCGAGTTGACGCTCAGCGAGACGGGCCAGGCGCTGCGCGCGGCGGAGCCATTCCTGCCTCCGATCCTCGACGACCATGCGGAACTGCGCAAATTGCCTGCCGGATCGGTCGCGCATGCCTATTGCGACTTCATGGAGCGCGAAGGGCTGTCGGCGGCGGGGCTGGTGGCCGAATCGGAAAAGGCGGGCCGGCCGCAGTACGACGATCTCATCCAGTGGTACGGGTTTCGCCAGCGCGATACCCACGACCTGATGCACGTGCTGACCGGGTACGGCCGCGACGCGCTTGGCGAACAGTGCGTGCTGCTGTTCACTCACGGCCAGCAACCTGCGCCCGGGCACCTGCTGCTCGGCTATGCCGGGGCGCTCAACATCGTAAAGCAGGTCAAGAGCAAGGCGCCCGTGTTCAAGGCGGTGCGCGAGGCGCATCGCATCGGCAAGGCCTGCCCGCCGCTCGTCGCGATGTCGATCCGCGATCTCCTCGCGATGGACCTAGTCGAAGCGCGCAAGGCGCTCGGGATCACGCCGGCGAAGTGGTACGCCGAGTGCCACCGCGTCTGGAAGAGCGAAGGGGTCGATCCCTACGACCTGCTGGGCAAGCAGATGCAGGAGCAGAAGCTGGCTGCCTGATCGCCTGGCGAGCGGGATCTACCTCAGTTCGCCATCCAGTCGTGGAAGAAGCTGTCGCTGGCCTCGCGCAGGTCGGCGAGGGACACCGAGTCCGTGCCCACCGTCAGCGAATCGCCGCCGGTCGTGCCGATCTTCTCGAAGGGCACCGCCGCACGATCGAGTTCGACCTCTGCCGCGACGGTCACGATATAGCGGCCCTGGCTTTCGTTGAAGGCGAACGCGGTATCCATCGCGTCGATCGTGGCGCCGATGCCGCCCGCCAGCGCCATCTCCGCCAGCGCGACGAGGAGGCCGCCGTCGCTCACGTCGTGCACGGCCGTCACCTTGCCCCGGGCGATCAGATCGCGGACGATCTCGCCGAGCTTGCGCTCCTCGAACAGGTCGACGCGGGGGGCATCGCCGTCCTCGCGTCCGTGCAGTTCGCGCAGGTAGAGGGACTGGCCGAGTTCGGGGTAGTGCGCGCCCAACGCAAGCACGGTCTCGCCCTCCGCCTTGAACCCGATCGTCGCCATGTGCGCGTAATCCTCGATCACGCCCACTCCGCCGATCGCGGGGGTGGGCAGGATCGCGCTGCCGCCGCCGGTCGCCTTGCTCTCGTTATAGAGGCTGACGTTGCCGCTCACGATCGGGAAATCGAGCGCGCGGCAGGCGTCGCCCATGCCTTCGAGGCAGCCGGTCAGCTGCGCCATGATCTCGGGCCGCTGGGGGTTGGCGAAGTTGAGGCAGTTGGTCACCGCCAGCGGCTTCGCGCCGACCGCGCAGAGGTTGCGATACGCCTCCGCGATCGCCTGCTTGCCGCCTTCGTAGGGGTCGGCATAGCAGTAGCGCGGGGTGCAGTCGGTGGTCATCGCCAACGCCTTGCGCGTGCCGTGGACGCGCACGACGGCCGCATCGCCGCCCGACAGCTGAAGCGTATCGGCACCGACCTGGCTGTCGTACTGCTCCCATATCCACCGGCGGCTGGCGAGGTCGGGGCTGGCCATCATTTTCAGAAGGTCCGCGCCGATGTCGGTGCTCTCGGGCACCTCGCCGAGCGGTGCGACCCTGGCCCATGCCTTGTAGTCCTCGCGGCTCATCGCCGGACGATCGTAGAGCGGCGCGTCGGCGGCGAGCGGACCCAAGGGAATGTCGCACACGACCTCGCCCTGCCATTCGAGCACCATGTGGCCCGTGTCCGTGACCTCGCCGATCACCGCAAAATCGAGCTCCCACTTGCGGAAGATCGCTTCGGCTTCCGCCTCGCGGCCGGGCTTGAGGACCATGAGCATCCGCTCCTGGCTCTCGCTGAGCATCATCTCGTAGGGGGTCATCCCCTCTTCGCGGCAGGGGACGTTGTCCATCAC
This sequence comes from Tsuneonella amylolytica, assembly GCF_003626915.1. Taxonomy (NCBI): domain Bacteria; kingdom Pseudomonadati; phylum Pseudomonadota; class Alphaproteobacteria; order Sphingomonadales; family Erythrobacteraceae; genus Tsuneonella; species Tsuneonella amylolytica. The sequence goes on from NZ_CP032570.1 coordinate 2,748,217, forward strand.
GAGGCGGATGCCCGCCTTGCCGTTGGTCGCCATCTCGACGCTTGAGCTGGTGAGGCCCGCCGCGCCCATGTCCTGGATCGCGACGATCGCGTCGGTCGCCATCAGTTCGAGGCAGGCCTCGATCAGCAGCTTCTCGGTGAAGGGATCGCCGACCTGCACGGTGGGCCGCTTCGCCTCTGCATCGTCGCCGAAGTCCGCGCTCGCCATCGTCGCGCCGTGGATGCCGTCGCGCCCGGTCTTGGAGCCGACATAGACGATCGGATTGCCGAGCCCGGTCGCAGCAGAATAGAAGATCTTGTCCGCATCGGCGACGCCGACGGTCATCGCGTTGACGAGGATGTTGCCGTCGTAGGCCGGGTGGAAGTTCGTCTCGCCGCCCACGGTCGGCACGCCGACGCAGTTGCCGTAGCCGCCGATGCCCGCGACGACGCCCTGCACCAGGTGCTTCATCTTCGGATGGTCGGGCCGGCCGAAGCGCAGCGCGTTCATGTTGGCGACGGGGCGCGCGCCCATTGTGAATACGTCGCGCAGGATGCCGCCCACGCCGGTCGCCGCGCCTTGATACGGCTCGATGTAGCTCGGGTGGTTGTGGCTCTCCATCTTGAAGATGGCGGCCTGGCCATCCCCGATGTCGATCACGCCCGCGTTCTCGCCCGGGCCGCAGATCACCCACGGCGCTTCGGTGGGCAGCTTCCTGAGGTGCAGGCGGCTCGACTTGTAGCTGCAATGCTCGGACCACATGACCGAGAAGATGCCGAGCTCGACGAGGTTGGGCTCGCGTCCCATCGCGTGGAGGACGCGCTCGTATTCCTCGGGGCTGAGGCCATGGGCCTCGACGACTTCGGGGGTAATGTCGGCCATGCGCGCGCCCTTAGCCGCGCAGCGTTCGGGGGGCTAGCCCCGCCGGTACCGCGACGGACGACGTTTCCCCAGCCGCGCCCCATGCGGAGCCGCGCGGCAGCGGCAGGCGGCTTGACCGTCCGCGTGCGCAGCGTCAATGCAGACGGCGATGGCAGAGGAAACCCCCGACATTTCGGCGATGACGTTCGAGGACGCGCTCCGCGCGCTCGAGGACGTCGTGCGCAAGCTGGAAGGCGGCGAAGTGCCGCTCGACCAGTCGATCTCGCTCTACGAACGCGGCGAGGCGCTGCGCAAGCATTGCCAGGCCCGGCTCGATGCGGCGCAGGCACGGATCGAGAAGATCGTCGCCGGCCCCGACGGCGCGCCGAGCCACACGGTCCCCTTCGACAGCGATGGCTGACATGGCGACCGTGGACGGCGGCCTGCTCGCCGGCGCGCTGGCGCGGATCCAGCAGGACGCCGATGCCGCGTTCGACGCCTTCCTTCCCGTCCCCGACGATACCCGCGCGCCGCTGGTCGAGGCGATGCGCTACGCCGCGATCGGCGGGGGCAAGCGGCTGCGGCCGCTGCTTACGGTGGCGGTGGCGTCTATGCACGGGGTTGCCCACGACGCCGCCGTCAGAGCCGGATGCGCGGCCGAGGCGATCCACGTCTATTCCCTGATCCACGACGACCTGCCATGCATGGACGACGACGACCTGCGCCACGGCAAGCCGACGCTGCACAAACAGTTCGACGAAGCGACCGCCGTGCTGGCGGGCGATTCGCTGCACGCGCTGGCCTTCGAGATCCTCTCGATGCCGGAAACCGCCGGCGACCCCTTCGTGCGCGCCGAACTCGTCGCCGCGCTGGCGGGGGCGAGCGGATGGGGCGGAATGGCGGGCGGCCAGATGATGGACATCGCGGCCGAAAGCGGCGGCGACCACGACCTCCACACCATCACCCGGCTACAGCAACTGAAGACCGGTGCCCTGCTGGGCGCGTCGGTGGAAATGGGCGCGATCCTCGGCCGCGTGCCGGAAGAAGGGCGCGGGGCGCTGCGAAACTACGCGCGCGACATCGGCCTCGCCTTCCAGATCGCCGACGACCTGCTCGACGTGGAAGGCGACGAGGAGATGGCCGGCAAGGCACTGCGCAAGGATGCAGGCGCCGGCAAGGCGACCTTCGTCGAACTGATGGGGGTGGAGGCGGCCCGTACGCAGGCGACCGCGCTGGTGGAACAGGCGATCGGCCATCTGGCCGGTTACGGCGAGGAAGCCGACCTGTTGCGCGAACTGGCGCGCTACATCGTCGAAAGGGATCACTAGGTGGCGGACCGCATCGGCATATATCCCGGCACTTTCGATCCGATCACGCTCGGCCACATGGATATCATCGAACGCGGCGCGAAGCTGGTCGACCGCCTGATCATCGGCGTCACGACCAACATGGCCAAGTCGCCGATGTTCTCCGACGAAGAACGCATCGAGATTGTGAAGCGCGAGACCGCCGGCATCGCCAACGCCGAGGTGATGGGGTTCAATTCTCTGCTGGTCGATTTCGCCGGAAGAATGGGCGCGGCGACGATCATCCGCGGCATCCGCGGCGTGACCGACTTCGAATACGAGTACCAGCTGACCGGCATGAACCGCCAGCTCAACGAGGACGTGGACACGATCTTCCTGATGGCAGACGTCAGCCTGCAACCCATCGCGAGCAGGCTGGTCAAGGAAATCGCCATCTACGGCGGCGACATCTCGAAGTTCGTCACACCGGCGGTGGAAACGGACGTGCTCGCCCGGGTGCCGGCGCGCGGCTAACCATTCATTGTAACGACAGTCCGCCGCAGCTAGAGGCGCGGGCCAAACCGACACGCAAATTGCCATGGGACTTCGCATGCTGAACCGACTGATTGCCGCAGGCGCTCTCGCCGCGCTCGCGCTCGGCGCCGCCACTCCGGCTTTCGCCCAGGATGCCGCCGCGGGCGAGACGCAGGCCGCGGTCCAGACCGAAGCGACCGCCGCGGCTCCCGCCGGTCCGCGGGTCTACAAGCTCGTCGACTTCAACGTCGCCGAGGATCCGGAGAACATCCTGCTGCTCGACCTGTCGAACGGCAAGCGGGTGGCGATCCGCCTGATGCCCGACTGGGCGCCCGCCCATGTCGAGCGGATCAAGGCGCTGACCCGCGCCGGCTTCTACGACGGCGTGATCTTTCACCGGGTGATCGAAGGGTTCATGGCGCAGACTGGCGACCCGACCGGGACGGGGCGCGGCGGGTCGGAGCTGCCCGACCTCAAGGCCGAATTCAATCCGATGCCGCACGTGCGCGGCACCGTCTCGATGGCCCGCGCGGCGAGCGACGATTCGGCCAACAGCCAGTTCTTCATCGTGTTCTACCCGCGCTTCAGCCTCGATCGGCAGTACACCAACTTCGGTCGCGTGATCGCCGGAATGGACGCGGTCGATGCGATCAATCGCGGCGAACCGCCGGCCGATCCGACGACCGTGGTTCAGGCCTCGATCGCATCGGACGGCAAGCCGCAGAAGTTCGCTCCGGTCGCCGCGCCCGCCTCCGCGATCACCGCCGACATGCTGAGCGCGCCCCAATCGAACTGACAGGCTAGGGGGCGCGTCGATGCGCGTCGACCTTTTCGATTTCGAGCTTCCGCCCGAACGAATTGCGCTGCGTCCGGCGGTGCCGCGCGATTCGGCGCGCATGCTCGTTGCTGAGGGCGGAGTAATAGCCGACCGGCTGGTATCGGACCTGCCCGCGCAACTGCGGCGCGGCGACGTGCTCGTCTTCAACGATACCCGCGTCATTCCCGCGCAACTCGAGGGGCGGCGCGGCGAGGCGAAGATCGGCGCGACCCTGCACAAGCGGATCGACCTGAGGCGCTGGCAGGCCTTCGTCCGCAACGCCAAGCGTCTGCGGCACGGCGACGAGGTGGTGTTTCCCGCCGGCGTGACGGCAACCGCGGAAGAGCGGCATGCCGACGGATCGTGGACCCTTGCCTTCGCCGGTGAGGAGCCGGTCGAGGTGCTTCTCGAGCGGGCGGGGACAATGCCGCTGCCGCCCTACATCGCGGGCAAGCGCCCGACCGACGAGCGCGACCGCAGCGATTACCAGACGATGTTCGCCCAGCGGGACGGCGCGGTCGCCGCGCCCACTGCGGCCCTTCATTTCACGCCCGGCCTGATCGCGGCGCTGGATGCGGCGGGCGTACTGCGCGAAACGCTGACGCTCCATGTCGGCGCGGGGACCTTCCTGCCGGTGAAGGCCGAGGATACTGCGGACCACGCGATGCACGCCGAATGGGGCCGGATCGACGCCGCCACCGCCGACCGGCTCAATGCCGCGCGAGCGGCGGGGGGCCGGGTGATCGCGGTCGGCACGACTTCACTCCGCCTGCTAGAAAGCGCGGCAGACGACCGCGGCATTCGCGCGTTCGAAGGCGACACCTCGATCTTCATCACGCCGGGCTATCGCTTCCGCGCGATCGACGGCTTGATGACGAATTTCCACCTGCCGAAATCGACGCTGTTCATGCTGGTCAGCGCCCTGATGGGCCGCGAAACGATGCAGGCGGCCTACGCCCACGCAATCGCGGACGGGTACCGCTTCTACAGTTACGGGGACTCGTCACTGCTGCTGCCCTGACGCGGGATCAGCGTCTGCGTATCGAGCAATCGGTCGATCAACCCGTCTTCGGGCGCCAGCCGTCCGTCCAGCATCAGCATCGCTATACCGTGTGCGATGGCCCAGGCCCGCAGCGCCAGCGTCTCCGCAGCAGGACCGCCGCCCGTCAATTCAACGGTCGTGCGCCGCAGGAGGTCGCTCGCGGGATCGCTCGCCTTGCTCGGCGAGGGGAAGGCTGGTCCATGGGCAAAGACCAGCCGAAAAAGCGCGGGGTGGGCGAGGGCGAAGCGGACATAGGCCCGGCCCGTTCCGGCGAACCCCGCGATCCCGCCGCCGGCTTCGTCGTATGCGCTCTGCTGCGCAGCGCCCAGCATGTGGACCCCTTCCTCGCCGATCGCCGCCAGGAGCGCGTTCTTGTCCGGGAAGTGGCGATAGACCGCCGCGGGCGAGACCCCCACGGTGCGCGCCAGTTCGCGCAGGCTCGGCAAGGTGCCGTCAGCCCCTTCAATGGCCTGCATGGCGGCGCCGAGCAGAGCCGAACGAAGCGATCCGTGATGATAGGCGGTTTCCGATGTTGACACTGTTTACTTCGCTGCTATGTTGACGCTGTTCACTTCCAACTAGAAGGGCGTTCCGACTATGGCAAGCGTACTGGAAAAGACTATCCGCTCAGCGGTCACCGCCGGCGTCGGTGCGGTCGCGGGGCTGAACCGCAAGCGGCTGGACGGCGAAAACGCCTTCATGCGCGGCATCCACACGCCGATGGCCGAAGAACTCACGCTGCAAGACCTGCCTGTCACTGGGACCATTCCCGCCGAACTCGACGGCCGCTACGTCCGCATCGGGCCCAATCCGCACTACGGCGAGGCGAAGGGCCATCACTGGTTCGTAGGCGACGGCATGGTTCACGGAGTGAAGCTATCGGGCGGCCGGGCCGAATGGTACCGCAACCGCTACATCCGTTCCAACCGGATCGAGGAACGCGCCGGCCTGAAGGCCGCACCCGGACCGCGTCGGGGCATGAGCGATACGGTCAATACCAACGTCGTCCAGTTCGCGGGCCAGACGCTGGCGATGGTGGAGGCCGGTTCCTACCCCGCCATCCTGTCGGACGAGCTCGAGACGATCGCCTACAGCGACTTCGGCGGCGGCCTCGCCGGATCGTTCACAGCCCATCCGCACGAGGACCCGGCGACGGGCGAATTCCACGCGATCTGCTACGACGCCACGCAGCCCAAGCGGATCACACACGTCGCGCTCGGCGCCGACGGCAAGGTCTTGCGCGAACTGCCGATCGCAGTGGAGAACGGCCCGTCGATCCACGACTGCGCCGTGACCGAAAACTTCGTCCTGATTTTCGACCTGCCGGTGACGTTCTCGATGAAGGCGCTGATCGCCGGGCAGCAGTTCCCCTATCGCTGGAATGCCGCCCACCGCGCCCGCGTCGGCCTGCTCCGCCGCGACAGCGACACGGTGAGCTGGCACGATGTCGATCCGGCCTACGTCTTCCATGTGGCCAACAGCTACGAAGAAGATGGGGGCCGGGTCGTGGTCGACGTCTGCGCCTACGAGACCATGTTTGACGGCGACATGGCCGGACCATTCGGCAAGCCGCTGGGCCTCGAACGCTGGACGATCGAACCGGCAAGCGGCGCCAAGGTCGAGCGAGCGCCGATCGACACCGCCCCGCAGGAATTCCCGCGCTGCGACGAGCGATTCTTCGGCCGCCCCTATCGCTTCGCATGGTCCACCGGCTTGCCGCAGGAAGGCGATGAGGAGTTCTTCGCCGCCGCGCCGCTCATCCGCCACGACCTGGAAACGGACGAGAAGACCGAACGCAATCTCGGCGAACACGCGGTGCCCGGGGAGTTCGTCTTCGTCGCGCGGTCGGCGGATGCCGAAGAAGGCGACGGTTGGCTGATGGGCTACGTCATCGACCGAGCGTCGGGCACCACCGACCTCGCTATCATCGATGCCACCACTCTGGCCGATGTCGCGCGGGTGCATATCCCGCATGTCGTCCCGCCGGGCTTCCACGGCAACTGGATGCCTGCCTGACGGGTGTTCCCCGTTGCCCGGCGTTCATGAAACCAGCGTGCGCGTCGTCCGTTGGACATCCATCAGGACGAACGACCGAGGACGAAAGCCATGAAGACGTTTCTCATCGCCAGCGCCGCCGCGGCGGGCCTGCTCGTCGCGGGTCCGGCCGTTGCCAAGCCCAAGCATGCCGGCAAGCCGCAGCACAGCCAGAAGTACGAACGGGACCGCGACCGCGACCGTGACGGGTATCGCGAACGCCTCGGCTACCGCACCGGGGACCGGTACCGCGACTGGGACGATCGCCGCGCCGCCTATTACGGCGACGGACGCGGGTACTGGAACGACGGCAACTATTATCGCGACGGCCGCTATTACGGCAGCAACTGCCCTCCGGGCCTCGCGAAGAAGAATAACGGTTGCCTGCCCCCGGGCCAGGCGAAGGCGCGTTGGCAGGTCGGCCAGCGCCTCCCGACGGCCTACCAGAACTACTACATTCCGCAGCAGTACCGCGATCGGTACACCGACGGCACGTACCGGTATTACGACGGCTACGTCTATCGCGTGGACCCGCAGAGCTACGTGATCCAGCAGGTGATCGGCGCGCTGCTGCGCTGACCCGGACATACGAACAGGATGCGGGAGGATCGCGTTGTGCGGTCCTCCCGTTTTCTTTTGCCACTTGCCATCGGCCTTCGCACGCACGAGATGGGCGGCGGTGGCCGAAACGATCCTCGACATTCGCGACCTGACGAAGGTCTATCCCGGCGGCCTCAAGGCGCTGGACGGCGTCGACATGCAGATCCGCCGCGGCGAAATCTTCGCGCTGCTGGGACCCAACGGCGCGGGCAAGACGACGCTGATCGGCGCGGTTTGCGGTATCGTCCGCATTTCGGGCGGCACGATCTCGGCCTTCGGCAAGGACATGGGCCACAGTTGGCGCGACGCGCGCAGGCGCATCGGCCTGGTGCCGCAGGAACTGGGCTTCGACATGTTCGAAACGGTCGAACGCGGAGTGCGCTACTCGCGCGGACTTTTCGGGCTCGCCCCCGATCCCGCGCGTATCGAGGAGGTGCTGCGCAGCCTCAGCCTGTGGGACAAGCGCAAGGAGCAGATCCGCGCGCTGTCGGGCGGCATGAAGCGCCGCGTGCTGATCGCCAAGGCGCTGGCGCACGATCCCGAACTGCTGTTCCTCGACGAACCGACCGCCGGGGTCGATGTCGAGCTGCGACGCGACATGTGGCGCCAGATCGCCGCGCTGCGCGGACGCGGCACCACCGTGATCCTCACCACGCACTACATCGAGGAGGCCGAGGAGATGGCCGACCGGGTGGGCGTGATCGACAAGGGCCGCATTCTGCTCGTCGACGACAAGGCCGCGATCATGGCGCGGCTCGGCCGGACCGAGGCGCGTTTCCGCCTCGCCACTCCGCTCGGCGCGGTGCCCGATTCGCTGTGCGCATACCCGCTGGTGCTGGAGGACGATGGCGCGACGCTCGTCTACCGGGGCGGCGACGGGACGGGGAAGGGCAAGGCCGAGGTCGCCGCACTGGCGCAGGCGCTGGCCAAGCAGGACATCGCGTTCGTCGCGCTCGACCAGAAGGAAAGCTCGCTCGAGGACATCTTCGTCGATCTCGTCGAAGAGAAGCAGCGGGCGGCCGCGGCATGATCGGCTGGCGTTCCACCTACGCGATCTATCGCAACGAACTCATGCGCTTCCTGCGTACGGCATTCGGCTCGCTCGTGGCACCCGTGCTGACCACCAGCCTGTATTTCATCGTCTTCGGCGCAGCCATCGGCGGCCGGATGAACGACATCGGCGGGGTCGATTATGGCGCGTTTATCGTGCCCGGCCTGCTGATGCTGACGCTGCTGTCCGAAAGCACGAGCAACGCCAGTTTCGGCATATATATGCCGCGCTTCACCGGTGCGATCTACGAACTGCTGTCGGCCCCTGTGGGGGTGGTCGAGACATTGCTCGGCTTCGTGGGTGCGGCGGCGACCAAGAGCCTGATCCTCGCCGCGATCATCCTCCTCACCGCGACGCTGTTCGTCGATTACCGCATCGAACATCCGGTGTTGGCTTTGCTGTTCATCGTGCTGGTCTCGGCCAGTTTCTCGCTGCTCGGCTTCATTCTCGGCGTGTGGGCCGAAGGGTTCGAGAAGCTGCAGATGGTCCCCCTGCTGATCCTGACGCCGCTGACCTTCCTCGGCGGGACGTTCTATTCGATCAACATGCTGCCCGAACCGTGGCGGACCGTCGCGCTGTTCAACCCGATCGCCTTCCTGGTGAATGGCCTTCGTTGGACTTTCTACGGCGAGGCCGACGTCAGCATCGGCGTCTCGCTCGGGCTGACGCTCGGATCCCTGGCGGTATGCATCGGCGTCATCGCATGGATATTCCGCACCGGGTGGCGCCTTCGCGGCTGAGGCGCTAGGCGGCGGGCATGCGCCTGCCGATCGTTATCGCCGCCATTTCGCTCGTGTCCGCCGCTCCCGTTTCGGCCGCCTTGCCGGAACCGGTGGAGGCCATCATCCGCGCCGCGATCGACAGCGGGGATGCGAAGGCAGTGGCGACCGTCGTCGACCTTGCCAAGGCGACCAATCCGACCGAGGTCGACACCATCGACGCCCTCTATGCGGGCTTTCGCGACGAGCAGGCGAAGCTGGCCGCCCAGACACGACGCAAGGAGGAAGCGGCGATTCGCGGCGCCGGACTGTTCGACCGATGGAAGGGAGCGGCCGAACTGGGCGGCTTCCGCTCCACCGGCAATTCGGACCTTCTCGGGCTGACCGGGTCCGTTGCCATCGCGCGCACCGGCATCGACTGGAAGCACAAGCTCGACCTGCGCGCCGACCTGCAGCAGAGCGGTGGGCGCACGACGCGCCAGAAGTTTTTCGCCGCCTACGAGCCCCGTTACGACGTGCGCGACAACCTCTTCGTATATGGCCTCGCTCAGTACGACCGTGACCGGTTTCAGGGCTACGACGGGCGATATGCCCTGTCGGGTGGGGTCGGCACGAAGCTGGTCGAGGAAAGCGACATGAACCTGTCGGTAAAGGCCGGCCCCGCGCTCCGCGTTACCGAGGCGACCGACGGCACCACCGATACGCGTCTTGCGGGCCTCCTCGGCGTGGAATTCGACTGGGCGCTGACCGACCGGCTGAAGTTCACGCAGACCGCCAGTGGCGTGGCCGAAACCGGCGGGGTCGCGGTGGCCCTGATCGATTCGCGATCGACCACGGTCAATCTCGTCACGGGGCTGGAGGCGCGGGTGAGCGACCGGTTGAGCACGCGGTTCTCCTATGCGCTCGATTACGACAGCAACCCGATCGCCGGGAAGCTCGGGACCGACACGACCTCTCGCTTTAGTCTCGTCTACGGCTTCTGACCGGCATGACCCGCTTCCGGTTCCAGATCCACGCCACCGACGGCAAGGCGCGCACCGGCACGGTCGCCATGTATCGCGGCGAAATCCGCACGCCCGCCTTCATGCCGGTGGGGACCGCCGCCACGGTCAAGGCCATGAAGCCGCAGACCGTGCGCGCGACCGGCGCGGACATCCTGCTCGGCAACACCTACCACCTCATGCTGCGCCCGGGGGCGGAGCGGGTAGCGCGGCTGGGCGGGCTGCACCGGTTCATGAACTGGGAGCGCCCGATCCTCACCGACAGCGGCGGCTACCAGGTGATGAGCCTGGCGTCCCTGCGCAAGCTGACCGAGGATGGCGTCCGCTTCCGCAGCCACATCGACGGGTCGCAGCACATGCTGACCCCCGAACGCTCGATGGAAATCCAGCGGCTGCTCGGCAGCGACATCGTCATGGCGTTCGACGAATGCCCGCGTGCCGACCGCCCGATGGCGGAGATCGAAGCGAGCATGGAACTGTCGATGCGCTGGGCGCAGCGCAGCCGCGACGGTTTCGATGCGGGCGGGGAGCACGCGGCCCGCTCCGCCCTGTTCGGCATCCAGCAGGGCGCGCTCGACGAGGGCCTGCGCGCTCGTTCGGCCGAAGCACTGCGGGCCATCGGGTTCGACGGATACGCGATCGGCGGCCTCGCGGTGGGCGAGGGACAGGAGGCGATGTTCGCCACGCTGGACTTCGCGCCCGGTCAATTGCCGCAAGACGCTCCCCGTTATCTCATGGGGGTGGGCAAGCCCGACGACCTCGTCGGGGCGGTGCTGCGCGGGGTCGACATGTTCGACTGCGTGCTGCCGACCCGTTCGGGCCGCAACGGACAGGCCTTCACCTGGGCAGGGCCGGTGAACCTGCGTAACGCCCGCCATGCGGAGGACACCGCGCCCCTCGACCCGAGGTGCGGCTGCGAGGTCTGTGCCACCTACAGCCGGGCCTATCTGCATCACCTGACGAAGGCGGGCGAAATGCTGGGGGCGATGCTGCTGACCGAGCACAACCTGTCGTTCTACCAGGCGTTGATGCAGGCGATGCGGGACGCGATCGGGGAAGGGCGCATGGATGCGTTCGCCCGGACCTTCGCCGCCGACTACCGGCGCGGCGGATGACCTGGAAGCGGGCCATCGTGCTGGGCGCATCCGGCGGCATCGGCGGCGCGCTTGTCGATGCGCTCGGTGCTGCCGGTACGCAGGTTATCGCGCTCGCCCGCCCCCAGATCGACCTTACCGACGAGGCGACGCTGGCGCGTGCCGCGAGCGAGATCGGCGAGGGCGGGCCCGTCGATCTGATATTCGTCGCCAGCGGCATCCTCGCGCCCCCGGGCGGCGGTCCGGAGAAAAGCCTGCGCGAGGTGGACTCCGCTGCGATGGCCGAAGTCTTCGCCGTGAACGCCACCGGCCCGCTGTTGGCGGCGAAGCATTTCGTGCCGCTATTGCCCCGGGCCGGACGGTCGGCGTTCGTCGTTCTTGGCGCGCGCGTCGGCAGTATCTCCGACAACCGCCTCGGCGGGTGGTACGCCTATCGCGCGGCGAAGGCGGCGCTCGCAATGAACGTGAAGACGCTTTCGGTCGAGCTCGCACGAACCCATCCCGATTCCGTTTGCGTCGCCCTCCACCCCGGCACGGTCGAAACCCGGCTCAGCGCGCCGTTCGTGCGCTCCGTTCCCGGCGACCGTCTCTTCACGCCGGAGGAGAGCGCCGGTCATCTTCTGACAGTACTCCGCGATCTCCGACCGCTCGACAGCGGAGGCCATTTCGCATGGGACGGGACCCGGATCGAACCGTGACGCCGCCCACAAAATCTGCCAATCGACAGGAAACCCGATGACGCTTGCCCCAGACGATTGCACGACGATGGCCGAGGTCCGCGCAGGGGTCGACGCGACCGATCGCGAACTCGTTGCGTTGCTCGACAGGCGCTTCGGCTACATGCGCGCGGCCGCCCGGATCAAGCCGGAGCGGGGTCACGTGCGCGACGAGGATCGCAAGGCGGCGGTCATCGAGGCCGTGCGCCGCGACAGCGCAGCACGGGACCTGCCGGCGGACGATCTGGCGCGGATCTGGGAGCAACTCGTGGAAGCGTCGATCGCCTACGAACTTGTCGAATTCGACCGCTTGCGCGTATCCGACTAGCGGATCAGGCGAAGTCGCGTTCTTCCAGCTTGTGCCCGCATAGGCCACGAACCGTCCAGTCAGCCGGTCGAGGAACCCGGCACCGATCGCGTTGGCGAAGGCTTGGGCCTGGGCGAGACTGGAATACCACTTGCCGTTGCGGCGCGGCGTAACAAAACGATAGCGGTTCATGATATTCACTCAATAGCGCAGCACGATCCCGGTTCCAATCTTGCCGATTGATAAATCGCGCATCGTCGTTTTTAGCGTATGCGCGACGATGCGAAGCGCAGCGCGCGCCACAGGATCACAGCAATCAGACCGGTAATGCCGGCCCCCCAGGCCCAGTAGGGCAGCACGAGAACGTCAGCGATCGCCTGCGTGTCGGAGGCCTGGAAACGGCCGCCCACGTAGCCACCGGCGCTGAAGAGGTAGCCGAGATCCCGCCAGACGCCGACCATCGCCTGCACTCCGAGAAATTCGATGGTCAGGCGCCGTGCCTTGTCGGATCCTCGTGCCGCGATCGCGATGGCAAGCAGGCCGATGGGCGGGAGCACGATCCACCCGGCGACCGAGCGGACCCAGACCAGCGTCGACACGAGCAGCGCACCGCCGAGCAGCCAAAGCCCGGCCTTGGTCAGACCACGCGAACGCGAAGCTACGATCAGTGCGGCACCAGCAACGGCAGGGCCGAGCAAACCGGCGGCCGCGGTCAGCGCATGGAACAGGCCGGGTGAATCGCCTGCCCATGACGACATTGCAAAGCCCGATCCATCGGGGAAGATCACCAGCCGCTCGAACCGGGCACCGAGCAGCATCGAGGCGAGGCCATGGCCCATCTCGTGAAACCATGTCGCGAGGATCGTGAAGGGATAGAGCAGGGTCTGGCCGAACGGGAACTGCCATACGACCACCGTCGCGATCGCTATCAACGCCAGATAGCTGCGCTGCGCCTCGCTCCGGTTTGCCGCAGGCAGGGACCAGCGGGCCGGCTCGGCCGTCTTGGCGGGGCGTGTCTTCCAGCGCATCGTCGCCGATGTAGCGAGCGTCACGGCAAACAAAAAGGGCGGCCGTTGCGGGCCGCCCTCTTGTTCAGGATCGTGGATCGATCAGCGCGAGTAGAACTCGACCACCAGGTTCGGTTCCATGGTGACGGGGTAGGGCACCTCGTCGAGCGTTGGCACGCGGGTGAAGGTGACCTTGTCGGTGCCGTCGGTGCTGACGTAGTCGGGTATGTCGCGCTCGGGCAGGCTCTGCGCTTCGATGATCAGCGCCATTTCCTTGGCCTTGTCGCCCAGGCTGATCACGTCGCCCGCGTTCACGCGGCGGCTGGCGATATTGCACTTCACGCCGTTGACGCGGATGTGGCCGTGGCTGACGATCTGGCGGGCGGCGAAGATCGTCGGCGCGAACTTGGCGCGGTAGACGATCATGTCGAGGCGACGCTCGAGCAGGCCGATCAGGTTCTGACCGGTGTCGCCCTTCATCTTCGACGCCTGCTGGTAGGTCGCCTTGAACTGCTTCTCGGTGACGTCGCCGTAGTAGCCCTTGAGCTTCTGCTTGGCGCGCAGCTGCAGGCCGAAGTCGCTCATCTTGCTCTTGCGACGCTGGCCATGCTGGCCCGGGCCATACGAGCGGCGGTTGACGGGGCTGCTGGGGCGACCCCAGATGTTCTCGCCCATCCGGCGGTCGAGTTTGTGCTTGGCGCTCTTGCGCTTCGACATGTGTCGTTCCTTCGATTTGCTGGACTACCCTGACGGCAGTCGTTCAACCCGGCTTCGCCCGGCTGGCCGAAATGCCAGCCGCGATCGCCGCTTCACCGGGGTGCGGGATCAAATGCGAAGCGCGCCGATAGCAGGACGGCGCGAGAAATCAACCCCGGGGGCCGGGTTTCGCCAAGCTGCTGAGTACCCCGCGCAGCGTGCGCACCTCCAGGTGGTTCCAGCCTGGTTTGGTGAGCAGGGATCGCAGCGTTCGCGTAGTCGCCGCCCGGCGGCTCTCGGGCCGGAAATACCCGCGCGGTTCGAGCATGGTTTCCAGCTGTGCGATCATGCCGTCGAGCTCGTCCTGCTGGGCGGGCGGTAGGAGGTCTTCGGAGGGCGGGCTGGCGAGGGTCTGTCCCTTCGACCACTCGTAGGCCAGCAGGATCACCGCCTGTGCCAGGTTCAGCGAGCCGAACCCGGGGTTGATCGGAACGGTGACGATCGACCGGGCGAGAGCGACGTCTTCGGTTTCCAGGCCCGACCGCTCGGGTCCGAAGAGGATCGCAGACTTGCCGGCCTGCGAATGAATGTCGCGCGCGACGCGCTCGGGCGTGAGGACGGGTTTGGTCACCCCGCGCTTGCGGACAGTGGTGGCATAGACATGCGCGCAGTCGGCCACCGCTTCGCCGACGCTGCCGAAGACTTGCGCGCGTTCGAGTACGACATCCGCCCCCGACGCTGCCGGTCCGGCGGACGGATTGGGCCACCCGTCGCGCGGTGCCACCAGGCGCATTTCGGTCAAACCGAAGTTGAGCATCGCGCGCGCGGCCTTGCCGATGTTCTCGCCGAGCTGCGGACGCACCAGGACGATAGCCGGCGCTGCCGCATCCCGCGCCGCGGGTTCATCGGTCTGCACGGTCAATCGCCGCGTCCGGCGTCGCGCACGTTACCGGCAAACTCTTCGAAATCGCGCGCTTCGGCGAAATCGCGATAGACCGAGGCGAAGCGGATGTAGGCCACACTGTCGAGTGCGCGCAGGCCTTCCATCGCAAGCTCGCCGATGCGGGCGGCCGGCACCTCGCTTTCGCCCGAGGTTTCGAGCTGTCGCTGGATTCCGCTGATTAGCTGGTCGAGCCGCTCCTGCTCGATCCCGCGCTTGCGGCAGGCAAGGCTGAGCGATTGTTCCAGCTTTCGCCGGTCGAACGACTGCCGCGTGCCGTCGGACTTGATAACGCCCACCTCGCGCAATTGCACTCGTTCGAAGGTTGTGAAGCGTGCTCCGCAGCCGTCGCATTGGCGACGGCGGCGGATCGCCGTGCTGTCTTCGGTCGGGCGGCTGTCCTTGACCTGCGAATCCTCGTGCGCACAGTAAGGACAGCGCATCCCCGGGGCCGCTTACTTCTTGACGCGGTTGTAGAGCGCAATCCCCGCGCCGGCGGCGAGGCCGAGCGGAAGCGAGACGAAGGGCAGCAGCAGGCCGGCGACCGCGCCGATGCCGGCGCCGGTCAGCACGGGCTTGGTGGAGGGATGGTGCATCCCTTCCTTCGCCATGCCGCTGACTTCGTTCTTCAGGTCGCCGACCCAGTCCTGACCGCGGGGGTTGCGGTCGAACCTGTTCGGATCGTTGGGGTCGTTGTAGTCCATGGATCTTACCTTCCGGGATAGACGGGAAATTTCCCGCACAGTTCCTCGACGCGGCGCTGCACGGATTGTTCCACCTGCGCGTCGCCATCCTCCCCGTTGCGGGCGAGGCCGTCGACCACTTCGGCGATCAGACCGCCGATCGTGCGGAACTCGTCGGGCCCGAAACCGCGTGTCGTGCCGGCCGGCGTGCCAAGGCGAATGCCGCTGGTCACGAAGGGGCTGCGCGTGTCGTACGGGATGCCGTTCTTGTTGCAAGTCAGGTACGCGCGGTCGAGCCCGTGTTCGGCCGCCTTGCCGGTCACGTCCTTGGGGGTGAGATCGACCAGCATCGAATGGTTGTCGGTGCCGCCCGACACGACGCGCAGGCCGCCGGCCTCGACGCCCTCGGCGAGTGCGCGGGCGTTCTCGACGATCCGGCGCGCATAGTCCTTGAAGTCGGGACGCAGCGCCTCGCCGAACGCGACCGCCTTCGCCGCGACGACGTGCATCAGCGGCCCGCCCTGCATTCCGGGGAACACCGCCATGTTGATCGGCTTCGACAGCGCTTCGTCGTTCCACAGGATCACGCCGGAGCGGGGCCCGCGCAGGCTCTTGTGCGTGGTGGTGGTCACGACGTGGGCGTGCGGCACGGGGGAGGGGTGCGCCCCGCCCGCGACGAGGCCCGCGATGTGGCTCATGTCCACCATCAGGTACGCACCGACCTCGTCCGCGATCTCGCGGAACGCGGCCCAGTCCCACACGCGCGAATAGGCGGTGCCACCGGCGATGATCAACTTCGGCTTGTGCTCGCGCGCCGTGTCGCGAACGGCGGCCATGTCGATCTGTTCGTCGTTCCGGCGCACGCCGTAGCTGACCGGATTGAACCACTTGCCGCTCATGTTGACCGGCGATCCGTGGGTGAGGTGCCCGCCCGAATTGAGGTCGAGACCCATGAACGTGTCGCCGGGCTGCAGCAGCGCGAGGAACACGGCCTGGTTCATCTGGCTGCCGCTGTTGGGCTGCACGTTGGCGAACCGGCAGCCGAACAGTTCCCTGGCCCGTTCGATGGCGAGGTTCTCGACCACGTCGGCGTATTCGCATCCGCCGTAGTAGCGCTTGCCCGGATACCCTTCGGCATATTTGTTGGTGAACACGCTGCCGGTCGCCTCCAGCACCGCACGACTGGTGATGTTCTCGCTCGCGATCAGTTCGATGCGGTTGCGTTGGCGGGCGAGTTCGTTCGCGATGGCTTCGGCCACCACCGGATCGGCGGCGGCGAGGTCGTCGCCCCAGAAGCGGTCGAGCGGCGTGGCCGCAGAAGCGGAACGGTAGAGGGTGGCAGCGGTGCTCATGCCATGTCCTTTGCGGCGGGCGGGTTCGAAAGCTTGTCGACGCGGCGCTGGTGACGGCCACCGCCGAATTCGGTCGAGAGGAACGCGGTGACGCAGGCCTTGGCCATGTCGATACCGGTCAGCCGGCTTCCCATCGCCATCACGGTCGCGTCGTTATGCTCGCGCGCCAGAGTGGCCGACAGCGGTTCGGACACCAGCGCGCAGCGAACGGCGGGGTTGCGGTTGACCGAGATCGAGATGCCGATCCCCGAACCGCACAGCGCGATCCCGCGCTCGGCAGTGCCTTCGGCGACGACTTCGGCCAGCTTGTAGCCGTAGTCGGGATAGTCGACGCTGTCGTGGCTGTCCGGGCCGAGGTCGGCGACCTCGTGTCCTTCGTCGATCAGCCACGCGTGCAGGGCGGCCTTGAGGTCGACGGCAGCGTGGTCGGAAGCAATTGCGATACGCATGGCCGCGCCCATAGGCGAGGGGGGCGATTCGCGCGACCCTGCACGATGCCTTTTTCCCGGGGCAATCCTGATGGACGCAAGGAAAAGCCCCGGCACCACGGGGGTGTCGGGGCTCCTGAAAACATCGGCGACAAGTCGTCGACGCTTCGGTGTCTCGCGAGTGTTTCATCGTCAGACAGTTACACAACGGCCAATCGCCAATACGGTTCCCACATTGAAGGCGAAAACCAAACGCGTGCCTACTGATCGAGGAAGCTGCGCATCTTCCGGCTGCGGCTCGGGTGCTTGAGCTTGCGCAGCGCCTTCGCCTCGATCTGCCGGATGCGTTCGCGGGTGACCGAGAACTGCTGGCCGACTTCTTCCAGCGTATGGTCGGTGTTCATTCCGATGCCGAAGCGCATGCGCAGCACGCGCTCCTCGCGCGGGGTGAGCGAAGCGAGGACGCGGGTGACCGTTTCCTTGAGGTTCGACTGGATCGCCGCGTCGACCGGGATGATCGCGTTCTTGTCCTCGATGAAATCGCCGAGGTGGCTGTCTTCCTCGTCGCCGATAGGGGTTTCGAGGCTGATCGGTTCCTTGGCGATCTTCATCACCTTGCGAACCTTTTCGAGCGGCATCGACAGCTTCTCGGCCATCTCTTCCGGCGTCGGTTCGCGGCCCTGGTCGTGCAGGAACTGACGGCTGGTGCGGACCAGCTTGTTGATCGTCTCGATCATGTGAACCGGGATGCGGATCGTGCGCGCCTGATCGGCGATCGAACGGGTGATCGCCTGGCGGATCCACCACGTGGCATAGGTGCTGAACTTGTAGCCGCGGCGGTACTCGAACTTGTCGACCGCCTTCATCAGGCCGATGTTCCCTTCCTGGATCAGGTCGAGGAACTGCAGCCCGCGGTTGGTGTATTTCTTTGCGATCGAGATCACGAGCCGAAGGTTCGCCTCGACCATTTCCTTCTTGGCGATGCGCGCCTCGCGTTCGCCCTTCTGGACCATGTTCACGATGCGCCGGAACTCGGTCAGCGACATACCGGTGTTCGCCGCGATGTCGGCGATTTCGGCGCGGATGCGCTCGACCGCGTCGGCCTCGCGCTCCGCGAATGCGGCCCACTTCTTGTCCTTGCGGGCGTTCTCGGTGAGCCAAGTGTCGTCGAGCTCGTTGCCGATATAGACCGACAGGAAGTCCGCGCGCTTCACCTTGTGCCGTTCGGCGAGACGCAGCATCTGTCCGCCGAGCGCGGTCAGGCGCCGGTTGAAGGCGTAGAGGTTGTCGACCAGGAATTCGATCTTGGTCGCATGGAACTGCACGCTCTCGACCTCGGCGGTCAGCTGCTCGCGCAGGTCCTCGTACTTCTTTTCCTTGGCCTTCGGGAATTCGTCGCCTCGGCCCAGCACGTCGACGCGCTCGGCCTGCAGCTTCTCGAACTTCTTGAAAAGGTCGGTGATGCGGGCGAAGGTTTCCAGCGCCTCGGGCTTCAGCGCGGCTTCCATCTGGGCGAGGGAGAGGGTGTTGTCCTCCTCCTCTTCCTCTTCGCGCTTTTTGGAAGACGAACCCTCGCCGTCCTCGTCGTCGTCCCCGTCGGCCGATTCCTCTTCCTCGTCGTCCTCGTCTTCCTTGTAGGACGGGCCGGCGGTGGCTTCGGAGATTTCGCCGTCGTCGTCGTCGTCCTCGGCATCGTCGGTCATCTTGTCGACCGGCGGCTCCTTCGACAGCATCGCGTCGAGGTCGAGGATTTCGCGCAGCTGCATTTCCTCGGCGTTCAGCGCCTCGGACCACTGGATGATCGCGTGGAAAGTGATCGGGCTCTCGCACAGGCCCATGATCATCATGTCGCGCCCGGCCTCGATACGCTTGGCGATGGCGATCTCGCCCTCGCGGCTGAGGAGTTCCACCGCGCCCATTTCGCGCAGGTACATGCGCACCGGGTCGTCGGTACGCTCGACGGTTTCCTTCTTCTTGACGGCGGCACCGGCGGATTTCGAGACCGGACGAGATTTGCCGTCATCGTCGTCGTCGTCGTCGTCCGACGCGTCGGCGCCGATCTCGTCGGGGCCGGCGCCCTCTTCGTCGGCGTCGGCTTCGCCCTCTTCGTCGTTCTCGACGATTTGGACGCCCATTTCGCTGAGCGCGGTCTGGATGTCCTCGATCTGGTCGCTGCCCAGATCCTGCGGCAAGGCTTCGTTGAGCTCGTCGTAGGTGACGTAGCCCTTGCGCTTCGCCTTCGCGATCAGCTTCTTGATGCTCGCCTCGTTGAGGTCGATCAGCGGGGCATCGTCCTTGCTGTCGGTGTCTTCCTGGGTCGCCATGTAGTCGTCTGTCACTCGCTGTCCTCGCCGGTGCCGGCTTCCGCCACCGACAAGTCTAAATCAGGTTGGGCTGCGCCTGCGGCCCTGCGGCTGGCCATCTGCCCCAATCGCTTGTCGAATGCCAGCTTTCGTTTGAGCAGACGCTGCTGCTCGGCAAAGGCGGCTTCGGGGTCGGATTCGAACCGCGCAGTGGCGGCCGCGAGGGCGGCTTCCAGCGCGGGCCGCTCGACCAGCAGCGACACGGCTTCGGCCAGGTCCTCGCGCGCGGCTCGCGGATCGGCGCCTTCAAGGAGAAAGGCATAGCGATTACTGTCCGGCGGCGGGGCGAAGCCGTGTGGAGCGGATATGGGCGCGCTTTCGCCGGGGTCAAGCATCTCGGCCGCCTCGATCAGCGTTTCGAACGCCGGCCCGGTCCGCGTATCCGCGCGGGCGAACCGCGACAGCGGCTCGGCGTGTATCATGATCTGGTCGGGAAAACGCAGCAACCCGGCCACGACCGCCCCGGCCAGACCGTCGCGTGCGCCGTCGCCGGCCGCCCGGCGCAGGCGGGTCGCCGCCTCGGGCGACAGGCTCGGCGTGGCTGGCTTGGCGAAACCGCTCTTCCATTCGCGGCGGGGGCGGGGCGGATAGGCGAACGCCGAGAACTTCTCGAGCAATTCGCGCCGATAGAGCGAACGGATATCCGGGTGCTGAATTGCCTCGGTATGCTCGATCAACCGTTGTTTCAGCCCGGCCTTGTCCTCGGGCGTGCGGAGCGGCGCGGCGGCTTTTTCGAACTCCCACAGCGTGTCGAGCAGACTGGCAGGCTCGGCCAGCAGCGCCTCCATCGCCTGTGGCCCCTGCCGCTTGACGAGGTCGTCGGGGTCCATACCCGGCGGCAAGCGGACGATCGACAGCGTCTTGCCTGGTGCCAGCAGCGGCAGCGCGCGCCCGATCGCGCGCATCGCCGCGCGCTGGCCGGCGTTGTCGCCGTCGAACGCCAGCACCGGCGCATCGACCAGCCGCCACAGCAGGCCGAGCTGGTGTTCGGTGAGCGCCGTACCCATCGGCGCGACCGCGTCCTCGAACCCGGCGGCAGCCATCGCGACGCAGTCCATCTGGCCTTCGACGACGATCATCCGGTTCGTCTTGCGACTTGCCGGCCCCGCGCGGTGCAGGTTGAAGAGGGTGCGCCCCTTGTCGAACAGCGGCGTGTCGGGGCTGTTGAGATACTTCGGCGCGTCCTTCTTGTCCGCATCGAGGATGCGCGCGGCGAACCCGATGACCCGCCCTCGCGGATCGTGGATCGGCATCGTCAGCCGGTCGCGGAAGCGGTCGTAAGGCTCCTTGTCGTCGACGGCGATGCGCATGCCGGCTTCGACCAGCATGGCCTCGTCGAATTGACCGAGTGCCGCTTTCAGCGCCTGCCGCGCGCCCGGTGCGTAGCCGAACCCGAAGCGTTCTTTCGTATGGGCGTCGAACCCGCGCGAATCGAGATAGGCGCGGGCTTTCGCACCTTCTGGCGCGTCGAGACTGCGCCGGTAGAATTCCTGAGCGGCCTCGGTGACGTCGGCGAGGCTTGCGCGTTGCTCGGCCGCGCGGGCGGCGCGCGGGTCGGGGGCGGGGACTTCCATCCCGGCCTCGCCCGCCAGTTCCTTCACCGCGTCCATGAATTGCAGACCGCGCTGGTCGGTCATCCAGCGGATGATGTCGCCGTGGGCGCCGCATCCGAAGCAATGATAGAACCCCTTTTCGTCGCTGACGGTGAAGCTCGGCGTCTTCTCGTCGTGGAAGGGACAGCACGCCTTCCATTCGCGCCCGGCGCGCGTCAGCTTGGTCGTTCGTTGGACGACCGAGGACAGCGTCACCCGCGCGCGCAGTTCGTCGAGCCATTGCGGGGATAGCGCCATGGCCCCTCAATGCGGGCGAATCGGCTCGCGATGCAAGCTTACGCCCGCACCCGGTTTACGAAAGGCAGGCGTTGCGCACACCGTCCTTCGCTGCCGGGTAGGGACCGCTGCCGATCGCCTCGGTACCGTCGGCATCGAAGGCATAATAATTCATCGCGCCTGCCGGTGGCAAAGTGGATTGCCAGTAGAAGGTCAACGGTTCCTTCTGTTCCCACTGGTCGCCGCCGTCGCCCGCGCTCACGGTCCAGACGAGCTTGCCTGCATCGCAGGTGATGACGACGTCGGCCTTGGGTCCGATGGCGGCCAGCGCCTCGGGCTTGGCGTA
The DNA here is from genome assembly GCF_003626915.1 of Tsuneonella amylolytica. NCBI lineage: Bacteria > Pseudomonadati > Pseudomonadota > Alphaproteobacteria > Sphingomonadales > Erythrobacteraceae > Tsuneonella > Tsuneonella amylolytica. The sequence goes on from NZ_CP032570.1 coordinate 2,769,902, forward strand.
GCCGGCATTGCCGGTGAAGCCATGAACGGGGTGGACGGTGCGGAAACTCGTGCCGCGCTCGATGTCGCTGACGGTGTTGCCTGCCGCCACGCCCCGGTCGCCGCGATTGTCGCCGCCGGGATAGACGACGAGCACATAGGTATAGACCGTTCCCGCCGGAGCCGTCTTCGGATCGCAGGTCGTCATGCCCTTGGGGCAGGCGACGTAGCTGCGCAGGTCGGCAAAGTTGCCGGCCTCGTTCTTCATCGGGCGGGTCGTGCCTTCGGCCTTGTCTTCGCCCGCGACGTGCGCGCCGAGGGTGAACTCGGTCATGTCGCCGGCGGTGAGCGCCTTGGCCATCGCACCGGCCTTGCCGTCGGTATCGGCCGAATTGAGGTCGGTCACCTCCTGCCGCTCGGTATCGGCGGGGGCGGGATCGGCCGAGCACGCGGCGAGCGCGAGCGCCAAGGCCGATGCGGTGAAAAGTACCCTCATTGCAGTGCCTCTCTGACCAGCCTGCTGGCCATTTGCATGTCGAGCACAGTGCCGTGACGGGCCTTTAGTTCCCCCATCACTCGGCCCATATCCTTAATGGATTCAGCGCCAAGCGTTGCCTTGATGTTGGCGATCGCGGCCTTCGTTTCGTCTTCCGACAGCTGCTGCGGCAGGAACTCCTCGATGACGGCCAGTTCCTTGCGCTCCTGCTCGGCCAGTTCCTCGCGCCCACCGTCAACGTACATGGTTATCGACTCGCGGCGCTGCTTCGCCATTTTCTGCAAGGTTTCGACCACCAGCGCGTCGTCGTCGGGCTTCTGGGCGGCGGTCCGCAACTCGATGTCGCGGTCCTTCAGCTTGGCGAGGATCAGGCGGACGGCGGCGAGCCGTTCCTTGTCCCCGCCCTTCATCGCGTCGATCTGGGCTTTCTTGATGGTGTCGCGGATCATCGCGGGGTCTCTCCGGTGGGGGTGCTGGTGGGTTCGGGCGGGGTAGCTGGCGGAAACGGGCCGGTCGCAATGCCGGACTTGCCGTCCGCTTCGAGGCGGTAGGCCCTTGCCGGCCCCCCGGGCGCGAACTTGCTCTGCCACCAGAACGTGATCGTGGTGCCGGGCTTCCACGCCTGGCCCTTGGTTACGCGCCAGACCAGCCGGTCGGCGTCGACCTGAGTCTGGATATCGTTGTCTGGGCCCAGCGCCGCGGCAGCCTGCTCGCGCGAGTAGCCGATCGCGCCGGCGAACCCGGTTACCGGCCGCCGGGTGGAGAACAGCAGCGGCTGCGGCATCGTGGGCGCGGCCGATGGCGTGGAGGTCGCACCGGGGGCTGCGTCCGCCAGCGTGACCTCGTGGACGTAAGTGTACTTCAAGTCCGCCGGCAACGTCGCCGGATCGCACGGATCGATGCCCGCTGGGCAGGCGACGTAGCTGACGATCTTGGCAAAGGCGCCGTCGTCGGTGAATTCCGATTCGATCTGCGGCCCCTTCGGCCCGACGATCCGCGCGCCGAGCGAGGCGGGGTCGAAGTCCGAGGACACGAGCGTGCGCGGCGCGGGCGCCACTTGCGAGGTCGGCGTCGGCTCGGGCGCGGGCGGGGCGGGGTCGGTCCCGCAGGCGGCCAGCCCCAGCACGATCGGCGGCAACAGGGCGAAGAGGGCGGGGGTAGGGCGCATCGGGTCCTAGCGATGGGAGCAAAGTCGATTGCCCCTTACCCGCATAAATCGCCGCTGCACAGGTTGACGGGTGCGGGACGCGGCCCTAGCGGCTGGGTCTTAGCGACATCGCCGGAAAACCCCTGACTCGGAGAGCCCCATGGCCATCCCCGCCACCACGCCTGCGCAACCTGACGGAGCGACGGGCGTTCTGGTATTGGCCGACGGCACGGTCGTCTGGGGCAAGGGCTTCGGCCACGTCGGCGAAGCGGTCGGCGAGGTGTGCTTCAATACCGCGATGACAGGATACCAGGAGGTGATGACCGATCCCTCCTATGCCGCGCAGATCGTCACCTTCACCTTCCCGCACATCGGCAACGTCGGCGCGAATTTCGAGGACGTGGAGAGCAAGGTCGACGGCGCGGTAGGCTGCGTCGTGCGCCATTCGGTCACTCCCAGCAGCAACTTCCGCGCCGAGCAGGAATTCGGCGACTGGCTGGCCGCGAAAGGCCGCATCGGCCTGTCGGGGGTGGACACCCGCGCGCTCACCCGCCGCATCCGGATGCAGGGCGCGCCCAACGCGGTGATCGCGCATGCGCCCGACGGGAAGTTCGACATTCCCGCGCTGCTCAGGCGCGCGCAGGACTGGCCGGGGCTGGAGGGCATGGACCTCGCCACAAAGGTCAGCCGTCATGCGCAAGAGGATTGGGGCGGCGGCTACTGGGAGCTCGGCAAGGGCTACGGCAGGGCCGACGACGATACGGCCAAGCCGCATGTCGTTGCGATCGACTACGGCTCGAAGGACAACATTTTCCGCAACCTCGTGAAGGCGGGCGCACGTGTTACCGTGGTGCCCGCGCAGACTTCACTCGAAGGCATCGAGGCATTGAAGCCCGACGGTGTGTTCCTCTCGAACGGCCCGGGCGATCCGGCGGCAACCGGCGAATACGCGGTGCCGACGATCCGCGCGCTGCTGGACAAGGACATGCCGGTGTTCGGCATCTGCCTCGGCCACCAGATGCTCGGCCTCGCCGCGGGCGCGCGGACGAGCAAGATGCACCAGGGCCACCGCGGTGCGAACCACCCCGTCAAGCGGCTGGCCGATGGGGTGGTCGAGATCACCTCGATGAACCACGGGTTTGCCGTGGATAACACGGCTCTCCCGGAGGGCGTCAAGGAAACCCACGTCAGCCTGTTCGACGGCTCCAACTGCGGGATTTCGGTCAAGGGCAAGAAGGCATTCGGCGTCCAGTACCACCCCGAGGCGAGCCCGGGCCCGCAGGACAGCTTCTACCTGTTCGAGAAGTTTGTGGGGATGCTGGAGAAACCGGAATGATACGATTCCTAGGGATTTTTCTGCACCCCTTCGCGCTGACGTTGCTTCTTGCCGGGTGCGGGGAAGACCGCCCCGTATTGTCTATGGAGGCTCTTGTCAGCGCAGCTCGGCAATGCGGCGCAGCTGAACTGGAATTCGTACGGCCGGCAAAGGATCGGGAACTACCGTCATTCAGTTATCTCGATGCCGGACCGATGCCGCAGGGTAAGCCGACTCCGACCTCGGAATGCATGGCAAAGGCGCTGGAGGGGTATCGCTTCCAATCCATGACGATCCGATTGTCAAATGACAGGACTCCCAATCCCTAATGCCCAAACGCACTGACATCTCCTCGATCCTCGTCATAGGCGCGGGGCCCATCGTTATCGGGCAGGCGTGCGAGTTCGATTATTCGGGCACGCAGGCGATCAAGGCGTTGAAGGAGGAGGGGTACCGGGTGATCCTGGTCAACTCCAACCCCGCCACCATCATGACCGATCCCGAGTTCGCCGACGCGACTTACGTCGAGCCGATCACGCCCGCGATCGTCGCGAAGATCATCGAGAAAGAGCGGCCCGACGCGCTGCTGCCGACGATGGGCGGGCAGACCGCGCTCAACACCGCGCTGGCGCTGTTCAACGACGGCACGCTCGACCGGCTCGGCGTGCAGATGATCGGCGCCGATGCCGATGCGATCGACAAGGCCGAGAACCGCCAGCGGTTCCGCGAGGCGATGGACAAGATCGGCCTCGAATCTGCGCGCAGCGGTGTTGCCAACACCGTCGCCGAAGCCTTTGAAGTTTTGGAAAGAACCGGTCTGCCCTCGATCATCCGCCCGAGCTTCACGCTGGGCGGCACCGGCGGCGGCATCGCCTACAACCGCGCCGAGTTCGAGAAAATCGTCCGCGAAGGTCTCGACGCCAGCCCGACCACCGAAGTCCTCATCGAGGAATCGCTGCTCGGCTGGAAGGAATACGAGATGGAAGTCGTCCGCGACCGGAACGACAACGCCATCATCATCTGCTCGATCGAAAACGTCGACCCGATGGGCGTCCACACCGGCGATTCCATCACCGTCGCCCCGGCGCTGACGCTGACCGACAAGGAATATCAGATCATGCGCTCGGCGAGCATCGCCGTGCTGCGCGAAATCGGCGTAGAAACAGGGGGGTCGAACGTGCAGTTCGCAGTCGACCCAAAAACCGGGCGGCTTATCGTCATCGAAATGAACCCGCGCGTGTCGCGATCCTCGGCACTTGCCTCCAAGGCCACCGGTTTCCCCATCGCGCGCGTCGCGGCGAAGCTCGCGGTCGGCTACACGCTCGACGAGATCGAGAACGAGATCACCGGCGCCACCCCGGCCAGCTTCGAGCCGACGATCGACTACGTGGTCACCAAAATCCCGCGTTTCGCGTTCGAAAAGTTCAAGGGCGCGAAGAACGAACTCGCCACCGCGATGAAGTCGGTCGGCGAGGTCATGGCGATCGGCCGTAACTTCCAGGAATCGATGCAGAAGGCGCTGCGCGGGTTGGAAACCGGGCTCGACGGTTTCAACCGCGTCGTCGAACTGGAAGGCAAGCCGCGCGAGGAAATCACCGCTTCGCTCAGCAAGCGGACCCCCGACCGCATCCTCAAGGTCGGCCAGGCTTTTCGCGAGGGCATGTCGGTCGCCGACATCGCCGGGATCACCGGATACGATCCATGGTTCCTGCGCCAGATCGAAGAAATCATCGCCTGCGAGAAGGTGGTGATGGAGCGCGGGTTGCCGAGCGACGCGCCGCAGCTGCGCCGCCTGAAGCGCATGGGCTTTTCCGACAAGCGCCTGGCCACGCTGGCGGTGCGTTCGGTCGGGGTCGCGGGCGGCCTCGGCGAAACGCAGGCGCGCCGCAGCGGGCTGCTTCACGACGCGATGCGTGCGATGGCCGGCGCCACGAGCGAAGAGGAAGTCCGCGCGCTCCGCCGCAAGCTGGGCGTCCACCCCGTCTTCAAGCGCATCGACAGCTGCGCCGCCGAATTCGAGGCGGTGACGCCCTACATGTACTCGACCTACGAAGCGCCGAGCTTCGGCGAACCGGAGGACGAAGCGCAGCCCAGCGATCGCCGGAAGATCGTCATCCTCGGCGGCGGGCCCAACCGGATCGGGCAAGGTATCGAGTTCGATTACTGCTGCGTCCACGCCTGCTTCGCGCTCAGCGAAGCCGGCTTCGAGACCATCATGGTCAACTGCAACCCGGAAACGGTCAGCACCGACTACGACACCAGCGATCGGCTCTATTTCGAACCGCTGACGGCGGAGGACGTGCTGGAGATCCTGCGCGTCGAACAGCAGGCCGGCGAACTCGTCGGCGTAATCGTCCAGTTCGGCGGCCAGACCCCTCTCAAACTCGCGCAGGCGCTGGAGGACGAGGGCATCCCGATACTCGGCACGAGCCCCGACGCGATCGACCTTGCCGAAGATCGCGAACGCTTCGCCAAGCTGGTGAGCAAGCTCGACCTCAAGCAGCCGAGGAACGGCATCGCCCGCAGCCGCGACGAGGCCGCCGCGTGGGCCAACCGCATCGGCTATCCGGTCCTGCTGCGCCCCAGCTACGTGCTGGGCGGACGGGCGATGGAGATCGTCGATAGCGAAGCTCAGCTCGACGATTACATCGCCACCGCGGTGCAGGTCAGCGGCGACAGCCCGGTGCTCGTCGACCAGTATCTGCGCGACGCGATCGAATGCGACGTCGACGCGCTGTGCGACGGCACCGAGGTGCGCATCGCGGGCGTGATGCAGCACATCGAGGAAGCCGGCGTCCATTCGGGCGACAGCGCCTGCACCCTGCCGCCGTATTCCCTCTCGCCCGAGATCGTGGCCGAGATGGAGCGCCAGGCCGAAGCGTTGGCGCTCGCCTTGGGCGTCAAGGGCCTGATGAACATCCAGTTCGCGGTGAAGGATGGCGAGGTCTATCTCATCGAGGTGAACCCGCGCGCCAGCCGGACGGTGCCCTTCGTCGCCAAGGCGATCGGCCAACCGGTCGCCAAGATCGCCGCACGCGTCATGGCGGGTGAGCCGCTTTCGAAGTTCCCACCATTCAGGCGCGAATTCGACTACATGGCGGTGAAGGAGGCGGTGTTCCCCTTCGTCAAGTTCCCCGGTGCCGATCCGGTCCTCAGCCCGGAGATGAAGTCCACCGGCGAAGTCATGGGAATCGACCGCGACTTTCCCACTGCCTTCCTCAAGAGCCAGCTTGGCGCGTCGAGCGCCTTGCCCGAAATGGGCGTCCTGTTCGTCAGCGTGAAGGACAGCGACAAGCCGGTGATCGTGCCCGCCGTGAAGGCGCTGCTCGATTACGGGTTCTCGGTAATCGCCACCGGCGGCACACAGAGGTACCTCGTCGACCAGGGGCTGGACGTCGCCCGCGTGAAAAAGGTGGCCGAAGGCCAGCCACACATCGTCGACCGTATCGTAGACCGCGAAATCGCCCTGATTTTCAACACCACCGAGGGTTGGCAATCGCTGGAGGACAGCAAGTCGATCCGCGCCGGCGCTCTCGAGGCACGCATTCCGTACTACACGACCGCAGCCGCCAGCCTTGCAGCCGCCCGTGCCATAACCGAGGTTTCGGCGAGCCAGCTTGAAGTCAGGCCCCTGCAGGACTATTATAGCGCCTGACAGACACGCGCATTTCCCGACATCGTGATCCGTGTTCGTCGTCCCCGGGGGCGGCGGGGGGTCGAATTGTCGCCGATTGCATACGACGAGAAAGAAGAACGGGATGGCTACGATGGAAAAGGTGCCGATGCTGGCCGAGGGCTACGAGCGGATTACCGCCGACCTCAAGGTCCTGCGCGCCGAACGCCCCAAGGTCGTCGACGCGATCGAGGAAGCGCGCGCACACGGCGATCTGTCGGAAAACGCCGAATACCATGCCGCGAAGGAACGTCAGGGCCAGATCGAGGCGCAGATCGCCGATCTGGAAGATCGCATCAGCCGCGCGCAAATCATCGACCCCGCATCGCTGTCGGGCGACCGCATCGTGTTCGGCGCGACGGTGACCCTGCTCGACGAGGACGACAAGCCGGTGAAGTATCAGATCGTCGGCCAGACCGAAGCCGACGCGAAGCAAGGGCGCATCAGCTACAATTCGCCGCTCGGCCGCGCGCTGATCACCAAGAAGGTCGGTGACGAGATCGAAGTGACCGTGCCGTCCGGCGACAAGTTCTACCTGGTCGAGAAAATCGAGTTCATCTGACGGGGGCCGGACTGCGGGGCAGAGGATCAGTTCCCCTGCGCGCCCGGATCGAGCAGCTTGTGCAGGTGGACGATAACGTACTTCATCTCCGCATCGTCGACCGTGCGCTGCGCGGCGCTGCGCCACGCGTCGAGCGCGCTCGGGTAGTCGGGGAATACGCCGACTAGGTCGAGCGCTTTCAAGTCGGCGAACTGAAGCGTTTGCGGATCGGTTACGCGCCCGCCCATCACCAGATGGGGAAGCTGCTTCTTCTCGGTCATTTTTCGTGTCCTTGGGGAGGAAATCGGCGCGGCCCATAAAGAAGGCGGCGCCGCAGGCCAACCCCGCTGCGCCGCCTTTTTTAACGTCCGGTGCTTTATCGACCGGGCAACCCGCTCAGTGCGTGACGCGATTCTTGAGGTCGCGAATGGTCCGGCCGGCCTTCTTCCCGGTATCGCGGGTCAATGCGCGAGCGCTGTCGGCAACGGCACCGGCAAAGTAACCGGTTTCGCGGCGAAGACCGCGCGAACCGTCGGCCACGCTGTCGCCGAGATCGCCAAGGCGATCCTTACCGGAACGCGCGACGTCCTCAGCGCCAGCCAACAGTTCGCTTCCGTACTTCACAGCAAGATCCGCAAGGGCGCCGGCGAGAACCGCACTGCGGGCCGAAGCCTTCTTGCGCATCCGACGGCCCGGCCCGGGCACGACGGCCGCGACGAGAACGCCCAGCGCCACGCCGCCGAGTACGGTTGCGATCGGGTGTTCTTTCACGAACGCGGTGGCTTGATCGCCAGCGTCGCGCGCATAGTCGGTAAAGGAGCGTTCTTCGTTGCGAGCCTGTGCGGCCGCGACCTTCTCCTGCAGTTCGGCGCGTTTCTCTTCATTCGTCATTTTGCTTATCCTTAAATATCGTCGTCCGACCAACGGTCACCTTCGTCGTCCTGTTCCGCTTCTTCGTCGCTCATGCCGACCATGCGGCCGAGCGGATGGCGCGCGAACCAGATGACGATTGCGGCGATCAGCGTGGCCAATACTCCCTTGTGATCCTCGGCCACTTCGACGGCTTCCTCGAAGACGTCCGCTGCGCCCTCACTGAAGCGGCCGAAGATGCGACTGGATATGGACCGCCCTGACAGGCTCGTTCGAAGATGGGCCATATCGGCGTCCACGAGAGCGCGCGCGGCGTTTCGCAGCGCGCGATCCTCACGAAGCTGCATTTCGAGATCGACGGTCACGCCTTCGTCTCCCGAAATGCGGCCGCGAGTGCGGCGAACCTTCGTTTCGCCGAAAGCGCGAGCGCGATCCCGCCGATAGCGAGCAGACCGACCACGATGATGGTCGCAAGCCACGGGCCGACGACGGGAGTAAGGGCGATTACCAGCCCAACGACCAAGGCAACGAGAGCCAAGTGAAGCAACGCCAGAGCGCCGATGCCGTAGACTATGCCAGACTTGCCCCGGTCCGCCGCGAAGGCGACCCGGGTCTTCTGGTACTGGATCTCGCTCTGGATGTATGTCTTGCCGTCGTCGAACAGAGCGAAGACATCGTCGGTCAGGGACCGGTCTTCGGGCACGACTTCGTCCGCCACCGCATCGGCGATGGCGGACGAATCGAGATTGGGATCATGCGTATTCAAGTGCGACCCTCCCGGTCAGGAGAAAATCAGTCGTTCGAACCGCGGAACAGACGTGCAAGCATGAAACCGCCGACCGCCGCGATGCCGACCGCGAGGCCGGGGCTCTTGCGGACGAACTCGGCCGCGTCCTCGCCGATTTCCTCGACGGTCTTGGCGTCGAGCCGTGCGGACGTTTCCTGCAGGCTGCGCGACGCCGAACGAGCGTAGTCGCCATACTTTGCGCCGAGCTTCTCGTCGACGGTGGGCGCGGTGTCGAAGATCGCGCGGCCGAGCGCGGCGATACCTTCGGCGAGCTTGCCCTTGCCATCGACCGCGAGTTCGCCGGCCTTGCCCTTGGCCTGGCCGCCGTAGTCCTTCGCCTGCGCGACCCAGTCCTCACCTTGGGTGCGAGCCTGGCTCTTGTAGGCAGCAGCGCGTTCGCCCGCCTCGGTCTTGAGAGCGGCGGCGCCGGCCTTGGCTTCTTCGAGCGCGGCATTGAACCGGCTCTTCGCCTCGGCGGTGTTCGCACTGCCAGCTGCGGAAGTCGCGGTGTCCGCGGTCGTCGCGGCCGTGGAGGCGAAGCCGTCGGTGGCGGGGGTGGTGGTGGTCGCCGTGGTCGCGCTGGTCGACGAGGTCGTCGGAGTGGTGGAATTGATGGGATCGGCCATGAGTGGTGTCCTTCTTGCCCTCAGGTATCGTAACGGGTCGTCCGATCTCGGACGGGGTCGATGTTGCAACGCAACTTGCGCGGCATTGTTCCGCCGCTTACGGGCCGGCGAACTCCCGTCACGGGAGTGCACCAGCTACCCAGCAAGCCAGATACCGGAGCACCTCCCATGACCGCGATCATTGACATCCACGGCCGCGAAATTCTCGACAGCCGCGGCAATCCGACGGTCGAAGTCGACGTTCTGCTCGAGGACGGCAGTTTCGGGCGGGCCGCGGTGCCGAGCGGCGCAAGCACTGGTGCTCACGAGGCGGTCGAACTGCGTGACGGCGATGCAGGCCGCTATCTGGGAAAGGGCGTGACGAAGGCGGTCGACGCGGTGAACGGCGAAATGCGCGACCTGTTGGTCGGCTTCGATGCCGAGGACCAGCGCGACATCGACATCGCGATGATCGATCTCGACGGCACGGAGAACAAGAGCCGCATCGGCGCGAATGCGATCCTGGGCGCCAGCCTAGCGGTGGCGAAGGCCGCTGCGGATGCGCGTGGGCTTCCACTGTACAGCTATGTGGGCGGGGTCGCGTCGCACGTACTGCCGGTGCCGATGATGAATATCGTCAACGGCGGCGAGCATGCCGACAATCCGATCGACGTGCAGGAGTTCATGATCATGCCCGTCGGCGCCAACAGCCTGGCTGAGGCGGTGCGGTGGGGCGCGGAGGTATTCCACACGCTGAAGAAGGCGCTTCACCAGAAAGGTCTGGCGACCGCGGTGGGCGACGAGGGCGGGTTCGCGCCCAACTTGTCGAGCACGCGTGCAGCACTCGACTTCGTGATGGGCTCGATCGAACAGGCCGGTTTTCGCGCCGGCAAGGACATCGTCCTCGCTCTCGATTGCGCGGCGACCGAGTATTTCCGGGACGGCAAGTATGAAATGACGGGAGAGGGCATCTCGCTTTCGCCCGAAGAAAACGCGGCGTGGCTCGCCGATCTGTGCGACGCCTATCCGATCCGCTCGATCGAAGACGGGATGGGCGAGGACGATTTCGAAGGCTGGAAGGCGCTGACCGAACGGATCGGCAATCGCGTACAGCTTGTCGGTGACGACCTGTTCGTCACCAATCCCGAACGCCTGGCAATGGGCATAGGACGCGGGCTCGCCAATTCGCTTCTGGTAAAGGTCAATCAGATCGGCACTCTCACCGAAACGTTGGAGGCAGTCAGCGTCGCGCAGCGCGCCGGCTATACCGCGGTGATGAGCCATCGCTCCGGCGAAACCGAAGATGCGACGATCGCCGACCTCGCTGTCGCGACGAATTGCGGACAGATCAAGACCGGCAGCCTTGCCCGCAGCGACCGGCTGGCCAAGTACAATCAGCTCATCCGCATCGAGGAAGAGCTTGGGCCCAGCGCGCATTACGCAGGCCGGGGGTGCTTCGGCCGGCTTGCCGGCTAAAGCTCGCGCATCCCGACCACCTGCGCGAGATAGGTTTCCATCAGTTCGATCGCGCGCGGCGTAAGCGACACCAGCATGCGGCGACGGTCGGTCGGGTCGGCGAGGCGGACCACCAGGCCCTGTCGCTCCAACTGGCCGAGCCAACGCAGCGCCGTCGTCACCGGCACGGCGGATGCTGCACAGGCAGCCGTAACCGACACCTGCTTCCGGTCGTGCGATGCACGATACAGGTCGAGCAGGAGATCCCACGCGGGTTCGCCGAAGGTGCCGTCCGCCCCGAACAGATCGTCGCGCAACCGACGGTTGCGATAGATCGCGCGCGCTGTCGCCAGCAGAGCCTCTCGATCGGCAGGTAGGTCGGGTACCATCGATGCGTTCATCGACGGCTGGCGCAATAGCGGCGCCCCTCGTCGATCAGCATCGCAACCCGACAATACGACGCATCTCGCTCCCCCGACCCTTTTTATCTTCTTTCGGTCGCGCTGTTATTCCATGTATTTTGTGTTTTTGGGAAGCCCGTAAGCCGATGTTCAGTCCACTTCGGACCCGATTCAGTTCGTTGCGCAACCGATGGATCGCGCCGACGACGGGTTGTTCGTCTACCCAGAACGAACAGAGAGCTTCCTCACGTTATTCCATCTTCGCCGTCATGGTTTGCCAAAAGCAGTGGCCGCGCAGGTATTGGTCGGTCGAAAAGGACCGGTAATCGCCTAATTCTCCTCCGCCTCCACTTCGTGCTCGATTTTCTCGGCCACGGGTTCGAGGCGATCCATCACCTTCTTGTTCTTCGGGCTGAAAAGATACTGCCACACGCCCCACGCATTGATGAGCAGCAGAATTGCGTTCATCGCGGCGATCGGCATGGCGCCTCCGGTCAAACCTGCGACGATCCACACAACCGCGACTATGCAAAACAGGACGAAGCCCCACCCGGTAATCCGCCGCCCTTTGTCCATCGCGACGAGCAGCGCGGCGATCATCGTGCCCACTGCGGCAATCCATTCCAGCGGTCCGTCCACAGGCGATCCTTTTCCAAAGCGTCGATTGTCATAAGCGTCGCTGCGGCCTACCGTTCCGCTTGAGAGAGGATCGGCTTGGGCGTATTTCCATCGCGACCGGCGGACGTATCGGCCGAATGGCTGACCCAGCACCTGCGTGACGCAGGCGCGCTCGACAGCGGGCGTGTCGTATCTGTTAGCTGGCAGGCCATAGGGACGGGGCAGGTCGGCGACAGCGCGCGCTTCGCGCTCGAATACGAGGGCGGAGAGGGGCCGGGGACGATCGCAGGCAAGTTTCCCGCGGCCGATCCGATGAGCCGCGGCACCGCCGCGGCTTTCGGCCTCTACGCAAAGGAAGTCGGCTTCTACCGCGAACTCGCGGCGGTTCTCGACGTGCGCGTGCCCCGCACCTATGCCGCCGAAGTCAGTGACGATGGCGCCGATTTCGTTCTTCTATTCGAGGATCTCGGCCCTTGCCGGCAAGGCGATCAGCTTTCGAGTTGCTCGGCGGACGATGCCCGCCATGCCGTGCGCCAGGCCGCCGCGCTCCATGCGCCGAGCTGGAACCGGTCGGAAATCATCGATCGAGACTGGCTGGCGATGAAACCGGAGTCGGTGGCGCAAGTCATGACGATGTACCCCCAGGCTCACGCGATCTTTGCAGAGAGGTATGCCGACACGCTCGACCCCGAACTCATGGCGGTTTGCCACGATCTCAACGACGCGCGCGAGCTGTGGTTCGGGCGGGAAGGGGGCGACCGCTGCCTGATCCACGGCGACTTCCGGCTCGACAATATGCTGTTCGACATTCGCGGCGGGGCCGAAGCCATTGCAATTCTCGACTGGCAGACAGTCGCAACGGGCGGCGGCCTCACCGATCTCGGCTATTTCCTGGGATGCGGCATCGGCGACGCGCTTCGGCGGGAGATCGAGGGCGAACTGATCGACCTCTACTGCGCCGAGATGTCGGCGCGTGGTGTGTCCATAACTCGCGACCAGGTTATCGACGGCTACCGCCTTGGCGCACTCCATGGCGTGTCCACCGCCGTCTTCAGCGCCGCCTTCGTCGAGCGGACCGAGCGGGGCGACGCGAACTTCCTGTCGATGGCCCGGGGTGCCTGCGCGCTCGCCCGGGCGCACGGCTCGATCGATCTTCTGACCGGAAAGGGCGGCGCATGACGCTATCGAAAGGCGACGACTACCCGATCCACCAGACGGCCGAGCCGGTCGCCTACGCCGGGACCGATCGCAACTTCTACGACCGCTATTTCTTCAATGGCTACGCGCCCGATGGCAGCCGGTTCTTCGCGGTCGCGTTCGGCGTCTATCCGCATCTCGACGTCTGCGATGCGCATTTCTGCGCGATCCGGGGGGACACGCAGCACTGCCTCCATGCCAGCCGGAAGCTGGGCATGGAGCGCATGAACCTCGCTTGCGGCCCGATCCGCATCGAGGTGATCGAGCCGCTCGAAAAGCTGCGCATCGTGGTCGAGGGCGAGGGAATCGCCGCCGACATCGTCTTCACGGGTCGCGCGTTCCCGATCGAGGAGCCGCGTTTCACCTGGCGCGTGGGTCCGCGCACGATGATGGACTACACGCGGCTGACGCAGAACGGCCATTACGAAGGCTGGATCGAGATCGACGGTCGGCGCGAGGATCTGGCCGGCAACACCGCCGGGACACGGGACCGGAGCTGGGGCGTGCGGCCGGTCGGCGCGGCCGATCCGCAAGGCGCCGGGATCGGCCAGTTCTTCTGGCAATGGACGCCGGTAAACCTGCCGGAACGCAGCCTGTTCTGGCACCTCAACGCGCACCGGGACGGGGCGGCCTGGAACAGCCGCGGTGTGTTCGCTTCCGATGGAGCGGTTCCTGCCGACTTCGTCGAATACGAGGACGGGACAATGAATGCGCCGCCTGCCCCCGGGACGCGGTGGCCATCGGGCGGTTCGCTGGACATAGGCGGCGAGACGTTCGCGTTCGAGCCGGTCGGCCGATTCCAGATGCGCGGGCTCGGTTACACCTCGCCCAAGTGGGGGCACGGGCTCGACCACGGCGCGCTGGAGGTCGAGCGAGAGGACATCGACCTTGCCGCCGTCGACCCCGCGCGCATCGACAACCTTCATGTGCAGATGATCTGCCGGGTCACCGGGCCTGATGGCGAACAGGGTGTCGGGGCGTTCGAGCAGCTTGCGATCGGTCCCTACGATCCGCTCGGGCTGGAAGGCATCGCCGACCCCGCCCGCTGATCGGCGTCAGGCTGCCGCGGTGAGCCGTACGACCTGTTCGTCGGACAGTTCGACTTTGGTAAAGGCCAGCAGGTCCTCGAGCTGCGCCGCCGTACGCGCGCTCGCGATCGGGGCGGGGATACCGGGCTGCCGGACCAGCCACGCAAGGGCGATCGCGGCGAGACTGGCGCCGGTTTCGCCGGCGACGGCATCCATGGCGTTCAGGACCTGCGGGCCATTGGCTCCGGCCAGTTCCTTCGCCCGCCCACCGCGCTGCGACTTCGCGTAGTCCTCTTCGCTACGGTACTTGCCCGTAAGGTAGCCCGATGCGAGACCGAAGAACGGCAGCATGACGAGCCCCTTCTGCGTCACCAGTGTCTGAAGATCTTCGCCGTAGCTGCTGCGGGACACGAGGTTGTACTCGTTCTGCAGTGCCTCGAACCGGGCAGCCCCGGTCGCCTCAGCCTGCGTCAGCGCGGCGTTAAGACGGTCGGCGCCGAAATTGGACGCGCCGACCGCCTTGGCCTTGCCGCTGCGGACGGCACCGTCGAACGCGTCGACGATCTGCTCGATCTCGAGCTCGGGATAATCCTTGTGGGCGTAGTAGAGATCAACACGGTCGGTCCGCAGCCGTTCGAGCGAACGGTCGAGCGACTGGAGCACCCGGACGCGTTCGTAGAGTTCGCTGCCGCCGAGCATGCCGGTCTTGGTGTGCAATCGCATTTCGCTGCGAACCCCGCGACTTGCCAGCCACTCGCCGAGTACGGTTTCGGATTCGCCGCCCTCGTGCCCCGGAACCCACGCCGAATAGACGTCGGCCGTGTCGATCATGCGACCGCCGGCCTCGTAGAAGGCATCGAGGACCGCGAAGGCTTCGTCGCCCTTGGACGACCAGCCGAATACGTTACCGCCGAGGACGAGCGGGATACCTGCGATGAAGTCGTGTCCGGTCATGTCGGTTGCTCCTTGCCGGTGCGGCGCTCACGCCATTGCTCGGCCGTCTGCCCCCAAGCGTCGACCCGTTGGTCTTGGAAGGGTTCGGGCAGGCGGGTGGGGCCGAGGTTGGTCGAACCCAGACGCCGGGCGAGTGCGATGGATCGGGCGTTTTCGGGATCGATCGTGTGGATGACGTCATCCCATCCCAGCACGTCGAAAACGTAGTCCATGGCCGCCACGGTCGCCTCGTAGGCGTAGCCCTTTCCGGCGAATTCAGGGTGCAGGCCCCAGCCGACTTCCTTGCCGGGCCACCCTTCGGGCTCCCATGGCCCGAGCCGGCCGACCCACTTGCCCGTCGCGCGTTCGATGACCGAAAACATCGAAAAGCCCCTGATGTCCCACGCCCCTCGCAGGGAGCACAGCGAACGCCAGCTTTCCGGTCGCGAGGCGCGGCCGCCGATGAAACGCATCGTCTCCTCGTCCGCCGCCATTGCCGCAAAGCCGTCGAGGTCGCCGGCCTCGGGAACGCGGAGCGCGAGGCGTTCGGTAAAGAGGACCGGGTATCCGTTCACGCGTACTGGTCGCGGATGGTCAGGAGCGCGATCGCCGCCTTCGCCGCCTCGCCGCCCTTGTCGCTCTGCGCAGGGTCGGCGCGGACGATCGCCTGCGCCTCGTTCTCGGTGGTAAGGATGCCGTTGCCGACAGGGATGCCGTCCATCGTCAGGGCCATGACACCGCGCGCGCTTTCGCCCGCGACGATTTCGAAATGATAGGTCTCGCCGCGGATGACGACGCCGATCGCCACGAACGCGTCGTAGCGGCCGCTTTCCGCTGCCATCGCGATGGCGCCCGGGATCTCGAGCGCGCCGGGCACGACCATCACCTCGAACTCGTGGCCGTTGGCCTTCAGCACGTCGCCCGCGCCCTTCACGAGCATATCGTTTAGATGGTCGTAGAACCGTGCTTCGACGATGAGGAATTTGGCCAACGAAGTGCTCCTGGAATCTGGCGGACAGGGTGGGATTCGAACCCACGGTGAGCGTAAACCCACGGCGGTTTTCAAGACCGCTGCCTTAAACCACTCGGCCACCTGTCCTACGGGAATTTCGGCTAGCGCCGAACGGCGGTATTGTCACCTACGGTGACGTCTCCGGAGCCTTCCGGCCCCTCCGACTCCAAGACCGCTG